>CAMAYU010000310.1 GCA_945862235.1 Schlesneria paludicola DSM 18645
ATAACTTTGTTGGAACTCTTCCGGGGGTGTCGCGGATGATCCCCCCCGGTTAATGGCTGACATCCCTTCAGGATGAAGATCGGGCAGACATCTGCTTTGCTCCACGCTGTGATCACCCAAAAACCTCGGATGAACCTTAGAGGCTATCCGAGAATTAGCGTGCCCATAACAGTTACGCAGGTTTTGAGTTGGGTGCCACGGTCACGGCTCTGCGTGGCCGTGTCTTCACTACGACCGAAGCACGGCCACGCAAAGCCGTGACCGTGGCACCCTGAAAACAAGCCTTTTCTATCCGGATAGCCTCTCAGAGGAGTTCCGGGATCGGCGTTCCGTGGTAGAGGACCGGAACGGGACGGCCTTCGTGTTGGAAGACTCGGTCGGTGGCGACGCCGAGTTGGCGGTAGATCGTGGCGAGGACATCGTTGTAGTGAATCGGTCGATCCTGCGGGATCTCGGCTCGGGCGTTGCTCGTGCCAAGTACCTGTCCCGTCTTGAGGCCACCGCCGGTCAGTACGACGGAGAAGACATCACTCCAGTGGTCGCGCCCGGCCGTGGTGTTGATCTTCGGTGTGCGTCCGAACTCGGAGACGATCGCGACCAGCGTTGAGTCCAACAGGCCGCGCTCTGTGAGGTCGTCCAACAGAGTCGAGACCGCCTGGTCGAGTCGCGGCAGCAGTGTGTTCTTCATCGACGTGAAGTTACCGACGTGGGTGTCCCAGTCCTGATTGTCGGCGAAGTTGACGAGCGTGAATGGGACGCCCGCCTCGGCCAGTCGTCGGGCGAGCAATGCTCGCTGGCCGAACTTGTGGCTCCCGTAACGCTGGCGAGTTTCCGGTGTCTCTTGTGAGAGATCGAAGGCGTCTCGCGTCACGGGATGGTTGACCATGTCGAGGGCCGTGCGGCGAAACTGGTCGAGGCCGGTCATCATGCCACTGGCATCGGACTCGCGCGAGAGGGTGTCCAACCGCTGCAACAAACCCTGCCGATCCTGAAAGCGACCCGCGTCGATCGATGGCGACATCACCAGATACGGCGGCACTTCAAACGGAGACGTGGCGTCGGTTGGGACGGGACCGGACTCGAACGGATCGAAGGCCATGCCGAGGAAGTGTGCTCCCGCATACCGGACACGATCGCCGAGTTGCCCCTTGTCCGGAACACAGACGTACGCGGGGAGGCCAGGTCGGCTGGGGCCTCGCAACTTCGCGACGAACGAGCCGACTGAGGGCTGATTGTTGCGGTTCTTCGTGGTGACGTTGGCTCCAGGATAATCGTAGCCGGTCAGCACCCAATGGATCGCAGCCTCATGACTGGGAGTCCCATGATGCACGCTGCGAAGGACGTTGAACCGGTCGGTCCTCGCCGCCAACCGAGGCAGGTGTTCACAGACGCGATATCCCGGCAGCGTCGTCGCGATCGAATCGAACTCGCCCCGGTATTCGCTCGGCGCGGACGGCTTCATGTCCCATGTGTCGAGTTGTGAGCAGCCGCCTTGCAGCAGGATGACGATCGCCCGCTTGGCCGGTGCTTCAATTAAAGCCGCTCTGGCCGAGGAAGGCTGGACGGTTGAGTCGAGTCCCGCCGCCAGACTGCCGATGGCGACGCCTCCTGTCTGAAGGAAGTGACGACGGCTGGTCTCGCTCAGTCTGTTCTCGACGGACTCGTCGCGCGGCATCGAAAGGGTTCCTCAACTGAGTTCGGGAATGTGATCGCCGTACGAGATGTGGATCGGTCGGCCAGCCGCGTCGTTGAAGGTCTGGCGGTAGTCGATCCCCAGATGATGGAAGATCATCGAGCGGAAGTTCTGCGGTGTCAGTTCGCGCTGGATCGGGTGTTCGCCCTTGGAATTCGTCGCGCCGATGATTTGGCCCATCCGCTTGCCGCCTCCCGAGACGAGGATCGACATGGCGTGAGGCCAATGGTCGCGACCCCAATTCAGTTTGCCGGTGCTGCTCCCTTTTTGTTCGTTGCCACGCGGCGTGCGGCCGAACTCACCCGTGACGATGACGAGGACTTCCTCATCAAGGCCGCGCTGATAGATGTCTTCGATCAGCGCGGTCACGGCCTGGTCGAGACCCGGCAGTCGTTCGCGCATGGCGGTCGGCAGGTCGCCGTTCACGGCGTGATCGTCCCAGTTGTAGATCTCCTTGCCGCCGGGCACGCCGACGGTGACAAAGCTGACTCCCGCTTCGACCAGCCGCCGCGCGAGCAGTGCCTGTTGTGCCCAGCCTTCGCCGTATCGCGCGCGGGTCTTCGGATCTTCCTTCGAGAGATCGAAGGCGACTCGCGCCCGGTCGCCACCGATGATCTCGAACGCCTGACGATTGAAGGCGTCAAACGAATTCATCGCCCCCGCGTCGAGGTCCGTTCGCAGGCGATCGATCTGACCGAGCAGCGTCTGGCGGTCGTCGAGCCGGCGGCCATCGACTGTCGCGGTGGCGTTTTGCAGACCCTTCTCGCTGACGGTCGGCGGGCGGTACATGTTGCCCCAGTACCCGGTCGCGGTCGTCGGCACGTAGCTGTAATGAGTCGCCCCCATCCCGCAGGCGACCGGCATCCCGTGATGGCACTGGCCGAAGACACGGCTAACGACGGCCCCGATCTCGGGGTGGACTGACTCGTTCTTCGATTCGTCCCAGTTCGGATAGCCGCTCATCATCACCGGGATGCCGTCGTTGTGACCGGCGTAGTTGTGCGAGCAGGACCTGATTAACGTGAACTTGTCGGCGATCTTGGCGTGCATCGGGAGCAGTTCGCAAAGCTCCATCCCCGGCACGTTAGTCTTGATCGGCGAGAACGGCCCGCGAATCTCCCGCACGGCATTCGGCTTGAGGTCATACGTCTCGAGGTGCGACGGCCCGCCGTTCTGCCAGAGAAGAATCACAGACTTCTTCGACGGCGTCGTCCGGTACTCGCCCGATTCCGCCGCGAGGGCTTGCATCCGAAACAGGTCCGCCAGAGTGATTCCGCCAACGCCGAGGGCCCCGACTCGCAGCATATTCCGCCGCGTGATGCCGTCACACAGACGGTGCTGATTGGTAAGCAGGTCAAGCACGAGGAAGCCTCACAAGATTCCGATTCCCACCAAATCCGAGTTCACGCCAGCACTGCCGTGTGACGGCAGCCCAGCAAGAGGTCGCATGGTAGCTTTGTCGGCGGGACAACACCAAGGCGATTACTGATTCTTGGGAGGTGTGCCTTCGTTTCAGGGACATATGAAGAGGTCGATGCTGATGAGAATCTGGCGAATCGACGATCTGTCCTCAACACTGATCAGCTTGTTGAAAAAACGATGCACAAGAAGCTTGCCTGTGTTTTCTAGCTAGAAATAAGCGCAGGCGAGCCGCCTACTCTCCGTTTTTCAACAGGCTGTTAGGGCTGGAAAGCGGCAACCCGCCGCGACACAATCCCGCCCGTCGTTCACAATAACTTTTGGCAGAGAGGACAGGGCATCGTGGAGCAGTCGTTGGCAGGTCAAGTCGCACTGGTGACGGGAGCAGGGCGTGGATTGGGGAGGGCGTTTGCCGAGCGATTGGCCGCGTTGGGCTGTGCCATCGCCGTGCATGGCATGAGAGAAAACGGACCCGCTGAATACGGCGAAGGGACCACGCTGACCGAAACCGCACGGCAGATCGGGGAGCAGTTTGGAGTCCGCACGATCCGTGTGCTGGGCGACCTGACGCTCAGCGCGGACGTGGAGCGCGTCGTCCAAACAACGACCAGCGAACTCGGGCCGATTGATGTGCTGGTGCATAATGCGGGTGGCGATGTGGCTGCAGCGGGAGGCAAGCCGAATCCCAACGATGCCGTGATGGTCAAAGAGGTCGATGTCAAAGCGGTTCTCGATCGCAATCTGCTCAGCACGATCTTGGTCTGCCAGCAAGCCGCACGCGGAATGATGGAACAGCGACACGGTCGGATCATCACGATCAGCTCGATTGCCGCCTTCAAAGGCAACGAAACGAGCGTGATCTACTCGACCGCGAAAGCGGCCGTGGTCGAATATACGCGGTGCTTGGCGACTCAACTGCGACCATTCAATGTGACCGTCAACAGCCTCGCGCCGGGCGACACACGCACCGGCCGGTTCCTCGGTACGCGGCACGTTCCGGGCGAACGCCTGGTCGAAGAGGGGACTCTCGATCGCGTCGGCCTCGTCGATGAAGTGGCCCGCGTGATCGAGTTCTTCGCAGGGCCGCTGGGCGACTTCGTCACGGGCCAGGTTTTGCGAGTCGATGGCGGCAGTCAGTGCTGGTCGGCGTGAGTCGGCATCGTGGCAGATGCTGCCAGCATCCGAACCGACGCTGGCAGCGTCAGCCACGATAGAGAGAGCGTCGATCTTTACTTTCGCTCGCGGGCATACCGGACACGGCAGCCTCGTGGGGCGGTTTCTTTTACGGCGGGTGACTCGTTCTTGAGGACTGCCGTGATCGCCGCTTCGACGTGACGCTGCTGGACCAGTGCGGCATCGGTCTTGTCGTCAAACGCACCCATGTAGACGAGCTTGCGGTCGCGACCCAGCACGTAGAACTCGGGAGTGAAGACCGCCCCGTAGTCCTTCGCGATTTTCTGAGACTCGTCGTGCACGTAGTCGAAGGCGAACTGCCGCTGCTTGGCACGTTCCGTCAGATCGATCAACAAGTCTCCTTTAACGCGGTTCACGCAGACGGCGACGAAGGCGACCTGGCCGTTGGCACCACCGAACCGCTTGGCAAGCTCGTTGAGGCGGTCTTCGTAATCGACGGCCGTCGGGCAGCTCGCGCAGGTGAAGATCAGGACGACCGCCGCTTTCTCCTTGTAGTCGGCCAACGAATGCGACTTGCCATCCGTCCCCGGCAGGTTACTCCACGACGGAGCCGCATCACCGATGTTCAGAACTTCGTTGAATTCGCCCGCAACAGCAGTCGCACTCGTGGCGAACAACGCGAAGCCGATGAGCAGGCTGGAGCGAATGTTCATGGCGTTTCCCTCAAAACAATTTGGTCACTTCGCCGCCAGCTTCGCCGCCGTCAGCGTGTTCTCTAGTAACATGGCAATCGTCATCGGGCCGACTCCGCCGGGAACGGGAGTGATGGCCGAAGCGACTTCACTGACTGAGGCGAACGCGACATCGCCCACGAGCGCGTTATCGCGCCGGTTGATACCGACATCAATCACGACCGCTCCTGGCTTGACCATGTCGGCGGTGACGAACTCGGCCTTCCCGATCGCCGCGATCAAGATGTCGGCGGAGCGTGTCACCTCGGCGAGATTCTTCGTGCGGCTGTGGCAGATGGACACGGTCGCGTTCGCGGTCTCACCCTTCTGAAGCAGCATCATGCCGACCGGCTTTCCCACGATCTCACTGCGTCCGAGGACGACCACATGCGCGCCGTCCACAACCGTGCCGGACTCACGCAACAACACCTGCACACCGTGCGGCGTACACGGCAAAAACCGCGGCCGGTTCTGCACCATCAGCCCGACGTTTTCTGGATGAAAACAATCGACATCCTTCAGCGGATGGACGGCGTCGAGCACCGTCGTCTCGTGGATGTGCTTCGGGAGCGGCAGTTGAACCAAGATGCCATGTACCGTCGGATCGGCATTCAACCGACCGACCAACTCCAGCAGTTCGTCTTGCGTTGTGGATGCGGCCAGCCGATGCACGTCGCTCGCCATGCCGACCTTTTGACAGGCTTGCTCCTTGTTTCGCACATAGACTTGGCTGGCGGCGTCGTCTCCCACCAACACCGCCGCCAATTTGGGCGTGACACCCGTCGTC
>CAMAYU010000311.1 GCA_945862235.1 Schlesneria paludicola DSM 18645
AGATCGCCGAAACGGAGTTCGCCCGAGTCTCGCAATGCTCCCGAAAACTTGTAGCCGCAGATGGGAGTTCCCGGCTTGGCCAGGCCCCCTGTCTTTCCCACTAACTTCGGCGCGATGCACGTGCCGAGGTAAATCAAACAATCACGCTCGAAGACCTCCATCGCGGCGCGGGGATGGACCGAGGCGAGTACCCCAAGATGCGGCATCATGAAGATGCTGTCCTTGGCCAGCCGCGTGATCCCTTCCGGCTCGAAGGCGTCGATCAGCATCATCGCCGTCTGCTCCATGCGCGGGGCGTGGGAGAGGACTCCGCCCGAAGCAACGAGCAGATCGAGAGCCATGTTGTTGACGATCGACCGGTCCCCCGTGTTCTGTCCGAAGGCGTCGCCGATCGACCGCTGCTGCTGCACTCCCGCCAGCGTCGTCGCGAACTGCTTGTGCTGGATGTACGAGAGCCGCAGGGCCTCGCGCGCGACAGCCTGCTCGAACATCAGTGCTTCCAGCGTCTGTGGAATCGTCGTCGGGCGGATCATCTTGTTCTTCACGCGGTTTCGCAGTTCGCGTTCGTCGGTCTCATACGGAACCCAGCGCAGGATCATTGGCAGCGTCGCTTCGGCGAGGACGTTTGAGATCGAATAGCTCATGCCGAGATTCGCGCTCACCGTGCGATTGAACGTCCCGCCGAAGACACTGAAGACGTCGGTCGTCGCTCCACCGATGTCGACTCCGACCGCGTTGATCCCCTGCCGTTCGGCGATCGTCTTGAGGATGTCGCCCACCGCGCCGGGGGTTGGCATGATCGGAGCGTCGGCCCACGAGATCAGCTTGTCGTAGCCGGGGGCATGCGCCATGACGTGTTCGAGAAACAGATCGTGAACGCGGTCGCGGGCCGGGGCGAGGTTCTCCCGCTCCAGCACGGGGCGCAGGTTCTCGACGATCGACAACGCGCAGACATTCCCCAGCACGTCCTGCACGAGTGCCGCTGCATCGCGATTCCCCGCGAAGATCACCGGCATCTGGTACTGCCCGCCGAACCGGGGCTGCGGCTTGGCGGGAGCGATCAATTCGGCAAGCTGCACGACGTGCGACTTCGTCCCGCCGTCGGTCCCGCCCGCAAGCAGAATCATGTCGGGCCGCAGCTCGCGAATCCGCTGAATCTGCTCGAACGGCTTTCGCTTGTCGTTCGAGGCGAGCGTCTCCATCACGATCGCGCCGGCCCCAAGAGCCGCCCGCTCGGCACTGGCGGCGGACATCTGCCTCACGACTCCCGCGACCAGCATTTGCAGGCCGCCCCCCGCGCTGGACGTGGAGATGTAGATGTCACATCCATCCTTGCCGCGAGCGGGTCGGATCAATTGGCCATGCTCATCAACCAGCCGTCGCCCGGACAACTCGCCCACTTCGGTTGCCGCGTTGGTCACGCCGACGGTGACATCGGCCGCCGGTTCCTCAACCGTCGTCGGCGCTTCGCCCCGGTACGTCTGCCGGTACACGCCATCCACCCTCTCGATCAGAATGGCCTTCGTCGTCGTGCTGCCACAATCGGTGGCGAGGATCACGTTGAGCGAATCGGGATCGGCGATCCGCTTCGCGTCCGCCGGTGGATGCTTGCCGTTTTGTCCCGTTCCGTGGTGCATGTGATTGACGAGTCGAAAGGGAAGAGTGACGAGCAGAAGACGATGAAGGAGTAATGCGAGTCTCTGGTGGAAGAGAGTCCGTCTCTTTCACTCGTCACTTCTTCCTGCCGTTTCGCAATGTACTCGACCGCCCCGCGCTTCTCCAAGAAGCCGGCAAACTCGCGCACGCCGACCGGATCGAGAACCGCACCCAGGAACGGTTCAAAGAATCTCAGCGACTGCCCGGCCAGATAACCAAGCGGCGCGGACGAATCGAGCATCAACTGCGCTGGCAACGTCATCGCCCACCGAGTGATCTTTCGGCAAACCGCATCAATCGCGGCTACCTTTGATGCTCCTGGGTGTCGCAGGCGCTCGACCCACAGATATTGGCGGGCACCCCTTCAGGATGAGACGGCAAACGTCATCCGCTCAACTTGAATCCCGAGTCCCGTCAAACTTCGGTTGAGCGGTCAATGACGAGTCGCCTGCCGCTCCTCAATCGCCGCAGTCCTTCATCTCTCGTGATGGGATGGCTACCTTGTCTGTGGCTGTGCGGGACTCGTTCATTTGAAAACGAACCGTGAGCCAGAGTTGTCTGTTGGTCGAACAACTTAAGATGGCGCGGCTGTTCCACCACTAGCCCGACGCGCAAGCGAGGGCCAACCGTTGTAGAAAGTGAAGCCCTCGCTTGCGCGTCGGGCTAGTGATGAACCACGCTATGCACAGGGTTTTCGACCACGGGTCTTGTGAGGCATCGTCATGTTCAAGTTCATTGGGATCGCAGCGACGTTCGGTTTGATCATGGGGGCGATGTGTGAGGCCGTGGCGTTCTCACCTGAGTTGCTGCTCGTGCGAGTCCTCTGCACGCAGGATGAGGCGGGCGAAAAGCAGGCGAACACCGACGGCAAACCAGCCACTGACACCAAGTCCGCCGACGAAGCCGAAGCGTTTAAGAAGTTGCTCGACCGGATCGGCAAATTGGAGGCGGAGGTCGATCGGTTGAAGAACGTCGCGCCCGCCGCTGCCGGTGCGACGAAGGGTGGACCGGTGCTGACGCTGATTGACGTCGCTCATGTTGGGATGGCTTACGGCCCGACCGGTCAATCTCGCTACGTGGCCATTCGTATCACGTTGGCCAACACGTCCGATCAACCCGTCACGCTCACGCGCGAACAAGTCGCGGCCGAGATCGATGGCGAGGCTCGCAAGTTGGAGCCGATTCCGGCGGGGACTTCCGGCTACTCGTTTCAGTACGGCAAGCAGAACTACTCGTTGAACACGATGCAGCCGAAGAAGAGTTGGAAGGTGACCGCGGGCGGACAAAATTCGATCTGGTTGGTTTACGCCGGACTGCCGGTGTCGGCGACCGTTCCCCGCTGCAAGCTCAAGCTGACGCTGGGTGAGGTCACAAAAGAGATCGACGTGAACGAACTGCAACGTGCGGTGCTCGGTCTCGAATCCGAACGGATCGGTCCGCGCAACAGTCTCGCACTGCTGACCATCACCGGCACGCTGAACGCCTTCAACATGCAGTCGATCATCGATGAGATGGAGCGCCTGGTGACGCAGAAGGTATTGCGAGTCGTCCTGCGTTGGAGTGCTGATGCCCCGCAGCCCGATGGTCCTGTCATGAATGGACTCAACCAAGCGACCGCCGCACTTGGCCAACCACGCAACGGCGCCGAGCAATTCCCCGCTATTCCCTCGGCGCTGCGTGAGTTCCATCTAGTGAAGTACTCGGACAGCGATGGCTCGGCGGACTACAGCGGCTACCGAGGCGGCAACTTCCCGCAGCGTGTTCACAAGACAGCGGCTGACGCGGTCGGCTCGGCCTTGAGATCGGCGTATCTCGCGCTGCCGCGCGACGAGCTGCTGCAAGAGATTCGCGAAGGGAACGCACTGACGCGCGCGGCCGCACTTGCTTATGGCGGCGGGCGGCTCGATGCCGAACATCTGCCGATGCTCTTTGAGTGGATCGAGGACAAGGACCCCAACGTCCAACGCTCCGCATTGCAGGCTCTCAGTCACTTCGGTGAAGTTGCCGCCGTCGAAAAGTTGGTCTTCTATGTCCAACGCAACATCGAGCCGTTCTCCAGCACCGCGATCGAGAGTCTCGCCGGATCGCGGTTCGGCACCGCGCACGAGGCGCTCATCAGTCTGCTCAAGAACGAGGAGCCGGAGTCGAAGAAGCGGATCGTGCAGGTTCTGGCGAAGTACCCGCGACCGATCTGGTCCGAGACGCTTTACGAATTCGCCTCTGATCAAAGCGCGGGATTGCATCTCGAAGCGGTGAAGACGCTCGCCCAAGTCGGACATCCGAAGCTAGTCGATGTTCTGGAGACGGGCCTCAAGAGCAGTGACAAGCCGCTGAAAGACTTCTCGTTTCAGACGCTCGCCAACCGCACTGACGAGGCGAGTGAGAAGCTGGCGTTGGACTTCACGCTGACACACCTCAAGACCTCGGCTCCCGATGGACACATGGTGCAATTGCTGTCTCGCACGAAGGACGCCCGCGCATTGCCGCTGTTGCTCGACCAATTGAATTCGCAGTTGGAGAACGGCAAGCAGAACGACCACCAAGAGGTGCTCAAGCTGCTCGTGCTGATCGGCGACAAGACCGTGGCCGACACGTTGGCCGAGAAATACGGATCGCTCAAGCCCAACAATCAGGCGCTCGTCTTGAACGGACTCCGCCAGTTCCGGCATCCAAAATTCCGCGAGTACGCCAGCGCGGCTCTGCTGACCAACGACCCCACGCTCGTCTCGACCGCGTCGAATGCCCTCATGCAGGAAGGGCATCCCGAAGGGGAGAAGCTATTGATCGCGGCCCTCGACAAACAAACGTCACTGCCGCTGATCGCCAACATCACGAATGCACTCGGCAACTTGGGCACACCCGGCGCACGCGACGCGCTGCTCAAAGCCAAAGAATCCACGGACGCCAACAAGAAGAGCTACGCTGCCGCCGCGCTGCAAAACATCAAGCAACGCTCGCCCGGCTTTCAGTACGTCTTGCAGGCCCAGCAGCGGCTGCTGGCCAGTGTCGATAAGAATGACAAGGAGGCTAAGGAACAGGCCGAGAAGGAGGCGATTGAGTTCTACGACTTGGCGATTCAACTCGACGCACAACTTGCGGAAGCGTTCGCGGGTCGAGGCAAGGTTCGGCTGCGTCAGAACAAACTGTCCGAAGCGGGGAAAGACTTCGACAAAGCCCTCGAACTGAAACTCGAACCCGAAGACAGTGAAGTCATCACGGGCTTGGCGTTGTCCCGCGTCGTCGATGGCCGATTGGACGACGCGTTCAAACTGGTCGAGACGAATCGGGAGAAACACAAAACGGTGCGAGACGGCCTGTACGCCTACAACGCCGCTTGCGTCTACAGCCGCGCCTGCGAATACCTCGACGGCCATCCGGACATCCCCGACCGCGACAAGAAGCGAGACGAGTACCGGAAGCAATCGCTGACCGATCTCGCACTGTCGGTCAAACAGGGCTTCGACGAATTCGACTGGATGGCCAAAGACCCGGATCTCGCCGCCCTGCGTACCGACGAAGAATTCAAGAAGCTCATCGCGACGAAGCCGACTGAAAAACCCGCCGACAAGAAGCCCAAGGCCGACGACGAATGAGGGAGCCATGCGTGATTCTCTCCCCTCGCCCCGGCTCTGCGGGGAGAGGGGCCGGGGGTGAGGGGTTCTTCGAGCGGCACCCGACTTTCTGGCCTCAGCCCGACATCGAGATGTCCGCCAAGTCAGCACGGATCGACTCATACGTCGTGCTGTACGCCAGCGCGAGTGGGTCGGGCGTGACGCCCCAGCGTTGGCAGGCCGCTTCGTAAATCTCGGGCCACCAGTTGTGATGTTCGGTCAGGCCCTGTTCCACATACGCGCGCCAGTGGCTGAGAACTTTGGTCCAGCAGCGGTCGCCGTAGCCCATCGCTTCGTGGAGGTCTTTGAACTCCTTTACGTACCATTCGCGGCCGATCTGCGCGTGCAAAACTTCGTCCGCCCAGTCGAAGTCCTGAATCACAGCCGCCAACGGCAGGCCCGAAGCTTGGCCGACTTCCCACTCGTACCGCTTGCCGGTGCGCGGCATCAGGCCCTGTTCGATGAAGAACAA
>CAMAYU010000312.1 GCA_945862235.1 Schlesneria paludicola DSM 18645
ATTTACTGGGGCACGTGTCCGAAGTGTCTCTCCGCGAATCGGGGCTCGCCCGGCGACTGAACACCCCAAAAGCGACACCTCGAAAACAGACCAACCAACTTTCAAATCAAACATAAGTGGGAAATACATGTCCACCGAAGCCAAATGTCCCTTTGACCACACCGCTGGCGGAGGTACTTCAAATCGCGATTGGTGGCCGAACCAGTTAAAGCTCGAACTCCTGAGCCAGCATTCGTCCAGCTCCAATCCAATGGGCGAGGAATTCAACTATGCGGAGGAGTTCAAGAGCCTCGACTTGGCGGCGGTGAAGAAAGACCTCGCAGCACTGATGACAGACTCACAGGATTGGTGGCCGGCCGACTTCGGACACTACGGTCCTTTGTTCATTCGCATGGCGTGGCACAGCGCTGGCACATACCGCACCGGGGACGGCCGCGGCGGCGCAGGAAGAGGTCAGCAGCGCTTCGCGCCGCTCAACAGTTGGCCGGATAACGTCAGTCTGGACAAGGCGCGTCACCTGCTCTGGCCGATCAAACAGAAGTATGGCCGCAAGATTTCGTGGGCCGATCTGATGATCCTGACTGGCAACGTCGCTCTTGAAAGCATGGGATTCAAAACATTTGGTTTCGGCGGCGGTCGCGAGGACGTCTGGGAGCCGGATCAGGACGTCTATTGGGGCAGAGAGACCAAGTGGCTGGGAGGCGACATCCGTTACGCGCACGGCTCGCCCGGCGTCTCAGGGCCCGGCGTCATCGACTCCGACGACAACAGCGAGAAGCCGCACACTCGCGACTTAGAGAATCCCCTTGCCGCAGTGCAGATGGGCTTGATCTACGTCAATCCCGAGGGGCCGGACGGCAACCCCGATCCGATTGCCTCGGCGAGGGATATCCGCGAAACGTTCGCCCGTATGGCGATGAACGACGAGGAGACGGTGGCGCTCATCGCGGGGGGGCATTCCTTCGGCAAGACCCACGGTGCCGGACCATCGTCCCATGTGGGGCCTGAGCCCGAGGCGGCCGGACTCGAAGAGATGGGTCGGGGGTGGAAGAGCGGCTTTGGCACGGGCAAGGGCGGCGACGCGATCACCAGCGGCTTGGAAGTGACCTGGACCACCACGCCCACGAAGTGGAGCAATGACTTCTTCAAGCACCTGTTCGGTTACGAATGGGAACTCACGAAAAGCCCGGCCGGCGCGCATCAGTGGAGACCGAAGAATGGCGCGGGTGCCGGCACCGTGCCGCAGGCGCACGACGCGTCAAAGCTTATCGCGCCTTCCCTGCTGACCACGGACCTCGCCCTGCGGTTCGACCCGGCTTATGAAAAAATCTCGCGGCGCTTCATGGCGAATCCCGATCAGTTCGCCGACGCGTTCGCCCGGGCGTGGTTCAAGCTGACGCACCGCGACATGGGCCCGCGCGCACGTTATCTCGGTCCCGAGGTGCCGGCGGAGGAACTCATCTGGCAGGACCCTCTTCCCGCATTGAATCACAAATTGATCGATGCACAGGACGTCGCCTCCCTGAAGGGCAAAGTCCTGGCTTCCGGCCTGTCCGTCTCGGAGCTGGTTTCCACTGCATGGGCGTCGGCATCCACTTTCCGTGGCTCCGACAAGCGGGGCGGGGCGAACGGTGCCCGCATTTGTCTGGCACCGCAGAAGTTTTGGCCCGTCAACCAGCCGGCCCAACTGACAAAGGTGCTGAAGACTCTGGAAGGCATTCAGAGCGCTTTCGACAGCGCCCAGTCCGGTGGCAAAGAGGTCTCCCTGGCTGACCTGATCGTTTTGGCCGGTTGCGCGGGCGTCGAGCAAGCTGCCAAAAGTGCTGGCCACGATGTCACGGTGCCGTTCACGCCGGGACGAATGGACGCCTCGCAGGAGCAGACAGATGTGGATTCGTTCGCCGTGCTTGAACCAATCGCAGACGGCTTCCGCAATTACCTCAAGGGCAAATACAGCGTATCGGCCGAAGCACTGCTGGTTGACAAGGCCCAATTACTGACGCTGACCGCTCCCGAAATGACGGTGCTCGTAGGCGGGATGCGTGTCCTGAAGACCAACTTCGGAGGCACGCAACACGGTGTCTTCACAAAGCGGCCAGAGGCGTTGACCAACGACTTCTTCGTGAACCTGCTCGATATGAGCACGGAGTGGAAGGCGGTCTCGAAAGACGCAGACGTGTTCGAAGGCCATGATCGCAAAACGGGCAAACTGAAGTGGACTGGCACCCGTGTTGACCTGAGCTTTGGTTCGAACTCCCAACTTCGCGCCCTAGCCGAAGTTTACGGAAGTTCCGACGCGCAGAAACAGTTTGTCCACGACTTCGTCGCGGCCTGGAACAAGGTGATGAATCTTGATCGCTTTGACCTCTGTAGCTCGTAGTGGACGGAGAAGCGGTCTGCTATTAACAAACGATTCCAGCGGGTGGCGTATCGCCTCGCTGGAACCAAAGCGTTCAACGCGTCCACAACATGAATGCTATGTCACTGCAACATAGTCGGTTTCATGAGATTTGAACTTGAGGTACCGAAATGAGTCACCAGCAACCCCTGCATCGCCGCACGTTTTTGAAGGGCGTCGGCGCGACGCTCGGCCTGCCACTGTTGGAGGCGATGCTGCCCAAGAGCGGTTTTGCGGCGCAGTCGACCGGTGCGCCGAAACGGATGGCGTTTGTCTTCGTCCCCAACGGCGTGATCGTTCCCGAGTGGACCGTGAAGGGTGAAGGAGCCGACTGGCAACTGTCACCCACGCTTGAACCGTTGGCCAAGGTGAAGGATCAGGTCTGCGTGCTGACCGGCCTCATGCAGGACAACGCCCGTCACAAAGGGGACGGCGCGGGAGATCACGCGCGTTCGTCGGCCGCGTTCCTCACGGGGGCTCATCCCGTGAAGACGAGCGGCGTGGACATCAAAGTGGGCCAGTCGGTCGATCAGGTGGCGGCGGACAAAGTCGGCAAACTGACTAAGCTGCCATCGATTGAACTCGGCACAGAAGGGGGGCGCAACGCGGGACAGTGCGACTCGGGCTATAGCTGCGCGTACTCAAACAACATCTCCTGGAAGACGGCCACCACACCGATGGCCAAGGAGATCAACCCGCGTCTGGTCTTTGAGCGACTGTTCGGGTCGACCGACGATCGCGAAGCGGCAAAGGGGCGCGCGAAGCGGGACGAGTATCGCAAGAGCATCCTCGACCTCGTGACAGACGATGCGTCGAAACTCAAACAGCAGCTCGGTCAAACCGACCGTCGGAAGGTGGATGAATACTTCTCCAGCGTGAGAGAGATTGAGCAACGGATCGAGCGGGCGAAGTCCGACTCGACCAGCCAAAAAATCCCCGACCTGACACTGCCGCGCGGCATCCCGAAGGAACTCGACGAACACATCGGACTGATGTTCGAGTTGATGACCCTCGCTTTCCAGACCGACACGACGCGCGTGGCGACTTTCATGCTGGCCAACGAAGGGAGCAACCGCAGCTATCCGATGGTCGGCGTGAACGACGGGCACCATCACCTCTCGCACCACCAAAACAAGCAGGACTGGATCAAGCATCTTGCGAAGATCGACAAGTACCTGATTGGCCACTACGCGAAGTTCCTCGAACGCCTGAAGAGCATTCCCGAGGGAACTGGCACGCTGCTGGACAACTCGATGATCGTCTACGGCAGCGCAATTGCCGACGGCAATGCGCACAGCCATCACGATCTGCCAGTCCTAGTGGCGGGTAACGGCGGCGGCACGATCGCGTCCGGTCGGCACATCGTCTTCCCGAAGGAAACGCCGCTCAACAACCTGTTCCTCTCGATGCTCGACCGCATGGATGCGGGCGTCGATTCGCTCGGCGATAGCTCAGGGCGGTTGAAGGGGCTGGAGGGGTGATGGGCCGTGTTTTTCGTGACCACTCCGAACGGAATTCCACTGTAAGAAAGGCTACCTGATGAGCGTCGCCATACTTTCAACGAACCAGTCTGAGATTCTGACTCGGGCGATCGATGAACACTCCGCTGAGTTGTCGCCGGAAGCGGCAAAGTTTCTGCTCTCGCTGAAACTGGCCGCGTGCGACGTCTCACGCATGAATGAATTGGCCGAGAAGTCCCGATCCGGCACGCTGGATGAACAAGAAGCCCACGATATCGACGAGTATCGTCGCAGTTCGCGGATGGTCGATATCCTGAAGCTGAAGGCGCGGCAGGCACTTCAACCGGGACCGTGAGCGATGAATGACACGCTCCGACAACTCGTTCGCAGTCGGGCCGCATCGCGGTGCGAGTACTGCCATCTGCCGGAATCTCTGACCGACGCCCCATTTCAAATTGATCACATCATCGCCGTCAAACACCGGGGTGAGACTCACTCGGAAAACTTGGCTTGGAGTTGTTTTTATTGCAACAGCTTCAAAGGGCCAAACCTGTCGGGCTGGGATGTTAGGGAAAGAACCGTGACACGTCTGTTTCATCCTCGCACCGACGAGTGGCAGCAGCACTTTGTGTGGCGAGGACCGCAACTGGTCGGACTCACTGCGATTGGGAGAGTGACGATCGATGTCCTCGTGATCAACGATCCTCAAGCAGTGGAATTCCGCAAGGTGCTGTTGGAGCTGGGACATCCCTTATGAGCGAGCGGAGTAATTGACGTTAGATGATGTGTCGAAGCCTCACTAAGGACCGCTGATGCTCGCTTTTTTGCAACTGGTTCGATTGCCGACAATCTTCACCGCGATGGCTGACATTGTGTTGGGTTATGTCCTGACGCACTTGGCCATCGTCGGGCCGACGGGTTTCGACAACGCCTCCAAGTTTTTTGGGCTACTGGCCTCATCGTGCTGCCTGTATCTGGCGGGGATGGTCTTCAATGATGTCTTCGATCGGAAGCAGGATGCCGAAGAGCGGCCTTCACGTCCGATCCCGTCGGGGCGCGTGCCACTACGGGCGGCGGTGATTTTTGGGGCGGTGTTGATGATCGTGGGAGTCGCTGCCGCGGCGACGGTGACGCGCGTGAGCCTCCACGTTTCCGTGCTGCTCGTCGTGGCGATTCTGCTCTACGACGGCGTGTTGAAACGAACGCCGTTGGCACCGGTCGCAATGGGATTGTGTCGCGCGCTGAATGTGATGCTCGGCGCGAGCGACCACGAGTTTTGGAAGCCGTTCTTTCTCGGGCCGCCTCAAACGTATGCCGCCGCGTTTCTCGGACTGTACATCGTCGGTGTGACGTTGTTCGCGCGGACGGAAGCGCGCACGAGCAACCGTTGGGTGTTGGTGTTGGCGCTGGTGATTCTGGACGCGGCGATCGGCGGACTGGTGTGGCTCGTCCACTTTTGGCCGACGGGGGCGAGAGTTCCCGTTGTGGCCGCGATGCTGGCCGTGATCGCATTCACGCTGAACCGCCGCGCGATCACCGCCATCGCCAATCCGACGCCTCAGAACGTCCAGCCGGTGATCAAGCTGCTGCTGCTCTCCTACGTGATGCTCGACGCGACGCTCGTCTTCTGGAAGATGGCCGAGAGCGGCCAGGTCGGTGCAGCCCACGCTCTCGCCACCGCGGCCCTTGTCGTCCCCGCACTGCTGCTGTCACGTCTGATCCCGATGACGTGAACGATTCACGGTGGGAAAGTGAAGGGTGGAGTAGCCCGCATCAGGGCCATCGCCTTTTTCAACGTAGGGTGCCGTCGAGTCTTCGAGACGCACCAAAACAAAGCGAGAAAGGTG
>CAMAYU010000313.1 GCA_945862235.1 Schlesneria paludicola DSM 18645
CAAATCACGTCGTCACTGGCCGCGCAAGAAATCCGACAGCCCGCCAAAGCCCCCCAAACAACGTCTGGCATCGGAGTCCGAACGCCAACGTGCAAAGGGGTTTTCGCTACACTGCCCCCTCAAACTCTGAACGGCATTGCGTGGCACCCCATTTCCGGGATTCGCTCTGCAAACCGACCAAGTCCAAGTCCATCGCCTGGTTGGGTCTGCGAAACCTGTAGGGTGGGGGCCAGTGGCACTTCGCCGCGCCGGCCCACCATGATTTCTCGATGTTTTCCGATGGTGCGCCGGCGCTCGAAGCGAGCTTGTCCCACCCTACGTGAAAAAGGCGATGGTCCTGGACCAAGTTCAGAGTTGCTATCGCTGGCCGGAGTCGCCCCGTACAGTGCGGTCGCGGAGCGGGCCGAGCGGCCGCGGCGAGAGTGATTTCGCCGAGGAAAGTCCGGGCTTCACAGGACACGGTGGTGGGTAACGCCCACCGTTCGCAAGGACCGGGACAGTGCCACAGAAAGTAAACCGCCGACCGCGCGCGTTGGCTTGCCAGCGTGTGGCGAGGTAAGGGTGAAACGGTGCGGTAAGAGCGCACCAGCGAATCGGGTGACCGATCGGCTCGGTAAACCCCGCCGGAAGCAAGACCAAGCAGGGCGCAGTTCGATCGGGTCGCAAGGCTCGATCGGCGCGAGGCGGTTCGTCTCGTGATGACGTCCGGGTAGGTTGCCAGAGCCGGCGAGTAATCGTCGGCCTAGAGAAATGGCCGCTCACGACAGAACCCGGCTTACAGGCCCGCTCCGCATTTCTTAGCCTGTTGAACCAAGACTTTGTTTTGAAACCCCACCCCGCTTGCCGGGGTGGTCTTCAGGTCTTTGCACTACTTCTTAGGCGAGCGGCAAGACTTGTTTTACCCCAAGTAGACGTGTCACTCCGTGACACGAACCGCTCCCGACACCGAGTATCGGGGCGACTTTCACTTGCCTGTCGCCTTAAGACGGTCGTCATCGAGTAGTGCAAAAACCTGATTCCACCGGGACAAGCCCGGTGGAATCAGGTTTAAAACAAAGTCGAGTGTACGAGAGGCAAGTGTCCGTCCTGCACAGGTTCAACCGTCTGCTACGCCGCTCGACGCACGACCGGGGCCGTCTCGCGCAGATCGACCATCGTGTGGATGTTGCCTAATACGGGCTGAGACTCGAACCGGCCGTCCTGTTTGTCGAGTCGTAGCATCACGCTGCTCGTGGGGCAGAGCATGGTCGAGATGACCTTGCCGCTCACTTCCGACATCGGCACCGCAGTCACCTTGAATCGTTGCAGGATCGTCGGCAGCACGGTCTTCAAAATGAGCATGGCCAACGGTGCGCCAAGGCACATGCGTGGACCGGCTCCAAACGGCAGGTACTGGTACGGCGACGGGTTGATCTGCAACCACCGCGTCGGCAGGAAGGCATCCGGATCGACGTACAGATCGGACGAGTGATGCGTCATGAACTGGCTGAACACGATCCCCGAACCGGCCGTCAGCGCGAAAGGGCCCAGTTGTGTCGGCACCGCCGCGATGCGTTGCGAGTACGACGAGGCTGGCAGCACGCGCATGCTCTCTTTGACGGTTCGCTCCATGCAAGGAATGCGTTCGACCTGTTCAATTGAGGGGAAGCCACCGTCGAGTTGCGACTTCAGTTCGTGGTGCAGTTCGCTCATCGCTGTCGGGTGTTGCGCCAGCAGAAACAGCGTCCACGTCAGCGAGTGGGCCGTCGTGAGGTGCGCCGCTGCGAAGATCAGCGCCGCTTGGCCGACCATTTCATCGTCCGAGATGCCTCCCTCGGCGTCGTGAGCCTTGATGAGGAGCGACAGTGCGTCGCTTCCGGTCGGGTTCCGCTTGCGCTGTTCGATCAGCTCTTTGATCTCGCCTTCCAGCTCACCGGCAAAGTCCAGCAACTCGGTGTAGCGGCGAGCCATCTCGGGGTCAGCGACGAAAGCTCCCATTCCGAGTTCGTGGTTCATGTGAACCCAATGGTCGGTCATGCGGCCGATGCGATACGCCATCTCGGCGCTCTCGACTCCGAACAAGATCGAACTCGTCAGCCGCAGCATGAACTCGGTCATGTCGCGCGAGATGTCTCGTTCCGTTCCCGGTTGCCAATCGTCGATCATTTGTTCCGACAGCGTGCGAATCGTGGGAACGTAACTCAGAATCGCCTTCTTGATGAACGCATCCATGACCAGCCGGCGGTGCCGCTTGTGTTGCTCGCCGTTCATGCTGAGCAACCCCGAACTGAGCCGTCTTTGCGGTGAGTTGCGCGAGCCACGCAGGGCGAAGAACCGCGAATGAAACTCAGCGCCGTTGCTGAGGACCTGATGATTGGACTCCGCCCCAAACGCGAAGTAGATGCGCGTTCCACCCTCCTCCAACGCACAGACGTTGCCATGCTCCACCTGCAGCTTCTTCATGCAGGCGAGGGGATCGTCGGGGAAATCGAGCAGCCGACCGTGCGTGACTGGCGGACGTGAATCGGCGCCGGGCGTGGCTTCGTTTCCATCCGAAAGTGAAGCGTGGGCGAGTGTGAGATGGGGCGTGGTCATGTCGGCCGGTCTATCGCATCCTGCGAAAAGTGAGACTCCGTTCTCAACCGTATTAGCGGGCGAGCTTCTATCACGAAACCACACCACACCGCCAGCGAAACTTGGTCTTTCGAGAGATGTTTGGCTACAGGATGAGACTGACTGGTCCAACTCATTCTGTCGGCAGATCGCGCTCGGCGCGGCCATACAGTGAACTGTTTCAGGTGAGCCGTCTGCCGTCAGTCCACGGGTTTCGTGCGGTGCCCCACGCCCCAGCAGGCTGTTTGCTCCTGACTCATCCATGTCTCACTGTTGGCCGCGAGGGAGCGTCCAATCGCGCCGCACGCTTTTGATAAAACGCTGCGCTTTTGGGCTGCGCTGGTTGCAGAAGCGAATAACGCATCGCTACCGTTCCGCCCGCTTCAGGCATCGGCAGCAGTTCTTGCTGCGTCCTGCGTCCTGCGTCCTGCGTTCAACAGTTCGATATTGAACGTCGCCTCTCACGGTTTTGCCGACTCGTCCATCTTGATATTGCGACTGTGCTTTGGTCATCAAGGAACCGATGGCCGTAACCCTTCGGCGTGATCGCCAGCCCGGTTGTCCCTGCTCTTCCTGTATTTGGGATGGGATCAACATGACCGCGCAACCAATCTCCAAGCCATGCGTTCCGCAAGTCGCGTTAGAGCGACATCGTTATTGCGAACGCGGCAGCGTGAACCGCGCCAGTGGGCAGAATTCATTAGCCCCTGTGGCGGGTTGCCAAAATTCGCGGTGGCGGCGGCGGTTGAACCACGTGTGACGATCTCGTCCAGCGAGGGCTTCGGCGGGGACGTTGCGATCCAAGTCGGTCATGTTCACCGTGATGGGTCGCGCGGTGGCTCGCCGCAAACGGACCAGCAGATTCAACGCGGCGGCGTGCAGGTAGAGTCGAAAGAAGTTGGCCAGGAACCGATGGTCGCTTAGGGATCGTCCGCCGGTTCGCGTTTGAGTTCCTTGTTGCGGTTCTCGCTCTCACCGGGCACCGCCGCTTCGGTGGTCCGGTGTACTCGTCGTAGACCGCGGTGGGATTCACGAGCCAGCCCGGCCGGTTGGTCGAGACCGCGCGGCGGTTCGTCCCCTGCGCAGGGTACGAACACTTGATGACGACCTGTCGCGGCTGGCCCCACGAGTTGGCCTGGTACATCAGGGGGAGGAACAGCCGCTGGTTCACGCCGGTTTCTTCGAACTGCTTCTCAGCCTGTGCCAGCAGGTCGGCGCTGGCGGCTTTCAATCGCGGATTCATCGACAGGCCGACGGTGTGCGTGAGCCGCAGTTCCTCGCAGACCTCGTACATCAGCGGCCGGCCGAACGCGCTCTCGGCACGCACGATGATCTCGACATCGGGGAACCGCTGGCGAATGCGACGCGCGAGATACCGCAGATCATCGTCGGCTCCGAGCGTCGCCGCACACGTGCCGTGACGCAGACCGACCAGCGCAACCATGTCGGTCTCGGCACACGTAATTGCGATCGGCAGGTACTGGTACTGCTCGTAGAAGCCGTGAAAGAAGATCAACTGCTGCCGACCATGTGCGGGATCGTCGAAGGCGTCCCTGTCGAGCGTGATCCGCGCCGGCGGCACGGTGAAGGCGTCCAGAAACTCGTCGCACAGTGCGTCACGCAATCGCCTGATACGGCCCCCAGGAATTGCCTGCGCGCCCGACCCCCAGCTTGCGCCTCCCTCCCCTCTTTCTTAGCATGCGGTTGGCGTGGGATGGATTTCAGGAGACGGTCAGGCCACGGAGGCGAACATGCGCGTGGTGGATCATCATTCGGAGCAGGTGTTGCAGCAGTTTGCGGAGCGTGAGCCACGGGCGGATCGGGCCAAGCGTTTGCGGACGGTGCTGCTGGCCAAGCAAGGTTTCACGGCACCCGAGATCGCCATCTGTACCGGGTTCAGCCGACGGTCGGTCCAGGGATGGGTGGCTCGTTACAACGGCGCGGGGCTGGAGACGACAGCGGGTGGTGGTCGCAAGCCACCTCTGACACCCGAACAGACGGAACAACGGCGACTGCAACGGCGACTCGACGCCGGGCCGTTAGCGGAGGACGGGGTCTGCACGCTACGCGGCCGGGACGTGCAACGGATTCTTCAACGAGAGTTCGGCCGGCTCCGGTCGCTGAATGCGGTGTACGGTCTGCTGCATCGCATGGGCTATTCTTCGCTCGTCCCCAGGCCGCAACATCGCCGAGGGCGACCCTGCCGCGCAGGATGAGTTTAAAAAAAATTTGGCGAGCGGCTCACGGAAATCCAATCGCAGCACTTCGACCGTCGATTGCAAGTCTTCCATGAAGATGAAGCGCGATTCGGTCAGCAGGGGACGCTGACCCGAGTTTGGACGCGCACCGGTTCGCTACCGCGTGCCATCCGCCAGACTCAATACGGTTCGTCTATGTGCTGGGGGCCACCTGTGCCGAGACGGGACAGGCTGAGGGGCTGATCGCGCCGCGTCCGGACACCGGCATCGTCAACCTCATTCTCGCTCAATTGTTGCGGACGCTCGAGCCGGATGTCCAAGCGGTGCTCGTCTGGGATGGCGCGGGATACCATCGATCCCACGACTTGATCTGCCCGTTGAACATCACGCTGACCAGCCTGCCGCCGTACTCGCCCGAATTGAATCCGGTGGAAAACTTGTGGCATTACCTGCGAAGCCATCACTGGTCCAACCGGAAGTACGAGACGATGGATGACCTGTTCGACGCCGCCTGGCGAGCCACCTGCCTCGACCCCTCGATCATCCGCACGGTCTGCCACGCGCCCTACGCAGAAACACGCAGGTAATTCATGGGGGCAGTATGAGGCCACGGGGTCGGCATAGTGACTCACCGCCGCAAGCCTCTCCGGCGAGCAGTTGCGGTCGCCGTTCCAGATCGGTCAAGGTTCGATCTGGAAGTCCTTGGTTCATCTCTATGCTGCCGAGTTCGTGTGGCTCGAAGCCCTACTCGGCAATGAAGACCCACTCATTCAAGGCGACCTGTCGG
>CAMAYU010000314.1 GCA_945862235.1 Schlesneria paludicola DSM 18645
AGTCTTCGAGACGCACCAAAACAAAGCGAGAAAGGTGCGTCTCGAAGACTCGACGACACCCTACAGCTCGCCTCACTCCAACAAGGCGATGGCCCTGAGCCAGCATCGGTACTACTTGCCTTCCAGCCACTCGGACACCAATCGGTCCAGCACATCCAGCGGGATGGCTCCGTTTTGGAGGACGATGTCGTGGAACTCGCGCACGTCGAACTTGTTGCCCAACTGATGCTTGGCTTTCGTGCGGAGTTCCTGGATCTTGAGTTCACCGATTTTGTAGGCGAGGGCTTGGCCGGGCCAGGCGATGTAACGGTCGATCTCGTTTGTGATGTCGTGTTCGTCTTTGGGGGCGTTGTCCTTGAAGTACAGGATCGCCCGGTCGCGTGGCCACTCCATCGAGTGGATGCCGGTATCCACGACCAGTCTCACCGCACGCCACATCTCGTAGGTGAGCTGACCCATTTTGGAGTACGGGTCGGCGTAGAGGCCCATCTCGTCGCCGAGGCTTTCGGCGTACAAGGCCCAGCCTTCGGCATAGGCCGTGAAGCCGGCGTGCTTGCGGAATTCGGGGACGTGTTCCAGTTCGGTGGCCAGCGCGATTTGCAGATGGTGGCCGGGAACCGCTTCGTGCAGTGAGAGGGCGGCGATCTCGTACTTCGGCCGCGTCTCGGGTTTGTAGAGATTGACGAAGTACGTCCCGGCGCGGGTGCCGTCGGCGGCGGGTTGTCGGTAGTAGGCGGTTGTCGTGTCGGGAGCCATGTGTTCGGGAATGGCCTCGACGCCGTAGGGAATGCGCGGCAGCTTGCGGAAGAACTTCGGCAGTTGCGGATCGACGCGCTTCGAGAATGCCTGATACGCGGTCAACAAATCGTTGGCGTCGGTGTAACGGTACTGCGGCGCGGTACGCAGATGCTCGAAGAACTCGGGCAGTGTTCCGGTGAAGCCGACTTGTTCGCGAATCTTCTCCATCTCGGCGCGGATCCGTTTGACTTCCGACAGCCCGATGTCGTGGATCTGCTGCGGAGTCAACGTTGTCGTGGTGAACTTTCGGGCGAGGAACGCATAGAACGCCTGGCCGTTGGGAAGACGGGACGCTCCGGTTTGAGCGAGGCACGCGGGGAAGTACTCACGATCAAAGAAGCCAAGGAATTTGCGATAGGCCGGGACGAGCTGTTCGCGAATCGCGGCTTGTCCTTCGCGCTGCAAGCGGTCTCGGTCGGCGGGAGCAATCTCGGGCGAGACCACTTTGAACGGCTTGTAGTAGGGACTCGTCGTCGGGTCTTCGACGATTTGCTTCCGAAGTTGAGTGGGCAGCCGCTGCATGACGATCTGCGGATGAACCATGGTCGCGCCGATCCCCGCCCGCATGAGGGCGATGGTCTGATCGACATATGCCGGGAACGTGCGGAGCCGCGTCAGCCAGTCTTCGTAGTCCTTGACGGTTGTGAACGACAACCCGTCGCCGACCGAACTCTCGTCCTGAATCCCGTTACGATGGTCGAGCGGGACGAGATGCCAGTTGAACTGGAACTCCTCGACATCGACTTCGACCTGCCGACGAAACAGCCGGTAGTTGAGCCGCTCCACTGCATCAAGCTTGGTCTCATCGAAGCCATCGAGTGTCTTGAGGACCTCGCGCTGATGTTCATGCCGCCACACGATGGCCGCGAGACTGACATCAGGCCAACGGTCACCATACCGCTTGTCGCCGAGGTGCGAGGCAAACGTTGGAGCCTCGCGCAGCGTGTACTCCCACTCGTCGTCGAACAGTTTCGTCAGCCGCTCACCGGGCGTTTGGGCGTGACTGGCGAGCGGGATCAGCATCCAAACGGCGACCAGCAACCAGCCGGTTCGATTAAGCGACGGCATCAACAACGAGACGGCGCGAGACATAACGGCGAAGCTCCTGCAAGGCGGCACGGAATGAACACGTCGCTGGATTGTAGAAGTCTCGCACGCGCGGCACACGTCACGTCACGGCACGAAGACGAACTCGGGGGAGTTGATCAGCGTCCAGAGCATGTCTTCGGCTCGTTCGCGCCAGTCGGCGCGGAGACGCTTTGTCGGCGGGTCGCCTGCTTCGAGTTCCTTGGCCAGCGCGAGTTTTCGATCGCTCGCTTCGGGCTTGAGATGGTTGGACCAGGTGACGCCGGTGTTCCTCGGGGGGAGCGGCTTTGTGATCGGAGCGTCGATGCGGCGCGCGTCGTATCCTTCGGCGAGCAGCTCGATGAAGAGTTCCCGCTCTTCGCTGGTGGCGGGTCGTGTGAGGATCGCGCGGTGGACGGAGTCGATGAATTCGGCGAGCGGCTGGTCCTTGAGAGCCAACTCCGTGATGAGGCTGTCGTCGCTGAGTTGCGACACGCGCTTCGCGGCCACTCCGTTTGCGAGAACTGCCGGTTGGAGCACGGTGGTCTCGACGGGCCGCACGCTGAGGGGATCGGGGCGCGAGGCACGCCAGCCGAAGGTCTCCAACACGTTGATGATGGTCTGAGCCGCCGGGAGCGACAGCGCGGGGCGATCGCGTTCGTTCGAGAGAGACGCGAACTGCCAAGCGCGCTGCGGCGTCCCCATGCTGAGCGACGACTCGAAGCTGCGCTGGCTGTCGGCGTCGACGCTCATTTCTTCGGTGTGCAACGGCTTGCCGACGGCAGCGAACAACGAATCGACGATCTGTTCCGCCGACATGCGTCTCGGTACGGGGCCGGCAAACAGCGCGGCCCGCTTCACGTCGATCGCGGCCAGCGCATCGGCGCGGCGTTGATAGGCGTGCGAGTTCAGAATCAAACGGGCGACGTGTTTGAGATCATATCCGGAACGAATCAACTCCCGTTCGAGGTAGTCGAGCAACTCGGGGTGCGACGGCGCGGCGTGTTCCCAATCGTCGATCGGCTCGACAAGCCCACGCCCGAAATAGCGGTGCCACATCCGGTTGACGATGACCTGCGCGAAGCGGCGGTTCGTGTGCGATGTGACCAGCGCGGCAAGTTGCTCGCGCTGATCCTTAGGATTGAGGAGGACGCCGTCGTCGTACTTGGCGCTCAGTTCTTTTTCAAACGGCCACGTCGGCGGAATAGCCTCGCCCGGCTTGAGCGTCACCTTCACGAGCAGCGACGCGAGCGAAGCCTCATCGCCGGGGATCGTGCTGGTCTTCGGTACCTTCTCGTCGCCGCGTTTCAGCATCGCGGCAATGCTGAACAAATCTCGCTGCTTGAAGTCGTGATACGGGGCATCGTGACAACGGGCACACTTCATCTCCATGCCGAGGAACGCCTGAGCCAACACGTGCGCCTTCGCCGCCATCGGCGAGTCATTCTGCGACGCGATGCCGAACCCCGCCGGTCCACCGAAGTGCGTGCTGCCCTCCATCAGGATCAACTCGGTGGCGAAGCGGTCGAACGGCTTGTTGTCACTGAACGACTCATGCAGCCACCAGCGAAACGGTCCGGTGTTGTTGAGCGTCGGGTTGACGATGTTCGGATTCTCGGCCAGCACGTCCTGCCAATAGCCCACCCAATGATCGGCCCAGCCGGGCTGTTCGAGCAGCCGGTCGATGAGCGTTGCGCGGTTGAGGGTCGAAGGTTGAGGGTTGAGGGCAGGAGCAGAGGCGTCTTCGTCCTTGATGTCTTTTTCGTCCTTTCTGTCCCTCAACCCTAGACCGTCAACCATCAACCTCCCCGGCACGGTGCCAATCACATCCAGTGACACTCGCCGCAGGAAGGCCCAGTCGTCTGTCAGCGGTTGCGGCGCGATGCGCTCTTCCCCGAGCTTCGCGTTGAGGAAGTGGTCGATCCGGTTTTCGACCGGCAGGTTGGCGGGAGACTGAATGTTCGAGGCTGGCTTCCACAAACTAAATTGCAACACCGTACGGTCGTGTCGTCGCCGCCAATACGCGGCGTAATCGCGTGACTGAGCGTGACGGTAATACTGGTTGAGGTCATCCAAATTGGACCGCTGATGCTCGACGATCTCTCCCCAGCTTTCATCGGTCAACTGGAAGTCATCATCTGAGTTGGAGAGGAGGTGAAACCGACCATCAGCTTTTTCAATCCAAATGCTTGTTTCACCGAACTCGGGACGATGCTTCTTGCCGCCGGCGAAGACCTCCAGCGTAACGAGTTGCTGGTGTCCGTTGCCTTTGACCGTGACCAGAACATCGTGGTCGCCGGTCTGCGGAGCGCGGATGCCGGGGACGATGGTCTTGGTCACGTCGTAGACCTCGCCATGTCCGTCGCCGCGCGGTTTTGGGAACGGGTTCTCGACGACAAGCTTGCTGTCGATGAAGAGCCGCGCGCCGCAATGCGAACGCAGAATGAGCCGCGTCTCGGTGGGAGGGAAGTCGTACCAGCCGGTCAGGCGAACCATGAGCGGGTTGCTGCGATCTTCGCGGACGCCGTGCGAGTTGTACTTGTGCGGGATCGCGATCAGCCCGAACGCAGACTCGAAGTACGACAGGGTCGGAGTCGGGATCGGGAAGTCCCACGAGAACTGGTCGGGGATGTGCTCCATGATCTCGCAGAAAACCACTTCGTGATTTTCGGGCGGTTCCGTCACATACGACGGCGGCAGCTCGACGACATATTTTGCGGCGATCTTCTCGGCGGAGAGGCTCTCGCGGTGGATCGCGACTTCATCGAGCAGGCCCTCGAACGAACTGCCCGGATTAGCTCCCATCGACGAGCCGATCCAGACCTCATCGTTATCGACGACCGGGCCGTCGTCGGTCGCGCCGCCGTAATCCCACTTCCCCGCGAGCGGCTTGCCGTCGATGTAGCCTTTGATCGAGTCGCCTTTGCCGAACGTGTACGTCACGGCGACGTGATGCCAGCTTCCATCGGCCTTGAACCCGTCGGTCGTTGTCCAGCGATGAAAGTCGTCTCGCTCGCCCTTCCGATTCTTGGCGTTCCGAAAGAGGAAGTTCACGCAGGCTTGGCCGCTGTCTCCGAGCAGCCGCAGCGCGTAGTTCTGGTTCTCGTCGGCCACGCCCTCGTTCTTCGTCCGGCCTTTGCCGACGATGTACATGTTCTGCCCGTTGCCAATGTTCGCCGGAGCAACCCACGCTTCGAGCGTGATCGAATCGCCAAGTCCCACGTCGAACAGACTGTTCTCTCCTGGATCGGCAAACCGAATCGAGCTGCCGCCCGAAAACGTCGCCGCGCGATTGTCCGTCTTGAACCGAGAAAACTTCGCGGGTCGAGGGCCAGCCGCATCGAACGTCACCGGGCCGACGACGCGCCCCGGCGCGAGCAGCTTCTCGGACGAGTCCTTTCGTTCGGCAAGCACCTTCCCGTCCGTAGTCGCCTCAAACCGCAGGTGGAAGGCCGGGAGATCGGACGAGGACGGAACGCTGTCATTTGCGGGCGTCGCTTGAGCCAGCGCCATCGACGGCACCAACCACACCGCGAAGACGAATGTCGAACGCTGACAAAAACTCACCGCGCACATCAAGCCGCGCATGATGAAGACTCCCGAACGAAAGCAGACTCTGAAACCGAGGGCGATGATACACCTCACGCGGCTGTGTGGAAGCAGGGGTCAGGTGGTTCAAAGTTCATTTTTCGCCGCGAAAAATGAAC
>CAMAYU010000315.1 GCA_945862235.1 Schlesneria paludicola DSM 18645
CCATGTCCAACGCCTCCAAATCATCTTCGCCCGCCATTTGCATTCGCGGCTTGAGCCATTGGTTTGGCGATGGCGATTCGCAGAAGCAGATTCTGTTCGACATCGACTTCGAGGTTCGAGCGGGCGAGGTCGTGATCTTGACCGGGCCGTCGGGCTGCGGAAAAACGACGTTGCTCAGTTTGATCGGCGGATTGCGTTCGGTGATGAAAGGGAGCGTGCAGGTCCTCGGACGTGAGCTGTTCAACGCTCCGATCGACGATGTGATTGCCACACGCCGCCAGACCGGCTTCGTGTTTCAACTGCACAACCTGCTCGACTTCCTGACGGCGCGGCAGAACGTGCAAATGTCAGTTCAGTTGGATCCGGCCATCCCCGCGCGAGACCGTCTGCATCGAGTCGATGCGATGCTCGCCAAGGTCGGGCTATCGGATCGCCTCGACTATTACCCGGCGGCATTGTCGGGGGGTCAGCGGCAGCGCGTCTCGATCGCCCGCGCGCTCGCGGGTGAGCCGCGTCTCGTTCTCGCCGATGAACCGACTGCGGCGCTCGATAGCCTCTCGGGGCGTCACGCTGTCGAACTGCTCCAAAAGATGGCACGAGAACAGGGCAGCTCGGTCCTGATGGTGACGCACGACACCCGCATCCTCGACATCGCCGATCGCGTCGTCCACATGGAAGACGGCCGGATGCAGGCTGGCTGAAGAACGAGACCGGCTTCGCTTCTCGTCAGCGACTATCCGGAAAGAGACCGCTTGCTTTCATGGTGCCACGGCCACGGCTTTGCGTGGTCGTGATTTGATCGTAGCGAAGGTGAGTACAAGGCCGCCCTGCAGTGGCACATCATTGAGACAGCGTGCCGCCCGGGCAGGGCCAGCGCGCACTTTGGGGGGGGATAGGCGGTTAACGCGATGCTGGATCAGTTTGTAATATCTCCTTGCGTATTGAAGAGATGATATTCCGCCGCAGGCAGGCGATGTTGTGAGTGAGCTCATGTGCTGGAGTGTGGAGCGTGAACAGTTGCCCGAAGTGGGGCGACATTTTGAGGGATTAGAAGATCCGCGTTCTTCGGTGAATTGGCATCATCCGCTGGTCAGTGTGATGGTGTTGTCGTTGATGGGATTTCTGGCGGGGGCGAGTGGTCCGACGGTGATCGCTGAGTGGGCATACCTCAATCGAGTTCGACTCTTGTTGGTCCTGGATTGGCCGCATGGCGTGCCTTGTAAAAATATCTTTCGGCGCGTGTTGTCGGTGTTGAATCCCGGTACGTTTCAAGCTTGTTTCGTGAGTTGGTTGCCGACCATGCAGACGCGTGCGGCGGTGGCCACGGGTGTGACTCAACCGATCTATGCCATCGACGGTACAACGCTGCAGCGGAGTCATGATCGGTCCAAAGGATTGGGATCGCGGCACTCGGTCAGCCTGTGGGCGGCGGACTTTGGACTGACACTCGGGCAGGTCGCGACGGCGGAGAAACTGAACGCCCTCTTTAGGAACGGGGCCGCAATCACTTCCCGAGTGTGGTTGGGGTCGGCGCTTCGCGGCCCCCAGCGAAGCGGGATTCACACCAATCTGGGGGCGGCGAAACGCTGACCCCAGCCACACACGTTTGAGTTCAGAAAGTGATTGCGCCCCCGTTCCTGAGCGGCCTGTGGTGCCACCGCCTGATTCGCGCCGACATCAACCTGACGGGCCACGAGATCCAGTTCCATGCGCTGCGACGAAAGGATCCGCTCAACCATCTCCTCCTCGGCAAACATCCCTACGAACCACCCACGAAACGCTGTCACGAGTGACCACCGAACACTGACACTCCCACACCGGGGCGCTCGCAAAACTGACCACCGAACACTGACCGTCACGCGCCCGCCCCCACTACAACTGACCTCGGTTTACTGACTCTTGGCCTGTGATTCCTAACAACGGCGGCTTCCAGTGGCTCGGTCTGGCACGACCTCGCCCCCTCTTTCCCGACTCGATCTGGTCAGAGTCGTAGCGTGTATCACCGAATTGACACCCCGCGCAAGACGAACCTAGAATCCCGCCCTTTCAAACAGGTTCGTTGCCGGAAAACGTGATGTCACAGAACTTTGACGAGGCCGTGCGCAAGGCCGATGTGTTGCTCGAAGCCCTGCCGTGGATTCGCCAGTTCCGGGATCGGCACGTCGTCATCAAGCTCGGTGGCAGCGCGCTGGAAGAGACGGCGGCGGTCAAAGCGTTCCTCACCGATGTCATCTTCATGTCGTCGGTCGGGATGAGGCCGATCCTCGTTCACGGCGGCGGGAAGGCGATCAATGCGGCGATGGCCAAGTCGGGGATTCAGCCGCGCTGGGTGCAGGGTCGCCGTTACACCGATGACGAAACGTTGGAGATCGTCGCCCGAACCTTGTGCGGCGAAATCTGTCAGGGTCTCGTCGATGAGATTACTCAGCAGGGTGGCGACGCGCGCGGCCTGCACTATCAGACCGTGAACTGCCTCCTCGGCAAACGCCTGACGCTGCCGGGTGACAACGGCGAACCGATCGACCTCGGCCGAGTCGGTGAAGTGACCGACATCGACCGTGACCTGCTGCTGATGACGTGCCGCGAGGACCAGATTCCGGTTCTGCCATCCGTCGCACTCGACGAAGAAGGCGGAAAGCTGAACGTCAACGCCGACACAGCGGCGGCCGCGGTCGCTCGGTGCATTCAAGCCGAGAAACTGGTCTTCCTCAGCGACGTTCCCGGCATCTTCCTCGACCGAAAGGACCCGAGCACGTTGCAGTCGCACCTCAATGCAGCCCGGTGCCGAGAACTGATCAAACAAGGAATCATCGACGCTGGGATGGTCCCCAAAGTCGAAGCGGCCCTCGAAGCGCTCGAGGCAGGTGTCAAAAAGGTCCACATCATCGACGCCCGCATCCCGCACTCGGTGCTGTTGGAGATTTACTCGAACGAGGGGATTGGAACTGAGATTGTGTTGTAGTGGAGAGTGGGTGGTGGAGAGTGGAGAGCCAGAGCGGCGACTTCCAACACCCTCAATTCACTGTGAATTGCGTTCCTATCCACAGCCCACCATCCACTACCCCCTAGGCTTTCCCCATGCACTCCGCCGCCACTCGCACCAGCCAGCAGACCATCGACCAGTTCGGCAAGTATGTCATTCCGAACTACAAGCGTTATCCCGTTTGTATCGTTCACGGCGAAGGAACCGCCGTGTGGGATGCTGAGGGAAAGCGGTATCTCGATCTCTTTCCGGGATGGGGCTGCAACATTCTGGGGCATTGTCCGCCCAAGGTCGTTAAGGCGGTGCAGGATCAGGTCGCGCATCTGATTCACATTCCGAACACGTGGTACACGGAAGCTCAAGGGAACTTTGCCGAGGCGATCTGCACCCGCTCATTCGGCAAGGCGTTCTTCGCCAACAGCGGCACCGAAGCGAACGAGGGAGCGATCAAGCTGGCTCGGCTGCACGCGAGCGGTGCGGGGGGCAAGCCGAATAAATATCGAGTCATCTCGTTCACGAACGGCTTTCACGGACGGACGTATGCGTCGGTGACGGCCACCGCTCAGCCGAAGTATCACGAGGGACTCGGCCCGCTGCTGCCAGGCTTTCGCTACGCGCCGTACAACGATCTCGAAGCCGTGCGCCAACTGGTCGATGACGAAACGTGCGCGATCCTGCTCGAACCGGTTCAGGGCGAGGGAGGCGTCAACATCGCGGACGATTCGTTCCTGAAGGGACTGCGCCAACTGTGCGATGAGCGCGGCATGCTCCTCATTTTCGATGAGGTTCAAACCGGCATGGGCCGCACGGGACATTGGTTCGGCTACCAACATTCGGGAGTCCAGCCCGACATCATGACGCTGGCGAAGGGCCTCGCGGCGGGAGTCGCCTGCGGCGCGTTTGTCTGTCGCGACCACATCGCCCCCAGCCTGCGACCCGGTATGCACGCGAGCACCTTCGGCGGCAACCCACTCGCGATGGCAGCAGGCATTGCGACGATGAAGACCATTGAAGAAGAAGGGCTGCTCACCCACTGCCAGAAGATGGCCGAACGCTTCCGAGGCCACTTCGCGAAGCTCAAGGAAGAACTCCCGATCATCAAGGACCTGCGTGTCCGAGGCATGATGATTGGCGTCGAACTCTCGATCCCCGCGACGCCCGCCGTCGCCAAGTGCATGGAGCGAGGAGTCCTCATTAACGCGACCCACGACACAGTGGTGAGACTCCTCCCGCCGCTCAACATCACCGCCGAACAGGTTGATGAAGGCAGCGCGGTGATCAGCACCGTGCTGCGTGAGATGGCGAGTGAAGCGTGAATGCGTTCAACATGCGAATTGAGCAAGTCCAAGAATTAGGAACACGGATTTACGCTGATCGACACTGATGAACAGCCAGTTGAAAACCGTCACATAGAAGCCCTGCTTTTTTCAACAGGCTTATGAACCAAGCCTCTTACCTGGATTAGCGAAGATCCGTGTTCCTTTTGCAATTCTTTCCGTCGAAACCAAGACTCAAGACAGACCAGCATGTTGTCCGCAATGACCCGGCACGATCTCCGACCGCCGTCTAGCCGGGCCTTCCCGCCGCGAAGTTGCATCTCCGCTTCGCGTGGTGAAGGCCGTTGAACGCGACTCGATTCGAGTCTGCGTGAGTCGTTGTTTTCGTTTGGTTGTTGGGTCTTGATTCTTTCACTTGGTGTCTCATGCGTCATCTCAATTCTTTGCTTGAACTCAAAACGGCCGACGTTGAGGCCATCTTCAATCTGGCTCGCGAACTGAAGGCTCGCCTCGCGAAAGGGGACCGGCCGCAGCTTCTGGCGGGGCGAGTTCTCACGGCCGTTTTTGAAAAGCCCTCGCTCCGCACGCGGCTCAGCTTCGACGCGGCCATGATGCAGCTCGGTGGCAGCAGCATCTTCCTCGAAGCCCGCGAAGCGGGGATCGGCGGGCGCGAGGCGGTCAAAGACATCGCTCGCGTGATCGGCGGCTACAGCGATGTGATCGCCCTCCGCACGTTCTCGCAGAAGCTGATCGACAACTTCATCGAGTTCTCGGGCAAGCCGGTCATTAACGGCCTCTCCGATGAACGACATCCGTGCCAGGCTCTGACCGACATCTTCACGATGCAGGAAGTCTTCGGCGATCTGCGCGGCAAGAAGATCGCGTTCATCGGCGACGGCAACAACGTGGCCAGTTCGCTGGCAATCGCCAGCGCGCACTGCGGCGTCTCGTTCGTCGTGTGCGCTCCCGACGGATACCGGCTCGGCGACAAGTTCATGCAGATTTTGAAGAAGCGAATCCCCGCCGCCGACGTGACGCAGACCGATGATTTCAAGACGGCCCTCAAGGACGCCTCGATCGTCTACACCGATGTCTGGACCAGCATGGGCCAAGAGGCCGAAGACTCCGAACGTCGCGCCGTCTTCCTGCCGTTCCAAGTCAACGCGAAACTGATGAAGCTCGCCCCGAAGTCGGCCCGCTTCATGCACTGCCTCCCCGCCAAACGAGGCCAAGAAGTGACTGACGAAATCATGGACGGCCCGCAATGCATCGCCTTCCAACAAGCCGACAATCGCATGCACCTCGCCAA
>CAMAYU010000316.1 GCA_945862235.1 Schlesneria paludicola DSM 18645
TGGACGAAGAACAGAGCGAGGGCGAGTAGTACCCACGCGGCAGTTTGACGCAGGCCCTCTTGGTTGCGAGCCGAGAGCTGCATGGCGACTTCCAGCGCGAGCAGGCCGAACAGCGTGCTGAACTTGATGATCGGGTTCATCGCGACGGACGACGTGTCCTTGAACGGATCGCCGACGGTGTCGCCGACGATCGTGGCGTCGTGCAGGGGCGTCCCCTTCATCTTGAGTTCGACTTCGACCATCTTCTTGGCGTTGTCCCACGCTCCCCCCGCGTTGGCCATGAAGATCGCTTGATAGAGACCGAAGACGGCGATCGACACGAGGTAGCCGATGAACAGGTAGTTCTCGAAACAGGCGAATGAGAGTGTGATGAACAGCACCGTCAGGAAGATGTTCATCATCCCTGACTGAGCGTATTGCGTGCAGATTTCGACGACACGCTTCGAGTCCTCGGTCGAAGCCTTGCCTCCCACGTCATCCAGCTTGATGTGTTCCTTGATGTACTTCACCGCGCGATAGGCTCCGGTCGTCACCGCTTGCATGGATGCTCCAGTGAACCAGTAGATCACAGCCCCGCCCAAGATCAGCCCGAAGAGAAACGGTGCGTGCAGGATCGACAAATTGTCCAGTCCCTGCGTCAGCCCGTGAGTCAACATCACGATGATCGAGAAGACCAGCGTGGTCGAGCCAACGACCGCCGTCCCGATCAGCACCGGCTTGGCGGTCGCTTTAAACGTGTTCCCCGCACCGTCGTTCTCTTCCAAGAATTGTTTGCCTTGCTCGAACTGCGGCGCGAAGCCGAAGTCGCGTTGAATTTCGGCGTCGATCCCCGGCACGTGTTCGATCATCGAGAGTTCAAACACCGACTGAGCGTTGTCCGTGACCGGGCCATACGAATCGACGGCGATCGTGACCGGTCCCATGCCGAGGAACCCGAACGCGATCAGACCGAACGCGAACACCGAGGTCGCTTGCGGGCTGATCATCATGTTCTCGGCCCCCATCCACGCGAACGAGTTGCCGACCGCCATCAGCCCGACGATCGCCAGCCCCAACCAGAAGCACGAGAAGTTTCCGGCGATCAGCCCCGACAGAATGTTCAGCGACGCGCCTCCCTCTTTCGACGCTTCAACCACTTCTTTCACGTGAGCTGAGTGAGTCGAAGTGAAGAGCCGCACGAGCGCGGGAATCACCGCTCCTGCGAGCGTCCCGCAACTGATGATCGTGGCGAGCTTCCACCACAGCGTCGCGTCGCCCGCGAGATCCTTCAGCAGGAAGTACGAGGCGCCATACGTCACCGCAATCGAGAGGGCCGAGGTCAGCCAGACCAACACTTCGAGCGGCGCTTCAAAATTCATGGTCTTGCTGGCCGAGTACTTCGCTGTCGAGAACCGATGATTGAGCCAGTACGCCCCGACCGACGTGATAACCATCAGCACACGCAATGCGAAGATCCATGTGAGCAACTGCACCTGAATCGCATTCGTATCTGCTTCCGCTCCGCCGGGAGCCTTGATCGCCAGCGTGATGAACGAGATCAGAGCCACACCCGTGACGCCGTAGGTTTCAAATCCATCAGCCGTTGGTCCGACCGAGTCACCCGCGTTGTCACCCGTGCAGTCGGCGATGACACCGGGGTTGCGAGCATCGTCTTCGTCGATCCCAAACTCGATCTTCATCAGGTCCGCACCGATGTCGGCGATCTTGGTGAAGATGCCGCCAGCGATTCTCAAGACCGACGCGCCGAGTGACTCGCCAATCGCGAAGCCAATGAAGCACGGCCCGGCGAGATGACTCGGCATGAACAGTAGCACGCCCAACATCAGCAGCAACTCGACACTGATAAGCAACATGCCGATCGCGATTCCCGCTTGCAGCGGAATGGCCGACGCAGGGAACGGCAAGCCGCGTAACACGGCAAACGCGGCACGACTATTCGCCAGCGTGTTGACTCGAATCCCGAACCACGCCACGCCGTAGCTGCCCGCGATCCCGACCAAGCTGAAGAGCAGAATCACAGCGACATCGAGCGCCGGTTTCCCTTCCAGCACACCGAAGTAGTAGACCATCACCGCACCGATCAACACTTCCAACAGCAGGATGAATTTGCCCTGTGTGACCAGATAAGTTTGGCAGGTCGCATAGATCAGCTCGGACACTTCACGCATCGACGAATGGACGGGAAGCTGTTCGAGATGCCGGTACATCAAGTACCCGAAGAGGAGCCCGCCGACGCAGACCACCATGCCGCCCATCAGCAGCGTCCACTCAAAACCCATGACTGGCAGCACGGGAATTTTGAGGTCCGCCTCTCCCGCAAATCCCGTCGCCGGAGCCAAGAGCATCAAACTTCCGACTCCAACGATCCATCGGCAGAGACCGAGAGACATCGCACAATCCTTCATACGAGATAACTGCGGAGCGATCCGCGAGCGTCATGCCCGCGTCAATATTGCGGCACACCTTAGAACATGAATTGGCGGTTGCCAACGTATCGGGGATGTAAGTTTTGCGGATAGCCGAAGATTCTTGCGAGGCACCCCTCAGCCTGTCGCTCAGAGACATCGCATTCGGGGACCGAGTACGCTCCGAAGAACTTCTAAGGTGCTGTTCCCGCCTCCACCAACCTCGTGTCGGTGGGGCGACGATTGGCACCTCAGAGGTAGAGGTAGAGGACCGATGCGACGTTGAAATTGATTCAAGCTGGCTCGCATGTTCATCTTCGACGCCTGCTGTCTTTCATTCGCGTTCCCCTCAATTCGCGCGGAATCATTTCCGCGCGAATTGAGGGGAACGCGAATGAAAGACAGACCTGACTGCGTTCATCGGACATGCGTTCATCAGCCCAACAGATTGCGTTTCATGGGATCGGACTTCACAATCGGACCTCCCGTTGGGAAGTGGTGTAACGGGAGTCGAGATTGTCACTCACGAGTGGAGCGGTGGGATGAGACTGTTACTTGCGATCGGATTGGTCTGCGTGGGATTGGGCTGCTTCGCGGAGACGGTTCGCGCGGAGCCGGTTGGTTCAGAGACAGGGCCGTCGGCCGAGCAGGTTCGTTTTTTTGAAACGTCGATCCGGCCGTTGCTGATCGAGAAGTGCCACAAGTGTCACGGCGTTGAGAAGCAGTGGGGGACGCTACGGCTCGACTCGCGCGAGGCACTGCTCAAGGGAGGCGACTCCGGCGCTGCGGTTGTGCCCGGCAAGCCTGCCGAGAGTCTGCTGGTGAAGGCGATCTCGCACACCGACGACGATTTGCGGATGCCTCCTAAAGAGAAGTTGTCTGACCGGCAGATCGCGGACCTGACGCGCTGGGTCTCGATGGGCGCACCGTTTCCCACCGCAGTCGCCTCTTCCACGCCACGGCTGCGCGATCCGAACCATTGGGCGTTTCGGCCTCCCGTCGAACCCGTTGTGCCCGAGACGCCGCAGGCCACTCGGTCAAATGGAGTCCTCGACCGGTTCATCCTCGCCAAGCTTGATGCCGTACAACTGGAATCCGCTTCACCCGCCAGCAAACGGACGCTGATTCGCCGCGCCACATTTGATCTCACGGGACTGCCACCAACGCCCGAAGCGATCGCAGAGTTCTTGTCCGACGACCGGCCCGATGCCTTCGCGCGACTCGTCGATCGCTTGCTTGCCTCGCCCACTTACGGAGAGCGTTGGGGACGGCACTGGCTCGATGTGGCACGCTATGCCGACTCGAACGGCCTCGATGAGAACGTCTGTCACGGCAATGCGTGGCGTTACCGCGACTATGTGGTCGCCGCGTTCAACCAAGATCAACCGTTCGACGAATTCCTGATTGAGCAACTCGCGGGTGACCTGCTCCCCGCAGCAGATGATGCGACGCGGCATCGGCTCCTCATCGCCACCGGCTTCCTGTCGATCGGCCCCAAAGTGCTGGCCGAGACGGATGAGTCCAAGATGCGGATGGACATCATCGACGAGCAAATCGACACGGTCGGTCGCGCGATCTTCGGGCTGACGCTCGCGTGTGCTCGCTGCCACGATCACAAGTTCGATCCGATCGAAACGGCCGACTACTACGGACTGGCAGGCGTCTTCAAAAGCACGCGCACGATGGACAAGTACACGAAGCTTGCGGTCTGGCATGAGAACCCGACTCCGACGCCCGTCGCCCTCGCACTGAAGGCGGCTCACGACGAACAGGTCACGCAGAAGAAGGCCGCGCTGCAAGCTTTCATCGACAAGGGAGACGCCGCAGTGAAGTTGACGCTTCCCGCCGGAGAAGCGCCGCCCGCGAAGCTCGAAGACAAGTATCCCGACGAGACTAAGGCCGAACTGAAGAAGCTCCGTGAGGAACTGGCCAAGTTTGAGAAGGCGGCTCCCGTGATGCCGTCCGCGATGGGAGTGAACGAGGACGCGGTGATTGATGTGGCGATTCACATTCGCGGCAACCCGCTCAAGCTGGGCGAGGTCGTGCCGCGTCGCGTGCCACTCGTGTTGGCTGGCGCGTCGGCTCCGAAGTTTGTGCCAGAACAGAGTGGCCGATTGGAACTCGCACGCTGGCTGGTCGGTGCCGATCACCCGTTGACGAGTCGCGTGTTGGCGAACCGAGTCTGGCGTTGGCACTTCGGCCGAGGGTTGGTTCGTTCGACCGACAACTTCGGACTGCTGGGCGAACGTCCGTCGCATCCTGAGTTACTCGATTGGCTCGCGCGGCGAGTGACTCAGCGCGGCTGGTCGCTCAAGACTCTCCATCGTCAGATCATGGACTCACAGACGTACCAAGCCGACAGCCGCGCGGAAGCGATGTTGATCGAACGCGATCCCGAGAACAGGCTGTTCGGTCGCGCCGACGTGCGACGGTTAGAGGCCGAAGCGGTGCGCGACTCGTTGATCGCGGTCGGCGATACGCTCGACCAGACGCTCGGCGGCTCGCTCCTCAAGATCAAAAACCGCGACTACTTCTTCGACCACACCTCCACCGACCTGACCGACTACAAGAGCCAGCGTCGGTCGCTGTATCTCCCCGTCGTCCGCAACAACGTCTACGACGTGTTCCAACTCCTCGACTACCCCGACGCGGCGATCCCGACCGGCGACCGCACGACAACGACGATCGCCCCGCAGGCACTGCTCATGATGAACAGCGATCTCGTCGCGAAGTGCAGCGCCGATCTGGCCACGAAAGTTTGGAGTGAGTCCCGCTCCCAGTCCGCAGCGGATGGAGGCGACTCGCACCGAATCGCTCTCGCCTACGCCAACGCCTTCGGTCGCGAACCGTCCGCCAGCGAAGTCGCCGGTTCACTAGAGTTCATCAATCAAGTCGAACAGACACTGGCCACTCAAGAGGGGACACCCGAGCAACGCCGTCGCCAAGCATGGAACAGCCTCTGCCACGTCCTGCTCAGTTCCAACGAGTTCATCTATTTGAGGTGATTGCCTGGCAGTTGGGGTCAGGTGGTTCAAAGTTCATTTTTCGCGGCGAAAAATGAAC
>CAMAYU010000317.1 GCA_945862235.1 Schlesneria paludicola DSM 18645
TGAGCCGGGCGGCGTCAGCCCCCGGACTGCTTCATTCGATGCGAAGAGTCCGGGGGCTGACGCCGCCCGGATCACCAGTTCGGCAAGGCGTGTCTACCTGCTCATCGTCAACACGCCGACGCAGTGCGTCATCGGGGGAGACCGTTCTGCCGTCGAGCCGCTTGTTCGAGACATGGCCGCGACGTTCGTTCCGTTTGCGGCACCGAGCTCCGTCCATTGCGAGGTCCTTCGCGCCGTGGAAGGTCGCTATCGCGAGTTGCATCTCATGCGAACGACGAAGGATGATGGTCGAAGGTTGAGAGTTGAGGGTGAAGAGCAATGCAACGCTCGCCCTGACCATCGACCATCAACACTCGACCCTCAACCTGCGCCCATCGACTTCTACAGCACTGCCTGGGGTCGCAAGTACGACCTCAATCGCGAATCGGCGGCGGAGGCCATCGTCGCTCAAGCGGTGGGGACGATCGACTTTCCTCGCGTCGTCGAACAGGCGTATGCCGACGGCGTGCGCGTCTTCGTTGAGATCGGCCCCGGCTCATCCTGCACCAAGATGATTGATGAGATTCTCGGCGACCGACCGCACCTCGCGCGAGCCGCCTTGCCCAACACGTCGCGGCCGTTTGAGACGTTCCTCGAACTCCTCGCGGTCTTGATCGCCGAGGGCGTGCCGGTCGATCTGTCGTACTTGTACGGGGATGGGTCGAGAGTTGAGGGGCGAGGGTTGAGGGGCAGCGAAGACGAAACGAAGCCGCCTGTCCGTGAAATCGTCACACGCGTCGGTGGGTTGCCGTTTGAAATTCCGTCGCCGCCGAGTGGCTGGAGGTTGCGTGAGGTGGTTGTGGAACATTGCGACACTTCCACGGTGAGCGGCACGGCGCTAGCCGCCGGTGGGTTGGAAGAACCGGCGGCTAGCGCCGTGCCGCTCATGGAAGCCCCCTTTTCGACCTCAAGGGACGCGGCGTTCGGGGACATGACCTCCGTCAGAGTCCACATGCCGAACGACGCTCCGCGCGGGGCGTTGCCCACGCGGTTCAACGAGGACGTGCCCTACACTCATCAGTCACAAGCCGTCACTCCGTCCTCGCCTCTTTTGACCCTCAACCTTCAACCATCCTCCCTCAACCTTTTCAACCAGCTCCAACTTATGACCGACTATCGCACGCAAGCTCATGACACGTTCCTTCGGTTCTCGGCGCGGGCCGAGCGGCTGGCGGCTCAGCATCTGGCGGCGCTGGCTCAAGCGAGAGTGACGACCACGGCGGCGTCCGATATGCAAGCTGAATTGGTTGAGCCGGGTGGCGTTAGCTCCCGGACGCTGACATTCGATGCGAAAAGTCCGGGGGCTGACGCCGCCCGGCTCAGCCGTTCCTCTTCTGGTTTTCACTCGTCAACTCAAGCTCCTCAGCCCTTGCCCCTCGTCCAGCGAACCACCCTGCCGCGATCCCTCAACCGTGACGAGTGCATGACGTTTGCCATCGGCAAGATCGGTGATTGTCTGGGAACGATGTTTGCCGAGATCGACAAGCATCCCACGCGGGTTCGTCTTCCCGACGAACCGCTGATGCTCGTTGACCGCATCCTGACGATTGAGGGCGAGCCATTGTCGATGACTTCCGGGCGGGTCGTCACCGAACACGACATTCATCCCGGCGCGTGGTACCTCGACTGCGGTCGCATCCCGACGTGCATTGCCGTCGAGTCGGGACAGGCCGACCTCTTTCTATCCGGTTGGCTGGGGATCGACTTCGAGACGAAGGGCCTTGCGAGTTACCGGTTGCTCGATGCGGTCGTCACCTTTCATGACGAGCTGCCTCAGGCTGGCAAGACAATCAACTACGACATCCGTGTGCTGCACTTCTTCCGACAGGGGGACACGTACCTCTTCCGGTTCGAGTTCGATGCGACCGTCGATGGCAAGCCGCTGCTGACGATGCGCGAAGGCTGTGCCGGCTTTTTCACTCAGGCCGAACTGGCGGGAGGCAAGGGGATCATCCAGACGGCTCTGGACAAGCGGCCTCGCCCTGGCAAACGCCCCGCCGATTGGAGCGATCCGGTGCCGATGACCGTCGAAAGCTATGATGACTCGCAGTTGCTGGCCCTGCGTCAAGGAGACCTCGCAGCCTGCTTCGGTCCCGCGTTCGTTGGCCTGCCGTTGCGCGAACCGGTGACGATTCCGGGGTTGATGGTTGAAGGTCGAGGGTTGAGGGGCGGGAGTCATGATCGGCCCTCGTCACCGATCAGCCCCCTCACCCTAGCCCTCTCCCCGCAAAGCCGGGGCGAGGGGACGACGGCGGCTGCGCCGCACGCGGGTGAGCAGCGTCCGTCTTCTCCGCCACTCAACCCTCAACCTTCAACGCTCAACCATTCCCGAATGTGGCTGATCGACCGTGTGCTGAAGCTCGATCCGGTCGGAGGCAAGTTCGGCATGGGGACGATTCTGGGTGAACTCGACATCCATCCCGATGACTGGTTCCTGACCTGCCACTTCTGTGACGACCAGGTCATGCCCGGTACGTTGATGTACGAATGCTGTATGCACACGCTCCGCATCTTCCTGTTGCGGATGGGCTGGATCGGTGAGGCGGGCCAGATTGCCTACGAGCCGATCGTTGATGTCCGCAGCCGGCTGAAGTGTCGCGGGCAAGTCCTCTCGTCCACGAAGAAGGTCTGGTACGAGGTGACGTTGAAGGAGATCGGGTACGGAGGGGAGAGTAACGAGAGGAAAGTAACGAGTGACGAGGAAAGGCATGACTCCGCTCCTCTTTCACCCGTGACTCCTTCTTCCGCCTATTGCCTCGCCGATGCCCTGATGTACGCCGACGGCAAGCCGATCGTCGAGATCACGGATATGTCGGTCCGGCTGACGGGGCTGTCGCGTGAGATGGTCGAGTCCTTGTGGTCCTCTTCCGGCCCCCTCGCCCCGGCTTCGCGGGGAGAGGGGACGACGGCGGCTGCGGCGCGCGCGGTTGAACAACGATCATCTTCTCCGTCACACGTCACTCAGCACTCGCCACTCGTCACTTCCTACGATCTCCGCCCCGCGATCTTCAACACCGACCGCATCACCGCGTTTGCCATTGGCAAGCCATCCGAAGCGTTTGGGGACAAGTACCGGATGTTCGACGCCGAGCGGAAGATCGCGCGGTTACCGGGGCCGCCGTTTCAGTTCTTGGATCGAGTCGTTTCGATTGAAAACTGCGAGCCGTGGAAATTAGAAGCGGGGGGCGAGATCGTCGCGCAGTACGACATTCCCCTCGAGGCGTGGTACTTCGCGGCGAACCGTCAGCCGACGATGCCCTTTGCCGTGCTGCTCGAAACGGCGCTGCAGCCATGCGGGTGGCTGGCCGGTTATCTCGGCTCGGCCCTCACCAGCGAGACCGATCTGTCGTTCAGAAACCTCGGCGGCAAGGCGATTCAGTACCGCGAGGTCACGCCGCAATCGGGCACGCTGACGACGAAGGTCAAGATCACGAAGGTCTCGCAATCAGGCGGCATGATCATCCAGAACTTCGACTACCACCTGAGCTGCAACGGCGAGCCGGTCTATGTCGGCGACACGTACTTCGGGTTCTTCTCGAAGGAATCGTTGGTTCACCAAGTCGGCATTCGTGATGCCAAAGTCTTCGTCCCGTCCGCTGAAGAGTCCGCCCGTGCGAGCCGCTTCGATGCCCCCGATGCCGCGCCGTTCGCGAACTCAGACTACATGATGATCGACAACGCGGAACTGCTGCTGGACGGCGGACCTCACGGCCTCGGCTACGTTCGCGGCACAATGCAGGTCGATCCCAGCACCTGGTTCTTCAAGGCCCACTTCTACGAAGACCCGGTCGTCCCCGGTTCGCTCGGCCTGGAATCGTTTTTCCAACTGATGAAGTTCTACGCGGCAGCCCGCTGGAGGCTCGGAACGGATGCCCGGTTTCACACGCCGTCGCAGCGACTCGACGCCAAGACTTTAAAGCCGGTTCCCCACGAATGGGTCTACCGAGGCCAAGTCGTACCGCGTGACGCCCTCGTCACCGTCACGGCCGTCATCCGCGAGGTCGATGATGCAACACGGCAACTCACCGCCGAAGGATTTCTGTCGGTCGATGGCCGCGTGATCTACCAGATGAAGAGTTTCACCTTACAGGTGACATGAGGGATGCTGCGACATTGGACCAATGCCGACTGATCGATTCGTTCTTGTTGAAGCGGTCGCGTGGCTGAACTCTGGCAGCGAACCGGCTACATTGTGCCCGTTCCTGCCTGACCGCTCACCGCTTGTTGGCTCACCGCTCCCTCATGAAATACTCGCGCGTTTACGTGGATGCCATCGGTTACGAACTGGCTCCCGTCGTTGTCACTTCGGCCGAGATCGAGAACCGGCTCGAGCCGTTGTATTCCAAGCTCAAGATTGCACCGGGGCAGCTTGAGGCGTGGACGGGGATCACCGAGCGACGCTGGTGGGAACCCGAACATCGACTGAGCGACGGGGCGACCGAGGCGGCGCGGCGGGCGCTCGAGCACTCGAACGTAGCAGCGCGCGATATCGGCGTGATGATCTATGCGGGTGTGTGCCGCGAGCAGTTTGAGCCAGCCACGGCGTGCGGCGTCGCGGCGAACCTTGGCATCAGTCCGGATGCATCTGTGTTTGATGTGAGCAATGCGTGTCTCGGCGTCTTGAACGGGATGGTCGACATCGCGAACCGGATTGAACTCGGGCAGATTCGCGCGGGGATGGTTGTCTCGTGCGAGACGGCTCGCGAGATCATCGACTACACGATTCAACGGCTGCTCGAAGACATGACAATGGACGCGCTGACCAAGTCGCTCGCGACGCTGACCGGCGGATCGGGTGCGGTCGCGGTGTTGCTCACGGACGGATCGTTCTCGCGCGAGAAGCAGCATCGCTTGCTGGGCGGCGTGACGAAGGCGGCTCCCGAACATCATGCCCTCTGCCGCTGGGGCTTCGAGTCGCTGCTCCCCGCCGCCGTGCAGAAGGTCGATGCGATCCTGCCGCAGTCGGTCACACACACCAAGTTCGGCAACCTGATGCCGCAACTCGTCCAACAAAAGGTGAGCGGACTCCTGCCCGCCAAGCTGTCTCACGCGTTCACGCAGTTCATGCAGACCGACTCGATCAGCGTCCTCAAGCACGGCGTCGATTTGGGGCTGAACACTTGGAAGTCGTTTCTCACCAAGATCGGTTTCTCATCCGATGAGATCGACAAAGTGATCTGTCATCAGGTCGGCAAGGGCCACCGCGAACAAGTGATGAACGCCCTCGGCATCTCGCCCGAGAAAGACTTCTGTACGTTCCCGTATCTCGGCAACATGGGAACGGTGTCGCTCCCCATGACCGCCGCCATCGCCGACGAACGGGGCTTCCTCAACCGAGGCGACCGAGTCGGCTTCCTCGGCATCGGCAGCGGACTAAACTGCCTGATG
>CAMAYU010000318.1 GCA_945862235.1 Schlesneria paludicola DSM 18645
CTCGCCGCGACCGTCGCCACACTGTTCATCCTCCCCGCTGTCTTCGCCCTGCTCATGGGCCAGCCGTCATCCAAATCCGCGTCCCTCGACCCCGACGATCCGACGAGTGCATACTGCGACGGCGACATTCACTAAAAGGGCGCGATAGCCGCGTTGCCACCTCTTCCGCCCAGAGGGCGACACTTTGGGGACGGGTGCCTTACCCCACGCGGTCATCAATAAAACATTCATGGCGAGCCGGGCGGCGTCAGCCCCCGGACTCCTGTGGTGAAGAGTCCGGGGCTGACGCCGCCCGGCTCGCCAAACCCCTCACCGCAGAAACGTCTCAGCGAAGACCGCACGAGGTATATCGGTGGAAAAGTGTCGCCCTCCAGGCTGTCGCAGATTTTCGCTCACGCCCCCCACGGCTCACGCCGTGGGCTAGCATCTGCCGCCCTCCGGGCTAACGAACTTTGAAAGTATTCGATGATGAAGAATCACTGCGGTGTAATGTTGCTGGTCTTGATGTCGCTCGGGTGCGAGCAGACTTCGAGCGTGAAGACCCCGGCTTCTGTTGCCTCTTCGAGTGCGGCAGTGGCACAACCGCCGATCAAGGTGACGCCGATCAAGCCCGTCAGGAAGACGCTCGTGCGGATGGTCGAGCAGCCGGGGCAGGTCGAGGCGTTTGAAGAGGCTCCGCTGTTCGCGAAAGTCACCGGTTACGTACGGAAGCTGTATGTCGATCTGGGCGCCAAGGTGACAGGGCCGAAGTACGACTCGACAGGAAAGCAGTCGGCGCCGGGACAGGTCTTGTGCGAGCTGGCCATTCCCGAGTTGAACGAGGAGCACGCGCAAAAGCTCGCGCTGATCGAGCAAGCGGAAGCCAACGTCCAGCAGGCGGTCTCGGGAATTCAAGTGGCCGAGGCCACGGTCGCCTCGGCGCACGCGAAGGTCGCTGAATCGGAAGCGGCGGCCGAACGAGATCAGGCGGTCTATGACCGATGGAAGTCGGAGGCGGCTCGCGTAGCGGAACTGGTCAAGTCGGGATCGCTCAGTCAAAAGGTGTCCGATGAAACGTCGAGCCAACTTCAAGCGGCCGATGCCGACCGCCGACAGACGGCCGCGAAAGTTCGCTCGGCCACCGCGATGACTTACGAAGCGAAGGCACTCGTCGAGAAAGCGAAGTCGGATCATGTGGCGGCGCGCGCACGTCTGAAGGTCGCGACGGCCGATGCCGAGCGGACGAAGACGATGCTCGACTACACTTTGATCCGCGCGCCGTTCGACGGCCGGATCGGTGCGAGACACATTCACATCGGACACCTCGTGCGAGCAGCGGCTGGCGGCAATGACTCGCCACTGTTGATCGTCGTCGGAATCGACAAGGTGCGTGTGAAGGTCGATGTTCCGGAGGCCGATGCGGTTCTCATCCAAGACGGCTGTCACGCGACCGTGCGCGTCCCCTCATCGCCCGGCACGTCGTTCCCCGGCAAGGTGGCTCGATCCGGCTGGTCGCTCGACCCAGCCACGCGCACGCTGCGGGTCGAGATCGACGTGGACAACGTCTCGGGGACGTTGCGGCAGGGAATGTACGTCACGTCCGAATTGAAGGCAGCTGTCCGCGAAAACGTCCTCGCGCTGCCGCGTGCCTCTGTCCTCACAATGGACAAGGTCACGTTCTGTCACGTGATCGACACGACCGGAAAAGTCTCGCGAGCTCCCGTTCGACTCGGCATCCAAAGCGGAGCCGAAGTCGAAATCCAATCGGGTCTGACCGGGGATGAACACGTCATCGGCGCGAACTCGGCAGCCTTCAAGGAAGGACAAATGGTCGAAGTCGTCCCGCCGCTGCCAACTCCGGCGAAGTAGTTCGCGACACTAACCCGAAGCGTGAGCGAGGATTTGAGCTGAGTCCTCGCTCACGCTTCGGGTTGGTGTTGAGACGCCATCAGAGTCTGCCTGACGGGTACGACCGAGGCGACCTGCCTCCGACTGACGCACGCGGCACATTCAGACTCCGTGTTGAATGCGGCACGGACGATACCTCATGGGCCGAGGGACACGGATCGTCCCCTGGTGCGGGATACAGCCTTGGGGAGCCGGTCATGAAGAAGCTGTTCCGTCATGGACGACGGACGGTTTGTGTCGTTGCGTTGGTGGTGCTGCTGCCGCTGGGTTGCTCGGCGACGCGCACCGTTCGCGTGGCGCAGAAACCACCGGTGGAAGTTGCCTCTGTCGTACCGGGCGACGCCGAAGAGGAATCCGGGGCGGGGCGAACGAGTCTCACGACGGCGTTGTCCGCAGCGACGGACACGGAAGAGTTGTCGCACGTCACACAGGTCTCCGCGTTGAACGATGCGCCGGTTGAGTCTCGTCCGGTCGAGTCTCGTCCGGTCGAGTCTCGTCCGGACGAGGGCGTCCGGACTACGGGGGCGGCAGCGATCGCGTCGTCCTCCGCATCGGCCCCGTACCCGCTCGACCTCGGCGGTGTGCTGGGTCTCGCCGACGGGCAAAACCCGCAGGTGATTCTCGCTCGCGAGCGGATTAACGAAGCGTATGCCCAGGTCGATCGAGCCGATGTGTTGTGGCTGCCGTCGCTGCGAGCGGGCGTGAACTACAACAAGCACGAGGGGCCGATTCAGGACGTGGCGGGGAACGTCTTCAACACGAGTCGCGGGGCGTTGTACGGCGGACTCGGGGCGGGAGCGGTCGGCGCGGGGTCGCCGTCGGTGCCGGGACTCGTCGCCCACTTCCATCTGACTGACGCGATTTTCCAACCGAAGATCGCCCGCCATCAAGCCTCGTCGCGACAGTACGCGGCCACGTCGGCTCGTAACGATGTGCTGTGCGATTCGGCCGTCGCGTATCTCGAACTGCTGCGAGCCGAACAGCGACTCGCCATCGCTCGCGAAGCCCGTGAGAAAACGAATCGCATCGCCACGCTGACGGGTGAGTTCGCTCGCGTCGGGCAGGGAGCGACCGCCGATCACGACCGGTCGCTCGCGGAACTGGCCGCGCGAGACGGCGATCTCTCGCAGGCCGAGGAATCTGTTCAGACCGCATCAGCGAAGTTGGCCGTCCTGATTCATGCTGACCCGAGTGTCGCGATCACCACGAACGAACCGGTCGTGATTCCGTTAAGCTTCACGTCGCCCGAGTCCACCGCGCACGAACTGGTCGCGCAAGGACTCCGCCGCCGCCCCGAACTGGCCGAGCATCGGCAACTCGTCGGCGAAGCATGTGAACGATTGCGGCGCGAGAAGTACGCACCGCTGATCCCGAGCGTCCTGTTGGGCATGAGCTACGGCGGGTTCGGAGGCGGACTGGGGAGCAACATCACGAACACGGCCGACCGTTTCGACGGCGATGCGGTCGCGTACTGGGAGGTCCGCAATCTCGGCTTTGGTGAGCAGTCCATTCGGAGCGAAGCGGCCTCGCGACTGCGGCAGGCTCAATGGCGCGAGGTCTCCGTGATGGACCGCATCGCGCAGGAAGTGGTCGAAGCACACGGCCAAGTCGAGTCACGCCGCAAACGGATCGAACTCGCGAAGAGCGGGATTGAAGCGGCTCAACGTTCGTATGAACTCAACCTGCAACGGATCGAAAACGCGAAGGGCCTGCCGATCGAAGCCCTCCAAGCCGTCCAAGCCCTCGCTCAAGCCAGACGTGATTACCTGAACGCGGTCATCGACCACAATGTCGCCCAGATGAAACTCTGCCGCGCGACGGGCTGGTTTGAGGAATCATCCGCTCCGTCCGCAGAGTGACCGATCTCCAACGGTGTGGTAAAGGCGCGTCCTAACTTTGCGTTACGCATTGGGCACTCTCAATATCCCGAACCTCTTCAAGCTGAACCGGCTCCAATCGCGAAACTGGCTTACCATTGGGCAAGCTGGTAGTTTGTCGCCCGCTCACCGGCTTGCTTGTCGCCTTGGCACGGCGATCTTTGTTGATGAAGGTTCACACGATCCATGCTTGAGACCAACGGCCCCGATTTTTCCAAGTCCGAGTTGCTTCCCGTCATTGCTCAAGACGCGACGAGCGGCGATGTGCTGATGCTCGCGTACATGAATGCGGAAGCGTACGCCGAGACACTTCGCACCGGTCGCGTCTGCTACTTCAGCCGCAGCCGACAGAAGCTGTGGCGCAAAGGCGAAGAGAGTGGCAACGTCCAAGAATTGACGGCCTTGTTCTACGACTGCGACGCCGACACGTTGCTCGTAAAGGTCAATCAGATTGGTGGAGCCGCCTGCCATGAAGGCTTCAAAAGTTGCTTCTTCCGTCAGATCGACCCGTCCACCGGTGCGGTCACCACAATCGGCGAACGACTGTTCGACCCCAAGGCGGTCTACAAGAAGTAGGCCAAGACCACGACCCAAAACCATTCGACCACAGATCACACGAATGGGCACGGAAATGACGGAAGAGCGGCAGCTGCAGTAGCTCGAGTTCTCTTTCTGATCCGAGTCTGCTGTGAAATCTGTGGTCCAACTTCAAAACCCATTTCGGATCGAAACCAGACTATGGCCGACAAGTTGATCAAATTGGGGATCCCCGCTGGCAGTCTTCAAGACGCGACGGCCGAACTGTTCAAGAAGGCGGGCTACACGATCAAGTTCTCGTCCCGCTCGTACTATCCCGAGATCGATGACATCGAGATCGAGTGCATGTTGATCCGCGCCCAAGAAATGGCTCGTTACGTCGAGCAGGGCGTACTCGATGCGGGGATCACTGGCCACGATTGGGTCTTGGAGAACGAAGCCGATGTTCACGAAGTCTGTGAACTGATGTTCTCGAAGGTCAGCCGTCGTCCGGTGCGCTGGGTGCTGTGCGTGCCGAACGATTCCCCCGTGCAGTCGGTGAAGGACTTGCAGGGGAAGCGGATCGCCACCGAGGTCGTCGGGCTGACGACACGGTATCTCGCCAAGCACGGCGTGACGGCGCATGTCGAGTTCTCGTGGGGAGCCACCGAGGTCAAGCCGCCGAAGCTGGCCGATGCCATTGTCGAAGTGACTGAGACCGGCAGTTCGCTCAAAGCAAACAATCTGCGGATCGTCGAAGAAGTCCTGCAAAGCACGACGCGGTTCATTGCGAACAAGGCTTCGTGGCAAGTCGCGGCCAAACGCGAGAAGCTCGAAAACATCGCGCTGATGCTGCACTCGTGCCTCGCTGCGGAAGGCAAAGTCGGGCTGATGATGAACGTCCGCCGTGCCGACCTCGGACAAATCCTGCGAGAGCTTCCCGCGCTGCAAAAGCCAACCGTCGCGTCCCTCTCCGATCCCGATTGGGTCGATGTGAACACGATCGTGGACGAGTCCTATGTCCGCATGATCGTGCCGCGTCTGAAGGCGGCCGGCGCTAAGGGAATCGTCGAGTACCCGATCAGCAAGATCATCGACTGAC
>CAMAYU010000319.1 GCA_945862235.1 Schlesneria paludicola DSM 18645
GACTTTTCTGATGCACACTTTCCGTCGAATGAACTGCCGCTGGAGTGGGACCGCGATCACTTCGTGGGTGCTGGTCGGAACCTGTTGTCTGGCCATGTTCCTGTGCCCAGCGGCGGGAGTTGCCGGTGAGGCTCAGCTCAAGAACGGCATGATTGTCAGCGGCAACATGTGGCTGCTCGACAAGTTGGCGGGGCGCAAGGTTGGGAAGACGCAACTGCTGGCGATCAAGGATGCGGACCCGGTGCCGCGCAACATCGTGCTAATCGAGAGCGGCTGGCAAAAGATATGCGTCCCGAGGCAGCAGATTCCGGACAACCAGATCGACAACCAAGTCCAGCTCAAGCCGCTGGCGTTTACGTTCAAGCATCAGCGAGTCAATCCGCAGATCAACCTCGCGCAGTCCGGTTCGATCAGTTACATGGAGCCGTTTGACGAACACGGACGGCGACGGTTCACGTTCGAGACATCGCGCGGTGCGCAGGAGGTCTTTCAAGGGATCACGCAGATCGAGCCGGATCACATCGTGATTGAGGGCTTGAACTGTCACTGGAAATCGGGGATGTCGCTGAAGGGGCTGCCGATCGAGACACTCGATGCGTTGCTCCGGAAGCAGGTCAAGGCGGACGACCCCGGTGCGCGACTCGGTCTCGTCGGCTTCTATCGGCAGGCCGAGTATTTCAAAGAGGCGTTTCAAGAACTCGACGCGATTGCCAAGGCGTTCCCCGATCAACAGGGTCGATGCGACATCGCGCGCACGGTACTGGTCGATCAGTTTGGGCGCGAGGTCTTGCGCGAACTGGGGCGCCGCCGCGCGGCGGGCCAGCATCAGTTGGCGGAAAAGTACATTCAGACACTCTCACGACAGCAGCTCGGCGGTGCTGTCGCAGAAGACGTGCGCGTCTTCGTCGCGAGCTACGATCAGGCGCGGCAGTCCATCGAGAAAGTGAAGGGCCTGCTGATTGACTGGCAGGCCAAAGTGAAAAACGCGGAACTCGTCGCGCGCCTGCAGCCGCTGCGGTCCGAAATCAACGAGCAACTCGGAGTGGAGACGCTGCCTCGACTGGATGCGTTTCTCAAGGCGGAAGGGGACACGCAATTCACGCCCGAGCAACACTTGGCACTCGCGTACTCGGGCTGGGTTGTGGGATCGGCCAATGCGGTGACAGACCTCGAGCAAGCCGTTCGCTTCTGTGACGCGCGATTCACGATGCTCGAATACCTTCGAGCCGACAACGTGCAGGAATGCGAACGGCTGTGCCAGCAGTTGGGTCGGGTCGAGGGCGTTGGCCCGAAAGTGGTGCTGCAGCTCGCACGGCAGTTGCCTCCCGCGCTCGACGCCGATGGGATCGAACCGGGTGAACTGCATCGCGTCCTCGTCACGCCCGAGGGCCGGGTTCCCGAAGTCGCGTACACGGTGCTGCTGCCGCCGGAGTACTCGCCGCACCACAACTATCCGCTGTTGATCTCACTCCGTTCGCGCGGTCGCACCAACGACGAACTCCTGCGCTGGTGGGGCGGTCAGCTCGACAAACCGGGGCCGTCGCTGAAACGCGGTTACATCGTGATCGCTCCCGAATACACCGATGAGCAGCAGGCCGAGTACACGTACAGCGCGACCGCGCACCAGATCGTGATCGACTCCCTACGCGATGCCCGGCGGCGGTTCAGCGTCGATGCCGATCGTGTCTTCCTCTCCGGGCATGGTATGGGAGCCGACGCGGCCTTCGATCTCGGGATGTCTCATCCTGATGAGTTCGCCGGTGTGATCCCGATCGGCGGGAACTGTCTGCATTACCCCAAGGCTGTCTATGAGAACGGCCGCCACACAGCGTGGTACGTCATCGGTCGCGGCTTCGACGGTGGAGATCAGCGCGATGCCACCAATGACTTCGTGTTCGACAACATTTTCAAACGAGGTGCCCAGTTCGACTTTATGCTGGTCGAGTACCTCGGGCGCGGCATCGACGGATACGTCGAAGAGATTCCGAAGCTGTTCGATTGGATGGACCTCCACCGGCGTCCCGCCATACCGACCGGCCTTAAGGTCGAGACGATCCGCAAAACGGACAATCGGTTTTTCTGGGTGACAGCCCTCGATTTGCCACGCACGACCATCCTGCCGTTGCCACCGGGAGTCGGTCAGAAGATCAACGAGATGTCGATCGAGGCCCACGTCAAAGCGAACAACTCCGTATCGATCAAATCTCCCGCGAAGAAGTTCGTGGTCCGATTCCTGCCCGACGTGATCGACCTCAACAGCCGCGTCGTCGTGACGATCAACGGCGGCCGTGAGTTCAACGGCTTCGTCTCACCCGACAGCATCGCCATTTTGGAAGAGCTGCGCACGACCGGCGACCGCACGCGACTGCCGCTCGCGACGATGACGTTTGGAAAGTGAGTCCGAGGGAACGGGGCCGCAATAACTTCCGGTTGGACGCAGTGATTCTGTGAGCGGCAAGACGCTAGCGCCAAGCCGCTCACAGGAAGTGAGGCGACGGGCAAGAGAAAGTCGCTCCGACACTCCGTGGCGGGAGCGGTTCGTGTTGCGGAGTGACACGTCTACTTTTGGGTAAATCCAGTCTTGCCGCTCGCCTTATTGCGTGCCTGACGGGCACTCTTGGAACACGTCACAAACATGGATGCTTGCTCAACACCATCGGGATCGGACGAGCCAGCGAAACGCATCGCTCACGTTGAGCGGGCGACCGTGAAGTTGTCGCGATCGCGGCTCTGGCTGTTTCGGTGCCTCGCGATTGTCCTCGGGCTGTCTCCGTTGGTGGTCCTCGAAGTGGGGCTGCGTGTGTTGGGAATCGGAGCCGATCTGACGCTGGTCGTGCCGTGGCAAGGTTCACTCGGTTGGTATCAACTCAATCCGAAGTTCGATCAGCCGTTCTATGGCCGGAGCGATTTGTCCGGTCCCGAGGGGCGACCGTTTCGGTTGCCGAAGCCTGCGGGAACGCGGCGTGTGTTGGTCGTGGGCGGGTCCACGGTGGTCGGCTTTCCTTACCCGAGCGAACTGGCGTTTCCGCGTCAGATACAGGAGCTGCTGCAAGCTCAGGCGGACGCCGGTGAGACTATCGAAGTCCTCAACGCGGGGATCACCGCGATGAACTCGTCGTCGGAAGTGGCCGTCGTGGAGGAGGGCTTGCGGGTTCAGCCGGATGCGATCGTCGTCTACACCGGTCACAACGAGTTCTATGGTCCCGGTGGAGTCGCTTCATCGGCTGGGCGGATCGACTCAAACTGGTTTCGCCGGATCGCACGTTGGCGGCGGCTCTATCTCGTGCAGGCGGTCTCGCGACTGATGCACTCCCGCACTCAGCCGAGCGATCTGATCGAGTCGTTGCCCGGCGACCTGCACATCCCGCTCGACAGTGACACCTTTCAACGAGCCAACCGGCGGTTCGAGCAGAATCTGTCCGCGATGGCCAAGCTAGCGGCAGCGGCTCGGGTGCCGATCCTCTTCGTCAGTCCCGTCGCCAATGAACGAGACCAGCCTCCGATTGAGAACATCAATCCCGCAGAGAGGTCGGCGGAAGAGGAGGCTCGCCACAGGAAGCAACTGGTCGTCGAATGGCAGGCTCAGTTCGGTGATGCCGCGCAGGCCATCGAGAAGCTCGAGCGCCTGCGTGTCGAGCGAGACGGCGATCCGAACATTCGGTTTCGGTTGGCTCAGGGCTATGAACGCGCGGGGCGAACGAGTGAGGCGGTCGAGCAATTTCAAGCGGCGCTCGATCTGGACGGCTGCCGGTTCCGCGCCCCCTCAGCCTTCCGCGCGACGGTCCAATCCGTGGCCGCGCGACATGCGGCAGGCCGAGCATTGTTCGTGGACCTGCACGCGGTCGTCTGCCAAGCCGACGCGATCTCGGCCCTTGGACGAAAGCACTTGCTGGAACATGTCCATTTCACTTGGGAAGGAAACCGTGTGACGGCCGATGCGATCGCGCGCGGTCTATGGCGGCAAGCTTGGTCGCGGGATTGGCTGGAAGCGAAGAGTCTTGATGACGAATCACTACGCAGGCGAATGGCCGTTCAGCCGGAAGACGATCTCGCGGCTCTCGCGCTGGCGATGATGATCTACGCGCGACCTCCATTTCGAGACGGCGTCGATGCGACGAAGCTGGCTCAGCGTTTGGCCGATGATTCGGTGAAAGAGTTTCAACGGCTCACCAAAGACCGACAACAGCTGTTTGAAACGATGACTCCCGCCAACATGACGGGCGCGCTGTTGGACTCCATGATCGCCGCCGCCCGCACGTCAGTGGATGACGAGCAACTCGGCCACTGGCTGCGAGCGCGAGTCGTTCGCCAACCGTGGCGCGCAGACGCGCGGAACGAACTGGCCCATTGGCTCGATCAACACGGCTCGCCCGAAGAGGCCGCTCACACCAGAGCCGCAGCCGCTAACTGGCCGTGACCGTGGCACCCAACCCACAGCCTCAACAAGGCGATGGCCCTGCGATTCGCTCCACTCCTCAAGCCGTCATCGTCTTGACGAAGTAATACCCCGACAGCAACAGGCCGATCACCACGACACCGTAGCGGACGTGATTCTTGTTCAGACGCCGCGCGACGCTGGCCCCCAGAAAGCCGCCGATGATGGCCGAGACAATCATCGGGACGGCCAGCGTCCAGTTCACCTTGTCGAACCAGATGAACAGCGCCACCGAGACACCGTTGATTCCCGAGGCGAGCAGCGTCTTCACGCCATTCATGCGATGGATGTCCGAGAAGCCCATCAGCGCGAGAGCACTCAGCATGAGAATGCCGATCCCCGCGCCGAAGTAGCCGCCGTAGACCGCGATCAAAAATTGAAAGCTCATGATCCCGATCAGCAACCGCCGCGACGGAGCTTCGTGCGGCTTCCCGATCCCCGTCCATCTGGTGATCGTCGGCTGGAGCAGAAACAGTGAGGTCGCCAGCAAGATGAGCCACGGCACCAAGACTTGGAACTCTTGAGGATCGCGCTGCGCGACGAGCCATGTTCCGATCGCACCTCCCACGAGCGACGGCCCAATCAGCGGCACGATCCAAGCCCGCGTCCCGGCCAACTCGCGCCGGTAGCCCCACATCGCGGCGAGCGATCCGGGAAACAGCGCGACGGTACTCGTGGCATTCGCCATCACGGTCGCGGCAGCGGTTGGCCCCAGCACCAAAGCCACCGCCGGAAACGTGAGTAACGTCCCGCCGCCCGCCACCGCATTCACGATCCCCGCCAGCAACGCGGCGACACACAACAAAACATAGTTTTCGAGAGTCATCGCCCGAGTTTAGTGACGACCTTCTCATTTGGCCAACGGTTCGACGATCAGGGGTCAGGTGGTTCAAAGTTCATTTTTCGCGGCGAAAAATGAACTTTGAACC
>CAMAYU010000320.1 GCA_945862235.1 Schlesneria paludicola DSM 18645
CTCCTCCCTGTGGCGATACAACACGGAGAGCAGTTGCTCGTCGTTGATGTCCCAAAGAGATCGATCGGTTTGGTCCTGCCCGAGGAATCCAAGTTGTGCCATCAATTGACCCAACCGCACATCTGGGGAGAGTTCGCACAGTTCCGCCAGAACGTCGAGGGCCTCGCGCCGGGTTGCTGAGATCATGATAGTTGGTCTCCGATTTTAGGCTCCGGGCCATAAGCTCGCCGGAGCCGGCCAATCACTTCGACTCGAACAAACACACCCGTTGCGAGCTTGGCGATCCGAGTCGCCCGGGTGACACCATTGTAAATCACCAATACTCCATCAGTTCCCTCGTATGCCACGATCGGCGGCATACCGACAACCGACGCCCCAAACCGGGCGATCTGGCGGGCGAGTTTGAGCGGGTCTGCCTGTGGACGTGACGAGGGCACTCGAAGCTCGCGCGGATCAACATCGCAGAAGTACGAGGGCATGATCTGAAGCCTACTCGACAAGTGGAGCGGGTGAAAGCAGTAGTATCACGGCGGCGGTAATGGACCACTCAACTACGGTATCGTCCATTCAATTACGCGGAAGTCGTGACCATGAGCCATCACGATCACTTGATCGCCGACACTGGCTGCTGCGCGGCTGCCGCGTCGAGGGCCTTGTAGGCTCCGAAGTCGTTGAACCAGAATCGCTTGGCCAAACGATACACCCAGCTTCGTTCGGGGATCTCCTGGCCGGGGCCGTATTGCGAGGGACGCGACTGCATGGCGGTGAGTTCGGCCAGTGCGGTCTTGCGCGCGGTTTGATCGCCCGCCTGATGGCTGACGACCAGTTGATGCAGCAGGTCGGGGCGTTCGAGCACGATGCAGCCTCGCGTGGAGGACGCGGCCACCTGGCGAAAATCCTTCAGGAACTCGGACTGGCCGATGACGTCCTTGATGTGCCGCTTGTCGTAGATCGATTCCTTCGCGAACTGAATGATCGGGCACGGTTCGATTCCGCCCCACGGGTTGATGTGGTGAGTCAACCCCGACGCGGCGGGGCAGAGGGCTTTTCCTTCTCCGTCGTAGTAGGCGTCGATGATGCCGATCGGTTTCTTGACACGCATATCGACGACGAACCGGCGGATGCGAAGCTGCTGCTCGCGGGTGAGCGACAGTTCCGGCTGCGGGTTCGGGCCCATCGGGCGATAGACGTGGAACCACGAATACATCACGCCCATTTCAATGAGGCGGTCGAGCCAAGCTTCGTTGACGAGATCGTCAATGTTCGTCTGGCAAACGCTCGTGCAGACACCCGTCAGCACCTTGTGCTTGAGGCAGTTTTGCAGGCCCTCCATCGTCTTGGAGAGGACATCCGGCCGGCCGCGCCGTTCGTCGCTGATGATCTCGGTCCCCTCGACGCTGATGAGCGGCGTGACGTTGCCGAGCTTTCGCAGCGTGGCGGCGACCTCGTCGGTGATGAAGTGGCCGTTCGTGAAGACTTGGAAGTAGCAGTCGGGATGCGCTGCGAGAATCTCCAGCAACTGCGGGTGCATGAACGGCTCGCCCCCGACGATGCCGAAGAAGCTGTTGCCAGCCTCCTTGGCCTCGGTGAGCAGCCGGTTCATCGCGTCGAGGTCGATCGTCTGCTGCTTCGCGGACACATCGACCCAACAGCCCTGACAGCGCAGGTTGCAACTGTTGATGACCGAGATGTAGATGAACGGCGGAAAGAACTCGCCCCGCTTCATCCGGCGTTTGAATCGCTGAACGGACAGCATCCCCTTGAAGCCAAAGTTGTAGGCGAGCTTCCACAACAGGCGCTTGTCAGTTTCGAGGAGGAGGCGTTTGGCCATGCGAAGATACATTGCGGTGAGTCCTAAAGCGGCGAGGGCCGCGATGAAAAATCAAATCTCAAGAACCAAGAACCAAACGAATCTCAATGTCATTACAGGGTGCGCGGACATCATCGAGCGCGAACACTGCTGTGAATGCCCCGCTTCCGAATAGCCTTCATCGCTCCGCGTGAAGTTAGCCGATGGACGAGAAGACGTGGTTTGGGCAATCATCGCCCAACCCGCGCTCGGCTACCTTCACGCGGAGCGATGAAGGCTACTTTGGGCTGAGGCGAAGAGTCCACGCATCCGACCCATTTAGATTGCTCCCGCGGCTTCCATGCGGTGAGTTGGTTGCGGGCGGCCGGGGCGGAACATCTGGGTATCACCGAACGTGGGCGTGACACCGTGCGAGGCACAGACTTCGCGAATGGTCGCCTCAACATGCTCGCCGAGCAATGCGGGGTCGCACGCGACTCGGGCATTCACCACGAGATCGACTTCGCGCGTCTTGGTGAACGAGGGGAGCGACAGCTCGGGCGGAAGGTCGCGGGTGACAAGGTTCGCGACGCCGAAGGCTGCGGCGCTGAGGCCGATCACTTTGAGATGAGCCACCTCCAAGTCATCCGCCACGAGGCGTTGCTTCAAGTTGCGAACGACATTGAGCAGGAAGTCGTCCAGCGGGAATTCCGTTGCCGCCGCCAATTGAATGCTGCTGTTGAGCCAGCCGAGTTCCGCTTCGCCCTCGGCATAGATGTCGTAGTCGATGTCGAGGACGCGGCGACCGAAGTTGCCGGTCTGATCGAGGAACTCGAAGCAGGCATCAAAACCGAGGCCACTCTTTGCGGAGACCGCGAGGCGCGGCGTGTCGGGATAGGCGTTGTCGAGCAGTGTGTGCAGCTCGGTCAGTTCGGCGGGCGTCATCTCGTCGATGCGATTGATGAGGATCAGATCGGCCTCTTCCAACTGCTTTTGCAGGATGTAAGCGGCCTTGGGTGAGAAGCCTGTTCCCGCTTCGTTCTTCAGAATCTTGCGGCCTTGGCTCGGCTTGAGGATCACGGCGTACGGAGCGATCTCGAACCGGGCCTGATAGAGCTGCTTGAGCGGCTGAATCACCGTCGCGACGAGGTCGGTGCAGCTTCCGACCGGCTCTGCCAGAATGATGTCGGGCGCTTGAGCCAGCCCCAGCTTGTCGATGGTCGAGATCAGGTCATTGAATCGGCAACAGAAGCAGGCACCGGCCACTTCGCCGACATCAAACCCCTGCGACCGGAGCGACTTCGTATCGACCAGATCGGCGGCTTGATCGTTCGTCACGATGCCGACCGACAACCCGCGATCCATGTACTGCCGAGCCAGCCGGGCCAGCGTCGTCGTCTTCCCCGCACCGAGGAACCCGCCGACCATAATGAACCGAACTGTCTTGGTTCTGACCGTATTGGACATGCTTGCACTCACATCAGAAGGGGCCGTTTGACACGCTCGACAAAGCCGCCGCATAGTAGACTCGGCTGCACGAACAACGGCAACCAACACCAATCCGAAGCGTGAGCGAGGAGGGGTGTTTCACGCGGATTGAAGGCGTTTGGGTATTGGAGGGAGACTCCTCGCTCACGCTTCGGGTTGGTGCTTCGGTAGACGCGGACCAGAGGGTAATGGCAGCAACATGAGTGACTCGACGACGAACCGAATTGCAGACCGCCCCGCGATTTTGGGAGGCAAGCCAGCGCGAGCGAATGGCCCACCCGGCTGGCCTCGTCGTGATGAGCGGGTGGATGCGGTGCTGCGGAGTTTGATCGAGTCGGGCGACTGGGGGCGTTATCACGGCGAGCATGTTCCCGCGTTGAGTCGCCAGTTGGCCGAATATCACTCGGTCGAACAGGTGTTGTTGACGAGCAGCGGGACGGCGGCGGTCGAACTGGCGTTGCGAGGTGTGGGCGTCGGTTCCGACGACGAGGTGATCTTGGCGGGATACGACTTCAAGGCGAACTTTCAAAACGTGCTGTGTCTGCGAGCGATCCCCGTCCTCGTTGATGTTCATCCGCAGACGTGGCAACTCGATCCCGAGCGGCTGGCGGCGGCTGTGACCTCGCGCACGAAGGCGATCGTGGCGTCGCACTTGCATGGGGGAGCGGTCCCGATCCGCGAAGTGCGACAGTTTGCGGAGGCTCACAAGATCGCGCTGATTGAAGACGCCTGTCAGAACCCGGGCGCGATGATTCACGAGCGACGCGCCGGGACGTGGGGCGATGTCGGCGTGTTGAGCTTCGGCGGGAGCAAGCTGCTGACGGCGGGCCGAGGCGGCGCGATCCTCACGTCGCGCAGTGACATCGCGGAACGGATCAAACGTCATACGCAGCGTGGCAACGAGGCGTACCCGTTGTCCGAAATGCAGGCGGCGGTCCTGCGGCCTCAAGTCGAGCAGCTCGATGAGTTGAACGAGCGCCGTTGCGTGAACATCGTGCGGTTGTGTCTGCAACTGAGCGACATGGCGGGACTTCGGCCGTTACAACTACCAACGAACGAGCTGTCGCCCGCTTATTACAAGGTTGGCTTTCAATATCGTGCCGAGGAGTTTGGTGGTCTCCCGCGCGAACTGTTTGTGAAGTCACTCCGCGCCGAAGGGGTTGCGTTCGACACGGGCTTTCGCGGGCTGCATCTCATTCACGCCAAGCGACGTTTTCGCGCGGCGGATGATTTGATCGAAGCGACTCGCGCTGATGCCGGGATGCTGACGCTGCATCACCCGGTGCTGCTGGAAAGCGCGGAGGCGATCGACGAGATTGCACTCGCTGTTCGCAAGGTTCGAGACGGGGCCGCAGAAATTCTGACGCGCGTCCCGCTGGGTTGAAGCAATGAGGTAATGCATGACGATGGAATCTGAAACGAAGGAGCTGTCGCCGATGACGGACGATGCGAGCCGTCCGGCATTGAAACGGTCGGTCCCCACTCTCGCGGAAGCGGTCGCTCACTGTCAGGTCGTGTTCGCTCACGCTTGGATGGTGCGAACGTTTGTGAAGCATAGTGAGACTGTCGAGGACTTTCCCGAACTGATGCAGGTTGTGCGGACGGTCTTCGATACGGCGCGGGCCTTAGAGCCCAAGGTCACGGAACCGGCGGCGTATTTGATGACGCTTCGCAAGAAAATCGGGAAGCTGCGGGCGGCGGCCGATCAGTTTCGAGCCGATGCTCCCGCCGCGTCGGATCACGAAAACTTTCGTCAGGCGGTGATCTCGCTGGATGGCTGCATCGTCGAGTTGGAGCGAGTTCTCGCACTGTTTCCGCCCCCTCCGCCACCAAGTCTTCCCGCCAACTTTCGACGGGTCACTGCGTCGAGTAGTCTAGGCGGGGCGAATGAGTCGGCGGCGGATGAGGCTCGATGATTGAATGAAGGCTGCTCACCATCTGTCGGCGATTTGGTCGGCCGTCTACGTCGTTCATGTCTCGCGTGGCAAAAAGTGAGATATCTGAGCGGGGCGGCGTAAGCCCCCCGGTTCTTTCAAAGAGGGCTTACGCCCAAGAACCGGGGGCTTACG
>CAMAYU010000321.1 GCA_945862235.1 Schlesneria paludicola DSM 18645
CCCGGACTCTTCACGACAGAAGTCCGGGGGCTGACGCCACCCGGCTCACTAAGACTCGAACTTGAGAAACGTCTCGCACATGGCCGTGTGAGGTATTCCAACGACAGAACCCCGTACCTCATCGCGAGGCCGGGGTTCGGGTCATCAAAAGGCCATTCGAGATTTCGTTGTGATCAGGCGATCGGCAAGACGTGATTTACCCAAAGTAGACGTGTCACTCCGTGACACGAACCGCTCCCGGCACGGAGTGTCGGGTCTACTTTCTCTTGCCGCTCATCTCAGCGTGAGGACCGTTTTACGGAACCATTGACGGGCTTGGCGACCGGGCGTCGGACATCGCCCTTCCAGACACCGAGACCGTCATCGTCAACCGGAGCATCATCATCATCATCTGGGATGTAGGAGAAGCCCACATTCGGCGGTGTCGGTTGCTCGATCTCACGCGGCGCGGCGGCTTTGCGGAGAGTCGGACCCGTTCGCGAAGTTGATGCGGCAGGAACTTCGCGAACGGGCGTTGCACGAGGGGCGGCGCGACGGACGGGAGGTTCCACAACCTCTTCAAAGTCGCCCACTTCTCCCTCGTAGAAACCCGCTTCGACAATCTTGGGTTGAGGTACCACTCGCCGCGGCCGATACCCCGCTTCGCGTGTCTGCTGCTGAGACTCCGCCAACCGATTCACCACATTTTCAAGCTGGCCGATCCGAGACCCATCTGATTGTCCCTGGGTTAATGTCGCCGTGACTTGTCGCCAGCCAACAAACGGCTGTGTGCGATTCTCTTCAAGCCTGATCTCGCCAACTCATCAATGGATTGAACACGTCGCCATTGATACGCACCGCGCGATTCGCAGTTCCGATGTTTCCCGTGTGGATGCCCACGACAGTGATGTCGTTGCCATCCTCCCACAGGCTGACCGGACAACCACTCTGCCCGCCGTGCGTGTCCATCTTGTAGTAGAGAAACGCATCGTCGGCATCGAGCATGCACCCGGACTGCATCCACATCGTTCGCTGTGGCCTGTCGGTCGGATAGCCCGCCACGTTGACGACCATCTGCTCCAAGTCTGTTTCTGAGAACTCGGCGAAATCGAACTTGCCCGTGGTGAGTGGTCGATCGAGGAAGACCGCTCCGAAATCGCAGTTGTCCGCCGGGCGGAACGACGGGCTGTTTGGCCGTTATTCCGGGACCAGCAGGACTCACGAAGGTCAGGAATGGCGCGGCGTTGATTCCCGATGAACAGGACAACTGAGGCGTCTGTCGTCGAGCGGCTCCCATCTCGGCGATGACGGCCTTCAGGAACTGATCGTTCGTCAGCCCGGTTGCGGGACGAGCGAGAACGGCCATTGCGGCGCGCGTGAAATGCCCGTTGCCGCCGGACTCGATCGCCTGTTCAGGGGGCTGACAGGCGGCGAACAGAACCTCGCGCATGGTGCCGTCGATAGCCAAAACTTCCGCCGGGCCAAACGCTCTTTCGCCGACTCCCAACTGATTAGAAGCCGCTCGTTTTTGCGGTGCTCGGTTGTGAACCTCAATCATCTTCGGAGTCAGCACGAGGAATCGCACCTTCTCGTCCTCGGAGCCAGCCGCCTCGGATGTCGCGAGCAGTCGTGTCCCTCCACCTGAGTGGCAGCAATCGAAAAACACATGGACCGCCACGCCCGGTTTGGCGCGATCGAGCAACGGCCCGATCAAATCATCGACGATGAATCCTTTGGTGCCAAAGTCGATGGGAACCAATGCCTCGTCCTGACCATCCACCTCTTGCTTGCTGGTGTCAGGAACGCGCGTTCCATGGCCCGAGTAATGAATGGCCACAATGTCGCCGGACACGGCCGAATCGATCAAGGTCTTGATCGCAGTCACAATCGCGTCGAACGTCGCCTGCTGATCGGTCAGCACGGTGACCTGAAACTTTCGGTCTGTAAAAAAACTTGGACCACTTCTTGGTGTCGTTCACGCACCCCACCCAACCGGTTGCGGCCCAGGTAGGCATCAATCCCGATGCACAAAGCTCGTCACTGACTCATGGAGGTCTCCTACAGTTTCAGTCTTATCGATCCGGTTTCACCGGGCATCTTCAGGGGTTGTGCCGCGAAGCAGCTTGCGGAAGAACGTAGGACGGGCACTCTTGCTCGTCTGTTTTCGAGGTGTAAGACGGGCAAGAGTGCCCGTCTTACACCTCGAACCTTGCCCAAAATCTCGCTCGCAGAATCGCGTCGGATCATGCCCACGAGTCACACCGCCGACAAACATAAACGTACACGCCGGCCACAGAATGAAACGTTTCTCGCGTCGCAGCTTGGATCATCCCGGCCGTCGATTCGCAGAACATTTCTCTCAACTCCTCACTCTTTTCACAGAGCCTTCCACAGTGCTTCACAATCGGCAGTTAAGTTGCTGTCCAGTTTGAGCGAAGGAATGAGCTTGTTGAGTCTCGGATTGAGCGATCCGCTCCCGACAACAAGTCACCTCAAACGACCTTTCTGTCAGAACCAGGAACGAAGGTGAGGTGCTTTGATGGCGATCGCGACGGCTCACTGTTTTTATGTGGAACGGGTCCGTGATGTGACGGTGGTTTGCTTCACCGTGAACGGCCTCGACGAAGACAACTATGAAGCGGTCTCCGAAGAGTTGCTCGAATTTGTCACGCTCGTAACGGCCAATGGTCCGGCACAAGTCGTGGTGGAGCTTTCTCCGATTCGGCGAATCGACGAGCTGGGTGTGGCCATGTTGCACGCGCTGCATGACAGCATTGCTGAAGCGGGCGGGACCACGATCTTTTGCCGCCTGTCACCGGTCGTGTCGAGCGCCATACGCGAGGCCGGACTGTTGTCCACGTTCGACATTCGCAACACACGCGGCGACGCGATGTGGTCGTTCTGAAGTTGATGCCCACCGAATCCGTTGCACCGGGTGGCCACCTGCGGCAGGAGGTGGCCGAGACACATTTCAAAATGTGCGTTTGCCTCGAAAACTAGCCCGACGCGCAAGCGAAGGCTGGGCATTCGATGACGAGAAGGCCCTCGCCTGCGCGTCGGGCTAGTTTTGAAATGGACTGCAAGTAGCGAGTGTCCGCTTCACCACCGTCTGAAATCAGAAAGAGAGCTTATTATGCTCGCCAATGCCGTTCGCAACTTTGACGTGGAGCAGGTCCGGAACATCACGGTCATTAGCCTGACGATCGAATCGCTCAACGAACAGAACGTTGAGGCGGTGGCCGAGGACCTCGACGCGCTGCTGCTCACGCGCAAACCGCGTCACGTCGTCGTCGATCTCGTCCGCTTGAAACACATCGACGATCTCGGTCTGGCGATCTTGCAGTCGTTTCACGACGGCATCGAAGAACACGGAGGCACGGCCATCCTCTGCCGCCTCTCTCCCGATGTCGCTCATGCACTGGATGAGTCGGGGCTGCAACGCCAATTGCACATCCGCCATTCGCGAGACGAAGCCATCTGGACATTTTGAGAACGGCATGAGCCTCATTGCCGGTTGCCAAGGCCATCGCCTTTTTGAGTCTAGGAGATGGGGTGCCACGGTCACGGAGCGGCGACGTGGCCGTGAGAATGAGAAACAGCCTTCAATTCCTCGCATGGCCACGTCGCCGCCCCGTGACCGCGGCACCCTGCATTAAAAACGGCGATAGCCCTGTTCGGCTGCGTCAGGTAGTTCATCGTGATGGAGTGACTCGTTACAGTCTGCGAGCCATTCGATGGACCTCTTGTCTCGCACTGGAACTTGCATGAAGGACTCAGTCGAAGTCGCCGCGCTGGCCGTTGCTCACCAGACGTTGCCGCGAGTGCTCGGGCTATTCGATGCGGTGTGCATCGTGGTCGGCTCGATCATCGGGTCGGGGATTTTCTTGAAGGTCAGCAGCGTTGATCGTGCTCTCGCGCCGTATGGCTTTCTCGCGATCATGGGAATCTGGCTGTTTGTCGGGCTGGTGACGCTGTGCGGTGCGCTGGCCCTGGCGGAACTGGGAGCGATGTTTCCTCACGCGGGCGGGCCGTACCTGTATCTGCGCGAAGCCTATGGTCGGCTGCCCGCGTTCCTGTGGGGGTGGACCGAGTTCTGGGTGGTGCGAACCGGATCGGTCGGTGCCCTCGCATGCGCGACGGTCCTCTATTTTCATCAACTCATCGAGTTGCCGCCGTGGGGGCAGACGCTGCTGGCGATCGCGATTGTTGTCGGGTTGTCGCTCATCAATCTGTTCAGCACGCGGTGGGGAGCCGGTGTGCAGGGAGCGGCCACCGTCGCGAAGGTTTCCTTCTTGGCGGGACTGATCGTGCTGCCGTTTCTGTTGCGGCGGATTGACCCGGCCAATTTGCAGCCGTTGCTGAGCTGGAACGACGCGCAGCCGTCGCAGCTTTCGTTTTGGAAAGCGATCGGAATCGCGATGGTCGCGGTGCTGTGGCCCTATGACGGATGGATCAACCTTGGTCCGGTGGCCGAAGACATTCGCGAGCCTCAGCGAAACGTGCCGCGCGGGTTGGGGATCGGTCTCGGGATCGTGATCTTGGTCTATCTGGGGGCAAACGTCAGCTATCACCTCACGCTGACGATGAGCCATCTCTCGCAGAGCAGCACGGTTGCGGCCGATGTCTTTCAAGTGCTGTTCGGTCCCATCGGAGCACAGATCGCGGCACTCGGCGTGATGTGTTCGACGTTCGGCGCGACGAACTCGAACATGATCACCGGCCCACGCATCTATCTGGCCATCGCGCGAGACGGTCTCGTCCCGCGCTGGCTCCATCGCATCCATCCGGTTTATCAGACACCCGCCAACGCGATTGTGGCTCAAGCGGTTTGGACCGTGCTGTTGATCGTGCTGTTCTCCGTATGGAAGCCCAGCGAACCGCAACCGACTCCCTCAACGAACGTCGCTCGCGCCGTGAACCAAACAATCTCGGAACCACACTCCGTGCAGATGAAACGCGCGTTCGATAACCTCACCGACTCCGTGATCTGCGCTGGACTGCTCTTCTACGGCTTGACGGTCTCAGCGGTGTACGTGTTGAGACGAACTCGACCCGATGTCGAGCGGCCTTACAAAACGTGGGGCTATCCCCTGACGCCAGCTCTGCTGCTGTTGGCCTACGCGGGAGCCTTCGTCAGCCTACTGGTCGATCAACCGTGGCAAACGCTTAGCGTGTTGGTGCTGATCGCGTCGGGAGTCGTCTACTATGCGGTGGCGCGTCGAATGGTTGAGACCCGAAGTTGATGAGCCGTCGGCGACACGCGAAGCCCCATTCGCAATTGAAGGTCTTCACCAACCAGGGCCATCGCCTTTTTCAACGTAGGGTGCCGTCG
>CAMAYU010000322.1 GCA_945862235.1 Schlesneria paludicola DSM 18645
CCCTAGTGGGGGCACTCGAGGAGTCTTGAACACCCCTTGTTTTGCAGGTTTAGCCTGCGAAACAAGGGGTTTGTTCATTTGTGGCGTGGGCCGTTGCGAGGCTGTGCGCACTGCCTGCGGACGCTTGCTGCGTCGGAATGCGCGTCGTCTTTGCCGCGTTGCTGAAGTCTTCGTCTCGGACCTGCAAGTAATTCTCCAACGCCACTCGGGGAGTGTTGCCCAGCCAAGCGGTGACAGTTTGGAGCGGGTACTCCCGCGCCAATTCTGTTTCGCGGGAGCTTCGCAGGTTCTGCATGAGTCGCGGCCACGGATCGACACCGGCTTTGCGGAGAATCTTTTCAAACACCGTTCGCAGGTTTTTGGCGGAACTTCGATCCTTCGACGTGATAACGAACTCACCGCCGTCAGGCTCCAGAAACAACTCTTCCAGAACGGAGCGGACTTCGGGGAACAGCGGGACTTCGCGAATGCCCTTTCCGAAGTTCTCACTCTTGGGGCTGCGGACACGCATACGGCCCGCATCAAGTTCGATGTCCGACCATCGCAGTGCGAACACTTCGGACGGGCAACGCAGGCCCGCGTATCGACACAACACGACGATGGCTTTCCAGCGCGTCGTTCGGCAGGCGTCGAGAACTTGCTGAACCGTCGCCCGGTCCACGAACGCCATCCGATCCGGGGGCTAGACAAGTTGCGATGCGATGCGATGCCCTTGCCAGTGGGGAGGAGCATCTCCTCGCCACTGATCTTTGAAAACACTGGCGAATCAAAGCCACCGCAAGTCGCACCCGGCGTCGATAGCAACACTCCGAGCAATCCTCTCGTCGAGAGAAAAGTGGCGGGCATCAAGGGAACTCAGCCATGTTTTGGTGAGAGCAGCGTTCGCGGTGGGAAACCGTCCGTGGTCGTTTCGGTGGGCCATCAACCTTGATGGTAAGGGGGCGGGAGTGTTCTCGCGGGCAGACGCAAGGGATGGCAAGGGCGGTCTGTTAACGGGTAGTGTCTTAACAGCGTGGGTCGGAAGTTTGGCTCGTGCTAGCGGCTCTCAATTCTCGTCCGAGTCTTCGGGATGTTGGTTTCGAGCTTGTCGCCATTGCACGAATCGCAGTCGCCCGGCGTCCCATGCACACATGATGAAGAAGCCGATACTCCCACCGATCAAGCCGCCAGACACCATCCGTCCCTCTGGGCTGTTCTTGTTATTCGCCATGATCCCGAGCGGGATGAGAACGATGCCAATCGCCAGCGACGTAAGCGGCTGTGTCTTTGCTGGTCGCGTCAGAATTGAAGGAGCAATGCCCGCATGATTCTCGCCTTGAAACGAATGCACTCCGGCTTGGTGGCAGGGGCAGAGTCCTCAAGGGCCCTGAAGCGTCGCAAGAACGGGGCCATCGAAGTCTCTGACCCCGCCACCCAAGCCGCATCACATAAGAACCCCTCACCCTAGCCCTCTCCCCTCCAAGGCGAGGGGACAGGAAAGGCGAACGCCGCACACTGCTGTCAAACCGTCGGCGATCTCCACGAGCGGTCATCGTTGAGGAGGAGGTCATCGGCGGCGCGGGGGCCCCACGAGCCGGAGCGGTACGGTTCGGGGATCGTCTTGTTTTGATCCCAGTAGTCGAGGATTGGCGTGACGAAGTGCCAGGCGGCTTCCAGTTCGTCGCTGCGCATGAACAGCGTCGAGTCGCCGCGCAGCACGTCGAGCAGCAGCCGTTCGTACGCTTCGGGCAACGCCTGCGTGAAGGTCTCCTTGTAGTTGAAGTCCATCGTCACCGGATGGATCTGGTACTGCATCCCCGGCCGCTTCGTCGAGAACGACAGCTTGATCGACTCGCTCGGCTGGATGCGGAAGACCAGCTTGTTGGGCCGGGCACCAACGAGGGCACACATGTCCCCCTCGCATTCCACTGTGCTGAACAGGTTGAGCGGCGGCTGCTTGAACTGGATGGCGATCTCGGAAACTCGCGACGGCAACCGCTTGCCCGTTCTCAGATAGAACGGCACTCCGGCCCAGCGCCAGTTATCGACGAGAACTTTCATCGCGACAAACGTTTCCGTGCGCGAGTCGGCCGGGATGCGCTCCTCGCTCAGGTAGCTCACCGCCGCTTGACCATCGACGACTCCCGCCGAGTACTGCCCCGGAATGACCCACTTGGAAACGTCCCCCTTGTTTCCCGGTGCGAGGGCCTTCAGCACCTTGAGCTTCTCGTCGTGCAGGTCGCGCGCGTTGAACAGGGCAGGGGGTTCCATCGCAATCAGGCAGAGAAGCTGCAAGACGTGGTTCTGGAGCACGTCGCGCATTGCTCCCGAGTTGTCGTAGTAGCCGCCGCGACCTCGCTCCAAGCCTTGAGACTCGGAGACGGTGATCTGCACGTGATCGACCTGATTGCGGTTCAGTAGCGGTTCGAAGATCGAGTTGCCGAAGCGGAACAGCAAGATGTTTTGGACGGTCTCTTTCCCGAGGTAATGGTCGATGCGGTAGATCTGTTCCTCGCGCAGCAGCCGCCGCAGATTGCCGCTGAGTTCCTGCGCCGACGTGAGATCGCGGCCGAAGGGTTTCTCGAACACGACGCGAAGCTGATGCGATGAGTCTCGTCCGGGAATCATGCCGCACAAACCGAGATGCTCGATGGCGGGCAGGAACAAGTCGGGCGAGGTCGCCATGTAGACGACGCGACGATGGCTGACACCCTGCTGATCCTCGATCGCCTCCACTTGCTTCTTGAAGTCGGGGTAGCCGTCTCCCGACGCGATGTCGAGTTGCCGATAAAACAGCCGCGACGCGAACTGGCTCCAATGTTCGTGCGACACCGCACCGGCTCGCACATGCCCGTTGATCGCCTCGTACATCTCGGCCCGAAACGATTCGTCGGACTTCTCGCGGCGAGCAACCCCGATGATCGGCGCGTTGTCGGCGAGATAGCCGTCGCTCCAGAGATCGAACAGCGCGGGAAGGAGTTTTCGCGCAGTGAGGTCTCCCGACGCGCCGAAGATGATGACCGATGCGGACTCGGCATGAGGGGCATCACTAGCGGAAGCGGCGGGTGTGACGGGCGTGTTCTGGGCAGTCATGGTGTTCCTTCACGGAGAGACAAACGCGAGCGGGCCAGATGTTAGAGGCCGCTCTGAGAATGGTCCACCACGGCCGCGCGACGCGCAGGCGTTCGCCACGCGGTTGCGTTCGGTTTGCAGCGGGCCGTACCATCTCGCCGCGTTCACTTTGGTCAGACATTTGAAGAGCCACCTGCTTGAGGAGCCTACCGTCCTCATTCCGAGCGGGGCGGCGTCAGCCTCAGGGTTCTTGGGCGTCAGCCCTCTTGGAAGAACCGGGGGGCTGACGCCGCCCCGCTCGGAAATCCAAAGAGGGCTGACGCCCAAGAGTCGCACTGCCCACTTGCCACTTGCCAACTGCCCCCCTCGGACCTTCCTCGTGCAGCCCTCCGTCGATCAAACGCTGATTGAGCAGCTTCGGCGAGGCGACCGTGCGGCGTTTGCGGCGGTGGTCGAGCAGCATCAGCGGGCGGTCTACGGCTACTTGCGGGCGAGGCTTCTCCAAAACAGTGATGCCGACGACATGACTCAGGAAGTCTTTCTGAGATTCTACGTCACGCAGGCTCGCTTCGATTCGACGGCACTCATCCGCCCGTGGCTGTTGGGGATCGCTCGCAATTTGTTGCGTGAGCACGTCAAAAGTTTGGTCCGGAGGAAGGAAGCGGGTTGGACGGAGCTGTGCCTCGAACTGGAATCGGTCCTCCCCGCCGATGCCTTGTGGACCGACGACGATGACGGGTTGATCCACTTGTCGCGCTGCATGGACAGTCTCGGCCCGAGTGCCCGGCAGGGGATCGAACTCCATTACAAGGGCGAACAGAAATTGGTCGAGATCGCTCGGCAACTGCATCGCAGCGAAGGGGCCGTCAAACTGTTGCTGCACCGTGCCCGACAGGCTCTCAAAGATTGCATCGAACGCCGACGCCAAGCACGCCTGTAGGATGGACGCCCTCGTCCATCCTGCGTGTTGTGAAATGCGGAACGGACTAGGGCGTCCATCCTACGAGTCAATCAAGGTTGGCCGTCCAACCAAGGAATCGCGATGACCGATCAGGAACTGATTCAACTGTTGCACGAGAAGCCGCCGGGCGAGTTCACGCCGTTCGAGATGGACGCGTTGCGGAGACGCTGGACCCAGTCGCCCGAACTGCGACAGGCACTCGTCGAACACCTGCACCTCGAAACGGAGTTGTCGGGAGCCTTGAGCAGCATCGCACTCGATGTCGATTGCCTGCTGAAGCGCGCGTCGCAACAGAAGCGGCTCGCTGCGCCGGAGCCTTTGCGCGGCTGGCAGTGGTTGATCGGACTCTGCTTGCTGATCGCGGTAATCGCGGGTGGCACGTTGTGGGTCGGACGACATCAAGAGGGCGATCACGAACTGATCGCCCAGCAGGGCAAAGGCAACGCGACCGAATCGAATGACACAGATGGTGCCGCTTGGAAATTTGCGGCCGATGCGTTGAAGCCCGCCAATGTGGGAGGCGAAGCGTCCGCCGCTGACGCCGTCGCGACAGCACTCGGTGAAAAGGAGCCGCTGCTGACGAGTGAGCCAACGAGCAAAGAGCCAATGCCCGAGGCCAAGCCGCTCGTCGCAGAAGTGGTTCCTGTCATCGAACCGTGGACCGCCGCGATGGCACGCGAAGTCGCGCCGTGGTCCGCCCTCAGTCCAAAGCTCACGCGCGACTTCAAGTCGGCGGGACACGACGAACTGCCGGAGACCGAGGCGAAGCGTTGGTTCAGTCCGGTCGAAGGACAACCGTTCACTTGGGCACAGGATGTTTACGGGACTCAGCACAAACGAGTCGCTCGGTTCCAAGGTCTGGCTCGGCTTCGAGCGCCATGGACCGACGAGACGTTACTAAGACTGACGCCGTTCGAGATGACCGACTTCACGCTCTACTTCTGGCGCGGGCCGCAGGGAGTCGCGCTGCGGTTCTACACGCGGCGCGAGCCTCATCAGTGGGCCGCCTTCTCGATCGTGCGCGAGAACTCGCTGCCAAAGCCGCTCCGGTTCGGGCTGCTCACCAGCGACAACGGCAACTATGTCCGAGCCGGTGCAGCGACGTTCGATTTGCGGCATCAAGACGGCGGCATCACGCTGGCTCGCGGCGGCATCACGCTTCTGACCGCGCCGATGGTCGCGATCCCGGATGAGGTCTACATCGAAGGCCAGTTCCGTCTGCGAGGCATCTCACTTCACAAGAGTGCGCCACTACCGAGCCTTCCCGAAACGTCGCATCCGCTCGTGATGAG
>CAMAYU010000323.1 GCA_945862235.1 Schlesneria paludicola DSM 18645
CGTCTTGCGTTGTGGATGCGGCCAGCCGATGCACGTCGCTCGCCATGCCGACCTTTTGACAGGCTTGCTCCTTGTTTCGCACATAGACTTGGCTGGCGGCGTCGTCTCCCACCAACACCGCCGCCAATTTGGGCGTGACACCCGTCGTCTCGGTAAACGCAGTCACGTTCACTGCGAGTCGCTCTCGAATCGAGGCGGCGATGGCTTTTCCATCAATCAGGCGGGCGGTCATGAGTGGCATCTTCCTGCATGGAGAGAATGGTGACTGAGAGCCTATTCGCAAACTTCTCCCCTCGTCCCGACGCTGCCGGGAACGGGACCGGGGTGTGGGTTCTTACTTTTCCGCCTTCGCGGATTCGACGAACTTCAGGAACGCCTCACGCTGATCGGTCACGGTGGCCTGAGGTCCGGTGAGTTTCACAAACACGTTGGTCGCCCCCATCGGAACTGCCACGCCCAGCATACGCCAGTCGCGGCTCGGCTTTCCGCCACCGAACATGTCGGTGTAGCTGCCAGACAGCTCGATCAGTGTCCCCTTCTGGCCGTCAAACGTGACCTCAGATTCTCGCGGCTCAGGATCGTTGGGACCACGGCTGAATTGGCCTCGCCAGCGTTCGAGGTTCGCTTCGATCCCACCTCCCGCAGAGGAGACCGTTAACCTTGCCGCGCCACCCGTGCCCGGCAGCGAAAACTCGCCGAGAATGAACTCGCTCTTGGGAGGCTGCTCCTGCCAACCGACGGGGACGATGAATTTGAATCCTCCCACGGACGCTTCGTAAGGCTCAGTCTTTGCCTCACCAGCCGCTGCCGCAGGATTCGCGTCGCTCGCAAGCGGCTTCGCGACGGGCACCGGAACTTCCGGCACGGCCTGCGGTCGCTCAGTACACCCAACACACACGAAACACATCAACGCCAAAAGTGTCATGGTCAGTTTCGTCATACTTCGGTTCCATGTTGTGAGGGAAACAAAATCACAGCCAACGACGGATCGCTTCGTTTCCGCAATCCCGGACGCCTCGCCCGTTCAGCCTCTCTGTGACAAGCTTGAACGAACCGCGCCGCCCATCCTAATCCGCAAAAACGGGATTCTCGCGTACTCCGAGGAATTGACGCTAAGCGACCGGCAGGACTTTTCTTACCGTAGCCACGTTCACCAGAACGTGAGAACCCACACTCTGACGAATGTAGTAAGTAGTAACGGGAGATTAAGACCTGCCGCTCACCTTACGCAAAGCGGGGAACAGAATGGAGTCGTTCTTCCCGCCGATCACCGTCATTGAACTCTCCCTCAAATGCGAGAAGCCCTGATAAACAGGGCTTCTAGGAATACTTGCGGTCCGATGACCGATCGCGGCAAACCAACTGAGTGCGCTGGGACTCGAACCCAGGACCTACGGATTAAAAGTCCGTTGCCTTCAAGATGCAAGCCACAAGCCCACAAACGAGTTGCAGCCGAGCGAAAAGCCGGGTTGCACGCCGGGTTGCTCTTCTCAAACGGAAGCCTCGACGATTGACCCCAACTTGTTCAAGGTCATCAATGCTTGGCCCACGCTTGCCCAACACCTGAAAGCCGCTGTCTTGGCCTTGGTCTCGACTGCCAACGCTTCGGGCCTCTGACGTGGATTAGCCCTATCGCTTGCAGGCGTCGCGATTCAAGCGCAAGCTCACATCTACGGTGGGTTGGTCGGAGTTGGCGAAATCTGGGTAACGCCAAACTTCGACCGGCTTGCCAGGCGGTAGAATGAACTCAAGGAGACTCTCGGCTAGGACGGCCCCTGCGGCTGGACTATCAACCTGAGAGTACGATGACAAAGAAGAAGGTTTCTAAACGATCTCAGCCCAGATCAAAATCGGCGAAAGAATCAATCGGGAAGTCGCTTCGCAAACCGACACTTTCTTATGAAGTCGGCCGGCGCGCCAACGAATTCGTTTTCTGGGGGATCTGTACCCTAGTTGCGCCGCCCAGCCTCGTCCCAGAGATTCGGCAGCGAGCCTTGGATCGACTGGTTGAAGCATGGCTTCCGGCCGTAGCGACTGACGCAGATCGCATTCATGTGAATCGCTGGGTGCTTGAGGCACAGGAGCGGTTCAGCAAGCTTTTGACGTTCGCGCAGAGCGAACGATGGGAATTGCTGGTCTCGCGCATCGCGGGAAAAATGCCGGAGATCGACGACGATTCGGATGCTGTGGCAGATTGGATCAATCCGTTTGCAGGCGAGATCGCGAGGATTGAGACAGAGTTGTTTGAGCATATTCAGAGGTCAGTCAACTCCCGTCATGTGCCGATTGTTCGGTTAGGGGTTCTACTGGATCGCCTCCACCGCCCCACTCGTCCCGAGTTAGTGGCGCTACGTGTTGTGAACGCCCAACTTTGCGGCTTCCGCCCGATCACACCGGGCTCATTGTGGCGCGAGACTGTTGCGAGCCAGCCCCTTTTGGAAGACCTCACGAGCGAAAACGATGTACCGTCTTCGTCAGAGGGGAATGCTGGCGCAACCGTTGAGGCCGCGATGGCCGATGCGACCCTGTCGAACTCACCAATTCTGGTCGTGGACACTACCGGGGAAGCGATCGAGTACCTGTCCGGAGACAAATCCCTGCTCGACGCCACGACCTCACAACCGCGACCGCCGTTCTCGATTTCCGCGGGGGGACTCTCAAACGAAGCCGCGTACATTCGTGATCAGTACGCAGGGGTTCAACATGCTCTGTCCGAGATCGCAGGCTCGATCATGGGCGACGAAAAAACGATCCAACCTTCGGATCAGTTCATTCGGAAAGCAACCGCCATTGAACTTCTCAACTTCATTTCGATCTGGGTCAGTTCGCTAAATGAGAGCAGCGAAACACTGCGGGGAATTGTCGCAGAAGTTGAGTCCAGGAATCCGCAATATGGATTCCTCGACACTTGGGTCGTCCCGAATCTCCGTATTGCTGGTAGGAAAGGATTCGCGGAGACAATCAAGATTAATAGCTCCGGCGCTGCACGTTTTCTGGAACTGATGGTGGGTGACTTACGAGGCAGCGTCACTTCCGAATTGGCAATCGAAGTGTTGTCGCCGAAAACGGGGAGCCAAGATAACGTATACACGGCCAAATCCGTCTTGATGAAATCATTGTCGCCACTCGGTCTTCGTGTGAGATCCGAGTATGGTAAAGGATACGCCTTGGAGGAAAGTTGATTTAGACGCCACTGATGGTCGATGGGGAGTTTGGCTCAACCGTTGGAGGTGGCGATCCTCGACACGTTTCTTCCGCACATCGTCGTCGATCTGGTCAAGGATGGGACCGTCACCGAGCATCCCGGTCGGAAGGTCTTCGGCAAGGGGCGGTATTGCGATGCCAAGCGGTCGTCGCATTCGTCTGCGGCCCACATGTGGAGGGCACAAGCGGGTCGTCCTGGCGATCATCGCGAAGCTGACCGGCGTGGAACAATCGTGGGTGTTGCCGGTGGTGGTCGCGCTCTATCGAAACGACAAGGACAACCAGGCCGCTGGTCGAAGACACAAGACTCCCAGCGACCTGATGCGGCAACTGCTGTGCGTGCTGCTGCGCTGGTCTCCCACGCGACGGTGTTTGCGGGAGACGGTGGCTACGCCAATCACATGTGGTCTGCCGCACTGCCCGAACGCGACCGGCAAAAAAACCGGAGCCGACTTGGACCGGCAAACGACCGTGACTTTCTCCGGCGCGATCACGCTCGTCTGCCGCGATTTGTGGTGTCGCCGAAATCTAGCAACCCCTGCATTCAAGCGGATCACGCAAAAATCTTGCCCTCAAACAAAACCCCGCCCGTCAACACTGACCCCATGGTGGCAAGTCGAGATAAACCGCTTCGCCAATTCGGGCATCTGGGCGTCGGAACTGTCGCCTTGCGATGACGATCCGCCGAATCCTGCATGATGTCATTCCTTGGACTGAGTTGGCGTTCAGATTTTCAGATCGACAGTACGTCTGTCGTAAACAGATGCCATTTTGAGTGTTGTGGCATCTTCAAAATTGCCTAGCCATCGTCTCCCAAAAACTGAGCAACCCTGTCAACTAGATCCCAGCAAAAACTTCGCGGATTTCAAGATGGCGCAACTGCCGTCCTTGCAATTAGATCCGAGCAATGCGTGACAAGTAAGACTCAAGACTCTCCATCACAACAAAGAGAATTTCAGACTTCTAAGTGCATTACTGCCCCGGTCCGAGGCGACGCTCGTCGCATGTTCGGTCGGTCCAATTATAGGAATCGGAGGTTACTGATGGTCGAGTCGCTAGACGAGAAGAAGCGGGCGCTGGATGCGGTTTGTGCGATTGATGACGCGGTCGCGGAAGTGTCCCGCAGGTACCCGAAGACTGACCCGATGCGGGTCCGGTGGGACCACGATGGCCCTGTAGTAACCGCGTTGCTACGGGATCATCCCGTCGAATATCGCCTCCTGACGGGGGAGATGGTGTATCGTGATGAGGATCTGGAGATGGCGATACACGTGGGGCGCGACGCGAGTCCAGACAGTGCCGTCGTCCGCGTATATCTCAACGAGCCGCTGGCACTGCCGCCTGATCCCGGCGGCCTCAGCGATGCTCTGGCATGCTGCCTCGACCGATCGATCATCCCCGAATTGGACCACGACGAGGACACGGACGAGCTCTTCTTGGGCCGCCTGTCCGTAACCGTGCTGATCGAGTCGCTGACAAGCAGAGTCCTGCGAGACGCGCTGGACCGCCTGAGCGAGGCGACCGTCCTACTCCGTACGTATTTGTCACAATACGACGAGCAGCGGGCTATAGACCGCCCGATCGCCTGAAGACAGGAGGCATGAACCGAGTCTCGCGGGCTGGAGCTTCCGGCACGCGAGGCTTTCTGCGGCAGTCTCGATTTCGGCAATTGAGAGGCTCTATCAAAACCTGAAGGCCCTCTCCCCGCAAAGCCGGGGCGGAGGGGGGGGGGGGACAGGGCCAGCTCGCACACTGGGCGACTATGGCGAGATGGGCTGCTAGCGCGATGTTGCTTTACTTTGTAATAGAGTCGTCCGCGTCGTCCGGTTGATATTCGCAAGCACGAAGACCTAGGAGCGCGCGCCACACTTAGGTTGTCTCGGGCAAGACGACCTTTGAACCATTAGGCCGTCGATCAACGTGTCTCTTGAACAAGAAGTCTGAACTTACCAGCGCGCGCCACACTTAGGTTGTCTCGGGCAAGACGACCTTTGAACCCGATGAGCTTCGTCGAACCATGTGTCTCTTGAACACGAAGTCTGAACTTACCAGCGCGCGCCACACTTAGGTTGTCTCGGGCAAGACGACCTTTG
>CAMAYU010000324.1 GCA_945862235.1 Schlesneria paludicola DSM 18645
TCTTCGAGACGCACCAAAACAACGCGAGAATGGTGCGTCTCGAAGACTCGACGACACCCTACGCTGAAAAAGGCGATGGCCCTGCCGTCGTACACCGCCGGAAGACCGGCTTTAAGAAAAGCCGGACTTCGATCATTCTGTGAGACGGAATTCTGTCTTGCCACGTCCCTATCTCACACATTGCCCGTCATGCAAACTCTGTTGGCCGTTCTCACCGTCGTCGGCTATTTGCTGACACTCACGTTGTTGCCTGTGGTGTTGCTCACGAAGAAGCGTGAACCCGTCGCCACCGTCGCATGGATGATGGCGATCGTGACGATGCCCTATTTCGGCGCGTTCCTGTTCCTCGTGTTCGGCATTAACCGAGTCGGGCGGCGTGTTCAGAGTCGCTTGGCGGCGATACGCAGCACCAGCCAGTCGGTGCCGCAACTGGCGGGACATCACCATCTGTCCGAAAGCCGCCTGAATGAGACGCAGCGCGAACTGTGGCAGTTGGCGGAGCGAGTCACCTCGACGCGCGCGACAGTCGGTAACTCGGTGCAGCTTCTGACGGATGCTCAGCGGACTTTCGATGACATCGCGGCCGCGATCGACTCCGCCCGTTCGACGATTCACCTCGAATACTACATCTGGCAGCCCGATCGTCTGGGGACCGCGTTCCGCGACAAGCTGATCGCCAAGGCGCGACAGGGTGTTGAAGTGAAGTTTCTGTACGACGCGATCGGCTCGTCGAAACTGACGCATCGCTTCCTGCAACCGATGCGCGACGCGGGGATTCGCGTGGCGACGTTTGTCCCCGGTCAGTCGTTACGCGAACGGTGGTCGATCAATCTGCGTAGTCACCGCAAGATCGTGATCGTCGATGGCGAGATTGCCTTCACCGGCGGGATGAACGTCGGAGATGAGTACCTCGGCCAAGACCTGTACTTTGGGCGGTGGCGCGATACGCATCTCAAACTGAAAGGCCCGAGTGTTCTCCAGTTGCAAGAGGTCTTCGCGATCGACTGGCACTACGCGACGGGCGACGACCTGCCGCGCGTCGCGTTTCCCACGCCATTGGAATGTGGTCACGTCATGGCCCAAGTGTTGGCGGACGGCCCCGACAACGAGGACAGTCTCTTCCACACGCTGCTGTTCGCCGCGATCAACCGTGCCGAGCGACAGGTCACGCTGGCCACGTCCTACTTCGTGCCGACCCCGCCGCTGGTCAGTGCCCTCGAAACGGCGGCCCTGCGCGGTGTGAGAACCCGCGTGATGTTGTCCGGCCCCAAAACTTATTGGGCCACACGCAACGCGGCTCGCTCGTACTACGACTCGCTGCTGCGAGCCGGCGTAGAAATCTATGAGTACCAGGCCGGACAATTTCACCCGAAGACGCTCACCATCGACGGCTGCTGGTCGCTGGTCGGCACACCCAACTTCGACTCGCGCAGCCTGTACTTAAACTTTGAAGTCGCAGTGGCGCTGTACGATTTAAGCCTCGCCGAACAACTCGATCACCACTTCGAGCAGGACGAGCCGCACGCGACTCGCATCCAATCGCTCGACTGGTCGCAGCGGCCGACATTGGCCCGACTCAAGGAAAGCTTTTGCCGGATGTTCTCGCCGGTGTTGTGAACCGAGTTCTCTTGTGCCTCGTAGTCTTCACGTCGTGTTTCTTCGCGTGCCGTGTCGATTTGAGAGGACGCGACGAACCGAGAACGTCGAACCTTCCGAACACTCTCTCCCGGTTTCCCCCGTGTCCTCCCGTGTTCCCCGTGGTTGATTCTGGCTGCAAGCAGAAGAACCACGGGGAACACGGGAGGACACGGGGAACAGAAAGTGCGGCCGACCAAGGGACACACTCGAGCCTGATTAGAGTTTGGGTGGCGGCTGAACGAGGAGCAGCCGCCTTGTGAAATATCGGCGTCACTCCTCCTGCGGCGCGATCCACGAACGAATCCGTTCTCGATAGTGCCGGTACAAGAACGACACCAGCAGCAGCGTCACTCCCAATGAGCCGAACGCGAAGAACCGGATGACCGTGTTGAGATGCCAGATGTCAAACAGGAAGACCTTGGCCACCGTCAGCAGGAAGACTGACAGAGCCAACACGCGCACGGTGCCGCTGCGCCAGTAGATCCCCGCGACCAACGTCCCGAGCGCGTAGGCCGTCCACGACAGCGTGATCGCGAGACTCGTCTCGGTCTGCCAGTGGCGGGCCGCACCTTGAGCCATCGCCTCAATGGTGAACAACGCCAGTCCTGCGAACCAGGCACTTACGCCGAGAGTCTGGCTGTACAACAGCGCATCGGCATCGAACTCGAACGCGGTGTGATCGCGATCGCCGGTGAGTCGATTCGCGGCTCGATCGCCGGACGCACGCAGATAGAACGCCGAGGCAATCCCAGCGGCGACGATGCCGATCGCGAACGCGGCCCCGCGAGGATGGAGCAGCCACAGTCGGACAACCGCCTCGCCGGTGAAGCCCGCGACGACCGTCGAACTCCCATCGAGCGCGGTGATCCCCGACACGAGCAGACAGACACCGAGCAACACGAATACACACGCGACCGCACCGTTCAACACACGGCGGCGATACCAAGCGGCCCACACGGCGAGGCCCAGCGCAAACGGAGCCGTACCCAGCACGAGGCTGCTGGCCAATGTGTCCTCCAGCCACTTGTGCGGCGCGCCCCACGCCGCCGTCTCCAACAGCACGACCGCCAGCCCGACCAAGCACGCCATCAATCCGAACTGCTCACCGCGCGTCATTGCTTTGCCGAGTGGCTCATTGGCGTTGGCTTGAGTCAGCCTCAACCTGCGTTCCAGCCACGCGGTCAACACCGCCGCGCCAATCGCCAACAGGAAACTGAGTCCGCGCGGATTGAGCAGCCACCATTCGACTGCGGCCTCCGTTGAAGTCGCCGCTCCCGCTGCCACCAAAGTCGCGTTCGCCAGAGTCTCATGCTGAGTGCGATTCAACGTGACGATCGAGTCTAGCGCGAGGAAGCTCCCCAACAGCACAAACGTCGCCACGAGCAGCCCGTCGAGACCGACCGACCGTCGCACAAACTTCCACGTGGCCAGCCCCGCGCCAAACAACGACGCCCACACGACAAACGCATTGAAGATCGAAGCCCCCGCCCAACCGTGCGTCTTCCCCCATGCAAACGTCTCCAGCAACACCATCGTCAGCGCGAGGACAAACGCCCCACCTCCAAACAGCACATCCAGCGACACTCTTGGCGTTGTCCCTTCGTCCCGGCCTTGCGGAGAGAGGGCTAGGGTGAGGGGTTCTTCGCCTTCTCTTCCCGCCACCTTGTAAACCAGCGCCGTCAGGACTCCCGCGACCAACACGCTCAAGAACCCAAACCCACGCGGATGGAACAGCCACCACTGCGCGGCCCAATTCGAATCGTCGATCCCGCGCTCCCACAGACCGACAGTCGTCCAACCGAGGTTCAGCAACAACGCCCCGCCCATCAGCACGAACAGGAACCAGCCGAGTCGCTCCAACATGCGCGGCCCGATGAAGACGGACCACGCGATCAGAGCAACACCCGCCAACGCGGCCCACATCGTGAAGCCACTCAGGATCGTCAGGCCATGCCACTGACGGAGCATTCCCCAGACAAAGGTCTCGGTGATCGCCAGCATCAGCGCGATCAAAGGGACTCCCGCCGCCAGCCACAGTTCGAGATCGCGGCTCTTCATGCCGAACAGGTCGTCGCTCTGACCCGCTTTCGCGCGACGACGACAGCTCCACGCCAGCCAGCCCAGCCCCAGCACGTCCACGAGATAGCTGAACGACCGTCCGTTGAAGATGTTCGTCCATGAAGTCTCGAACGCGGCCGGGCCGTTGATGAGATGAAACTGCTTCCGCACGAAGGCGGTCTGAAAACCGACCGGATCGGCGAACGTCGCCAGCGCGTAAATCATCAGGATGATCTGCACCTTGGCCAGCAGCGAGAGGCCCGTGATCGTCAGCGTCTTCTGCTGGAATCGCAGTCCGAGTTCGACAAGTAAAACACTCTCGGCGATCCACGCGATCGTCACCCAGTGCCCGGTGAACTGCAGCGGCGCGGCGATGATCAGGAACGTTCCCGCCAGTCCCGCCAGCGCGGCCGCGACCGACTTGCCGCTCGGGTTGAGCTGCGCACAGAGCACGGTGAGATAGCCATAGATCACCGTCATGCCGATGGCGAACAAGCCCTGCCAGAACGGGAAGACTTGGTATGTCAGACCATAGGCCGCTCCGAAGTAAGCGACCGGCGTGGCGAGGATGAGGAAGAAGTCGCCCGACTTCGCCGGCTGCTGTCGCAGGATGTTGAAGATCACCCCCATCGCCGCGAACTCGACGAAGAACGCCGTCAGGAACGCGAGTGCTGGCCAGTACGGACCCGACTGATGAAACCGCACCGGATCGAAGTGCTGATACGCGCCGAGCCAGATGAACCATGACAGGCACGTCGCGGCGAACGCCAAGTTCTGCACACCGAGCCACCGTCGTCGGCCCGCCACCCACAACACGCCCGCGTCGAGCATCAACAGATACGGGAACAGCACCCAGAACGGATCGCCTTGTCCCTGCAACATCGCGGGTGTGAGGAACCCGCCGAGCAACCCGAGAAACGCGGTCGCCTGCGAATCGAAGCGCGCCGCATATGCGAGACCGATCGCCGTCGTCAGCGTCATCCCTAAGAACGCGACCGAGTACGGCACGAGTCCGTACCACTCGTGAGCCGCGAAGCACGACATGTACAGCACACCCATCGCCGCGCCGGTCAGCCCTTGCCCGAGGAACCGGTAATCGCGTCGCATCGCAAACGCACCGCCAACAAAGCTGCACGCGCCGACCAGCAACCCAAGCATCACTCGCCGCGACGGATCGAGCCACCCATTATCGACGGCATACTTGAAGCCGAAGCCCGCTCCAATGATGACCGCCAACGCCCCGATCCACGTGAGCCACTTCCCCGCGAGAATCTCTTCCAACGTGGACGACTCCTCGCGCGAGCCACTCTGCGCCGCGACACCCGTAGGCTGGGCACTCCTGCCCGTCCGCTCTTCATCCCCCGCGACCGCAACCCGCGTGGGGTCAGACACCGCAGGCGTCAGAATTGGCGGGGCGAGGCTCTCTTCACAAACAAGGTTGTCCACCGCCAATCCTGACGGCTGCGGTGCCTGATCCCTGATCGCATCGCGCCGCTTGTCGAGCAGTGCCTGCGTCACCGAGACCGG
>CAMAYU010000325.1 GCA_945862235.1 Schlesneria paludicola DSM 18645
GAGTATCCGCTCGAACGCTTCGTAGTCCGCCTCCTTGCGAAAGATCGCAGCACGCGAGTTCCCCCGATTCAGGGCGTGATACAGCCCGCCCGCTTCATCCGCTCGTGGTGCTCTTGGCATCAAAACAGGCTAACAACCCGCGATCCGCAAATCAACGAGTCCTGACCCCTTTGATTTGCCCTTTGATTTGCCTATGGGCAAGTTGCGGGACGGCAGTAACACCGCATCCAGCTTGACTTGACCACCCAACCGAAGTCACCACCTTTCGGCGCGACCTCCGTTCTTCATAGGTTCACCCAGCCCGTCCAACTACGGTGCGGCGTTCATTCGCCACACCGGGCGGCTTTCTTGGGCATCATTGGCGACTACGGTTTCCTCTCCGGTTGTCACATTGACGATGACAACGCAAGGGCTGGCACCTGATGCCGCGTTCGGCGGTTTCTTGCGCAGGAACGCGATATGGCTCCCGTCCGGAGAGAATGCTGCGAATGAGTTCTGATCGCCAATTCGAGTGAGCTGCCGAATCTGCTGGCCGTCAATCGAGACCAGTCCGATCTGCATAGTCTCGTCTTCGCCCTTCATGGCGAACGCGATCTGTTTTCCATCGGGTGAGGGATTTGGATAAAGGTAAACCGCCGGATGCGCCGGGACTCGAATTCTGCGCGACTGACTGCCGTCGCGGACCACGATGTGCCAGCCGTCTTCCGCGTTTGCACAGGCGAAAATCAGTTTCTGACCGTCGGCTGTCCACGCAGGTTCATAACCAAAACCCAGGTTCGTTTCGTCGGTCCCATCGAACTTGCTGATGATGACCGAGAGACTGCCATCCGGTTCCGTCCGGCACCAGGCCATTCGATCTTGAGTGGGATGGAGGGCCACATCAAACGCGAACTGCGGAAACTCCAGGAGTTCTTTGGGGCTTTCATCTGATCCCGGTGTCACTTCAAAAAGTCGGTTCTTGCACAGGGCAATCGCAAATCGAGTGTTCGGCCTCGTGATCAACCGCGCGGGTGCCAACCACGTCGCCGCAAAACTCGACGGACTCGGATTGTCGAACCGCTTCACGGCGATGGTGTTGTTCGAGCGAATGTAAAGCAGTTCGTTTGATCCCAAGGAGCGCAACTTCGTAAAATCGGTTGCCGCCATAGACGACGAAGTCGGGCGGTCTGGAACGATTGGCAAAGCAGAAGCCACCAACACCTCCGCGTTCGTGCGGACTGTGTCTGACACAACCTTGTCGTTGTGAATCGCCTCGCGCAGTTCTTCCAGAGTTGCCGCACGTTCGCGATGTCGGGCCACGACGGTTACGGCCTCACGCTCCGCACGCAACGCCGGAGTCCACGGCGTGGCGTCCCACACCTTCACCGTCCCATCATCGCTGCCCGATGCCAGCCGTTTCCCGTCCGGGCTGAACGCCACGCTTGTGACCCCACCGGTGTGGCCTTTCAACGTGAGTGACTCCGCTCCGCTCGTGGCGTCCCACACCTTCACCGTCCTATCATGGCTGCCTGCCGACGCCAGCCGTTTCCCCTCCGGGCTGAACGCCACGCTTGTGACGGAACCGGCGTGGCCTTTCAACGTGAGTGACTCCGCTCCGCTCGTGGTGTCCCACACCTTCACCGTCCTATCATGGCTGGCCGATCCCAGTCGTTTCCCGTCCGGGCTGAACGCCACGCTTGTGACGGAACCGGCGTAGCCTTTCAACGTGAGTGACTCCGCTCCGCTCGTGGCGTCCCACACCTTCACCGCGTCATAAACGCCGGCCGATGCCAGCCGTTTCCCGTCCGGGCTGAACGCCACGCTTAAGACCCCACCGGCGTGCCCTGTCAACGTGAGTGACTCCGCTCCGCTCGTGGCGTCCCACACCTTCACCGTCCCATCACCGCCCGCCGATGCCAGCCGTTTCCCGTCCGGGCTGAACGCCACGCTCCAGACCCCACTGGCGTGGCCTTTCAACGTGAGTGACTCCGCTCCGCTCGTGGCGTCCCACACCTTCACCCCATCATTGCCTGCCGATGCCAGCCGTTTCCCGTCCGGGCTGAACGCCACGCTTGTGACGGAACCGGCGTGGCCTTTCAACGTGAGCAGCGACGAATGACAGAGCCGGTTCCAGTAATACCACTCGAAGCCGCGGAAGTCGGTCTCGCCCAACCGCGGTCGAGTCATTTCCAAGTTATCGAGGACCAATCCGACCTGAGAATCCTCCCAATTACGCTGCGTTAGATTCATGCGAGCGCCATACAGATTCCGCCGAGCCTCGTCTGCCTTGGCATCGGCGCGAGTTTTTTGCGCGATAGCATCATCCCGCTGCTGATCCGCGTCGGTGCGGGCGGCGGCGAGTTGTACGTTGGTCGTCTGGAGTTCCTCGATCTTGGTCGTGATCGTGACATTGGCGGAGTTCAGTCGCTGGTTTGAGCCGCTCACGACGGCCGTCAACACGCCCAGCCCGACCAGCGCCACGGCGACCGCGGCGGCCAGGCTCGTCACGGCGACTTGATGACGCTTGACCCAGCGACGTAAACGAATCGTGAGCGGTTCCGCGTGAGCCGAGACAGGCTCGTCGGCCAGAAAGCGCTCGACATCCGCCGCAAGTTCGGCGGTCGAGGCATAGCGGTCATTCGAGCGCAGCGACATCGCTTTCAGGCAAACTGATTCCAACGGCTGGGGGACGTGCGAGATGATCTCGCGCGGTCGAGGAAACTCGCCGTGCTGCACACGGCGGAGAAGTTCTGTCATCGACTGCCTCGGTGGTGCGGGGGCATTGGCGGCTTCCGCTCGGCGAGGCTGCGCGGTGAACGGGGCCTGGCCGGTCAGCAAGTGGTACAGCGTGGCTCCCAAACTGTAGACATCGGTGGTCGGGCCGAGTTGATCCAGCTTGCCCGCCGCTTGCTCGGGACTCATATAGCTGGGCGTGCCAACCACCGAGCCTTGCTGCGTCTGCTCGACACCACTTCCTGAAGAGGGGACGAACGTCACTTCCTCGGATTCCGCGAACCGGTCGTCCTTGCCTGCGGCTTTCGCCAAGCCCCAGTCCACGACCAGCGTCTCGCCGTACTTGCCGAGCATGATGTTGCCCGGCTTCAAGTCCCGGTGCAGCACGCCTCGACTGTGTGCGTACTCGATCGCCTGGCACACGTCGATGAACCGGCCCAGCAGCTTGCGGAACTCGACCGAGGCGAATTCCTCACGCGAGACCAGACGCTCACCTCGGCCGGATGTGGGAGGCGTCTCCGCCGCTTCGGGCGGTGCGACACCAATCAACGTCGCGGCACTCACATCGTCTTGAGCAGGCTTTGATCCTGAGGCGACTGACTTCGGTCCCGCGTGGAACTTCTCGATGGCCTCTTTCAAACTGTCCCCGCGAATGAACCGCATGGCATAGAACGGGCGGCCATCCTCGTGATGGCCCAGACTGTAGACCGGCACGATCCCCGGATGCTCCAGTCCGCCGGTCACTTCGGCCTCACGGACGAAGCGCTCCCGTTGCGAATCGTCCCACAGATGACGCGACTGGATTTCCTTGAGCGCGACCTCGCGATGCAGTTCCTCATCAAACGCGAGAAAGACCTCGCCGATCCCACCCTTCGCGTGCGGACGCAACACGCGGAACCGAGTCGCACTGGGCTTGGACCGGTCACCGGGGGAGCCGGTCTTGTCATCTGCTTTCGTCACATTCCGGGTCAGCCGCCGTGCCGCGAGACTTTCGGCAATGTCCACGTCATGCACCCGATGCCAATCGAGAGGCCTGTCGCTGAGAGTATTGAGCGATGCCAGACTGGCCGCGGGGTCATCGTCATGCCGCCGCACATGCTCATCGACGAGCGGTTCCAGCAACTCACGACGCGACGCGGACAAGTCGCCACGTTTGACCAAGACCTGTCCGAGCGGCTGGTCCTTCTGCGTCGTCCAGTCCCGCAGCGCCTCAATCAACGCATCTCGGCTGATGAAATCCATTTGCAACGCCACAATGCCAAACAGCAGGTTGCGATCCGAACTGCGGGACACGTTGCTGGTCTGAGGGCGATGGAACTGCGGTGGCTGGACCGCTTCCGACCGTTCAGATGGCTCGCTGCCCGGAGCCTCCAGTGCCTCGTGAATGGCAAACAATCGCTGGAGTGACTCAGCAAATTGCGGGAACCGCTGCTCATATTCGTCGGCAATACAAACTTCCCCACGCTCCGCACGCAGCGTCACCTCCGCATAGATCAACTCCAGCAACTCGCTGTCCGTCAGCAGCGGTGTCGTGTCGGCAATCAACGCCTCCACCAGCAACCGCTCACCACGCCCCCAAGCCAAGACTTGTCGGTCACGTAGATCGTCCAACCGCTGATTTCCAGACAAGCTGTTTTCAAGCATCTCATGTTTCCGCAAGCTGGCTGTCCAGAGATCTGTGTTTCAATGGTGAAGAGCCAATTCATTCGACAGCGTGGACCTGGACTTGTCCATCCTCCGGTCTGTGGAACATTCAAGCCAAGCTACCCATCGGCGTGACCCGCAGCCAAATTTTGTAGGACACATCGGTCATTGCTTTCTTGCAGTTTGGCGGCGAGCACCAACACGAAACGTTGTGATTGTGCCGTGTGAACATTGGCCCCCATCGGGGGGGATAGGGTGAACAGGCTCTCCGCCATTCCTGTTGAAAATGGTGTCCCGTCAGCGGCACGGCGCTCACTCAAGCATCCAACACAAATGGCGGAGATCCGCATTTAAAAGAGCGAAGGGCTGTTTTGAAGAACTCTTCGATCTGGTTGCGGGGAATTGAGGGACGGTAGTGACGTAATGCTGAGGGCAGAAACGCAAGTCAGGTGTCGCGGCCATGCAGCGCGAACCGCAGTCGTACAATTTCCCACATACCAAACGAAGACAGCCCGTGAGATTGGCTCTCACGGGCTGTTGTTGTTCATGCGGTCATCGAATCGAACGATGCGATCACTCTTCGTCGGTCGGGAGCGGGACGAGGCCGGTTTCGGCAGGGGCCTCTGAACGGTTGTCCGAAGTCGAATCGTCCGAGGCGGAGTTGATCGTCTGTGGGCGGGACTCCATCGAATTTTTCGAGACGCGGGTGGCCGTGCGACCGTCGAGGATCGAGCGGGCCGCCTGTCGCATCTCATCGTCACTGAGCCGACGCAGGTTGCCGAGTTCGACGAGCGGCTTCATCATCCGTGAGACTCGCG
>CAMAYU010000326.1 GCA_945862235.1 Schlesneria paludicola DSM 18645
CTCGACAACCCAAACCCATCACAACCGACAACCGCGCACACTCTCCAACAGCCTGCCACCCGGGCCTAACACAGCAGTGCCCGCTCAAAGTCCGAAAACAATTAGATTCCGCCACTTGACGAGCAACAGTTTTTCATAGAAGTGGCACGTCCAACGTTGCTGAGGTCACTCAAGCAAGGCCACCCCGCCGGAACTATTCCCGCAAACGAAAACAGGAACCCGCCATCGGCGTCCCCCAAATCAGACACGCCACGAACGCGGAAATCGCGCTGGCAACTCAACTGCGACGTAACACAAAAAAAGGGTTAACGGCGTCGGGTGGCCCCCTTGATGACCGACGGCGCGAGTTCGCCAAGTTTCAGGAGCTGACCGGCAAACTGCACCGTGCGGGAGTGCCGCTGCTGGTGGGAACCGACTCGCCCGAGCCGAACGTTCGGCCCGGCTTCTCGCTGCACCAAGAGTTGGAGATGCTCGTCGAGTCCGGTCTGTCACCGGCCGCCGCGCGGCAAGCCGCGACAAGAAACAATGCCATAGCGATCAGGATGAACGAGCGACTCGGAGCGATCACACCCGGCAAGCTGGCTGATCTCGTGCTGCTGACCGCGAACCCGCTCGACGACATCCGTCATACGCGAAGCATCGAACTGGTTGTTCGTGGCGGCAGAAGCGTGTCTCCAAAAGAACTCCTGCGGCTGGTTCCGACAGAGTGATCGGGATCCTCCCCGTGATCAACCGACAGCTGAATGAGCTTCGACAACCAAGCTATCCAAAAAACGGCGGGCTTCGAGATAATCACGCGCGGGAATGTCGCGAATCTGCTTGCGCAACGAGTCTTTCATATCACTCGAAATCTTGTCGACTTTTGAGCCCAAATCCGGATTCGTGCTGGAGTGGGCACGTAATTCAAACAAAGCATCGAGCGACTTCCGCTGTCCCTCAAATGCCACTGCTGACAATGCCGTTGGCCATTGAATGCGACCGGAGGTCGGATCGAGTTGACTGCTCGCCAATCTTGGAGGCCCTGAGGGCGTGTGAGACGCCGTAAACTCTTTGGCACGCTCTCGGGTCGCGAGAGCCGTCTCGCGGTTAGCTGCCTTTTGGGTCGCCAAGGCTCGTTGTTTCTCAGCGTAGACCTGAGTCCACTTCTCTTGGTTGTCGATGTACTTGCTGCGAGCATCTTCGTAGTTGCTCATCGCGGCCGTGTTCATCACATTGAATTCGCCCTGCGCGCGAATGGTTTCGGCCCTCGCATTCTCGGCCGCAGAGAAAGCCGTTCCGACACCCCCCCCCATGCCCATGGGCATGCCCATCCCCATGCCCACCCCGACACCCCGACCGCCACCATACCAACGGGCATCAGAGCCACTCGAGATGGAGCCAACAACGACAACAGCGAGTATCACAACAGAGAGGTGAATTCGATTTTTCATGACTGTAACTCCGCCGAAAACTGGTGCGATTTGATGCTGATCCTCAATGGCACTGCGGTCGGTTTCGCTCGCAGAGTAGCAACGTCACGATTCTCGTCGCTAGAATCCCGCCCATTGTTTTCGACTTTGTTTGTATCGGCCCGCGAACTGACCATCAAGCTCCAACAGAATGCACGGGAACCTGGAATGCGACTGACCGGAATGATGGCGGCGATCATGGCTTGCCTCGTATGGAATGTGGCAACGGCTGCCGACCAGCAGCCGATTGCACTGATAAAGCAACTTGAAAGTGGCAACCTGGACGAACGCACTCGCGCCGCGCAGGGCCTTGGTGAAATTGGCCTACGTGCCGCCGCGGCCGTCCCGGCGCTGATCAAATTGGTCGGAAGCGACGACTTGGCACTGCGACACGAGGTGGTGCTGGCTCTCGGTCGGATCAACTCGAATTCGGAACAGGTTGTTCCGGTGTTGATCCGCGTTCTGTCCGACAAGTCTCCGTTGCTTCAGCACGGTGCAATCGAGAGCCTGCGCATGTTCGGACCGGATGCCAAGGCCGCACTCCCACAACTCACAAAGCTGATGGAGGAGGAAAATGATGTCCTCATCAACGTGAGTGCCGCCCGAGCTATCGTGGACATCGATGACAACATCAAAAGAGCGATCGCAGTCTTAGTCGCGGGACTCTCACACGAAAATCTCGGCATCGCACAGGAAGCGACTCACGGTTTGGTTGCCGTCGGCCCGCAGGCCGTTCCGTCGGTCATGACACTGCTCGACAACGCACGACCGCAAACCGGCATTCAAGCATGTCACACCCTGACACTGATCGGCCCTGATGCGGCTGACGCTGTTGATCGTTTGCTCAACCTGATGAACTCGAAAAACGTCGAGCTTCGCTGGCATGCCATCCATGCACTGGGCGTAATCGGAGCCAAGCCGGAGCAGGTTGTGCCCGCGCTGGTGAAGCACTTGCAGAGTGACTCGCCGTTAATACGATTTCATGCGGCTCAGGCGTTGGGAGACCTTGGCCCGGCGGGTGCTCCTGCCGTCCCCGCACTGGTTGGTGCCCTGAAGGATGCCGATCTCTCCGTGCGACGAGCAGCAGCCGACAGCTTGGGTGAGATCGGACCTGCCGCTAAGGCATCCATTCCAGCTCTGGTTGCAGCACTCGACGATGCAGCTGGCTCGGTTACGCTCAATGCGATTGAATCGCTCGGACAAATTGGCAAGGCGTCGGTCCCAGCGCTCCTCGAGAAGTTAAAGGAACAGCACTTTCAGTTGCTGGCGACGACGGTCCTCGGTGAGATTGGGCCAGATGCCAGTGAAGCCGTTCCCGCCTTGACGGGTCTGCTCAACTCAAAAAACATCGACGTTCGCCGCGAAGCCATGCTGACCCTCGCCGCCATTGGCCCCGCGTCAAAATCGGCCGCACCCGAATTGATCAAAATCTTGGAAGACAAGCAGTCCACGGTTCGTCCAGCCGCTGCGTATGCGCTCGGACGACTTGGAGCGAAGGAAGCGGCAAGCGTTCTCAAAATTTCGCTCGATGCTCCAAACGATCCGATGCTGGGTTTGACCAGCATCTGGGCGTTACTGCAGCTCGAACCCAACAACGAAGACTATGCCAAGATTGCGGTGCCGCGATTGGTGGCAGCACTCACCAACGACCGACCGCGCGTTCGTCTCGAAGCGGCCACCACTCTCGGAAAACTCGGCCCGCAATCCAAAAGTGCCGTTGCCGCTCTGCAAAAATCACTCAAAGACGACCATCACGAAGTTCGAGTTGAGTCACTGGTGGCGCTGGCCGAGATAGGAGTCGATAGCCAACCTGCTGTCTCCGACATCATTGAGTTGCTTCGAGAAGAGGATCCTAACATTCGGTTTACTTCCGGTTATGCGCTCGGCCAGATTGGTCCGCCAGCCATGGCCGCGGTTCCGCATTTGCGCCGGATGCTTCAGAGCCGCGATGGACGGGAAAAGACCGTAGCGGCTTGGGCATTGGTCAAGATCGCGCCGGATCCAGAAACCGTTCGGATCGCGATTCCATTGCTTGCCACTGCACTCCAAAAGTCCGAACGCCCCGACATGCGAGCCGTCGTGGCCAAAACCCTCGGTGAGATCGGCACCGGCTCGCAAGCGGCACTCACGGCACTGAACGACGCTCGCAAGGACTCGGACGAATCGGTACGGAAGGCTGCCGAAGAGGCTCTTGGCAAATTGAAATGAACGAGTCGGCCTCACTTGGATCGCGTTGAATCTGGGGTGGTCTGTTTAGATCGCGCGACGAAGGCATTGCCGCCCGCTGAAGCTCATTTGAGGAATCGCATCGACTTCATCCAAGCCTCGCAAGGCTTGGGCAAGTCGGTCACGGGTTGGCCCTTAACGTGTCGCAATCCATAGCCGTGGCCTCCCGTCGCACAGACGTGTACTTCCGCCGATACGCGGACTTTCTTCAGTTCTGTCACGAGCAGCAGCGTGTTAAACACAGTCACGCCGTCGTCGAATGCATGCGCGAAGAACATCGGCGGAGACTCCTTTGTGACGCGCACCTCGGCATGTAATTTCGGCCGGCGCTTCTCCTCGAAGCCACTAGGATAAATGAGTACTGCGAAATCGGGCCGACATGACAACTGATCGACATCATCCACCGGCTCGTACTGTCGCTGCTCGTTGAAGAACGAGACCAATCCCGCGACCTGGCCACCGGCAGAGAATCCCAGCATCCCCATCCGTTTGGGGTCGAGCTTCCTTCGGTGGCCTTGCTGCGCACGAGGCTCATCGCGCGCTGGGCGTCTTGCACGGCAGCCTGCCACCGCTGTTCCGGGTCGCGAAAGGGCACGCGGTATTTCAGGACGATGCCCGTCACGCCGATCTCATTGAGCCACGCCATGACCTCCGTCCCTTCCAAGTCGTAGGCGAGAATGTGGTGACCGCCGCCGGGACAGATCACCACCGATGCGCCGGTATCCTTGTCCGGTGTCGGTCGATAAACCGTGATTTGCGGAGTGGAAACATTGCCGAGCGTGATGATCCGACGCCCCGCAATCAGCTTGTCTTCGGGTTTGGTCTGGTTGGCTTCGGGGGCTATACCTCACGCGGCACAAAGTGAGAGGTTTCCGAGCGGGGCGGCGTAGCCCCCGGTTCTTCCGAAGAGGGCTTACGCCGCCCCGCTCAGATGTCTCATCACGGACCACGCGAGGTATAGCTCCGTTGTCTCACCTGGAGGCTTGCCCGGCCAGACGTTGATCGTGACCGGCTCCGCCGCGATCGCCACAGAACCCTGAATCACAGCCAGCAACACGAACAGGGGCAATCGATTCATGGTCGTCCTTATCGAAGATGAAATGATTCCATCCTCGGCATCGGATGGATCTCGGGAGTTGGTCTCGAATTGCCCTGAAAACTAGCCCGACGCGCAAGCGGGGGGCCGAGCGCCTGATGTCTGCGAAGCCCTCGCTTGCGCGTCGGGCTAGTTTTGAAACGCGCTCTACGCTTGATCCCTCTCAGGGCGTGACCGTGTCGAGCGGCTGGGTGGCCCCGGCGTAGGGTGGCCGGGGCTGGAGCGCTTGAACTTACCCACATTCTTACAAGGTTTTCCGGTGTCTGTTCGCGGTAGTTGTTGCGTCTGACTCGTTAGGGGGCTTGGGGTTGCGTGTGTTGAGTGGGTTCTTGTCGTAGTGAGGCATGTCGGTTGCATAGCAGGTTGGGAC
>CAMAYU010000327.1 GCA_945862235.1 Schlesneria paludicola DSM 18645
AGACACCCGCTTGAAACACGAAGGGAGGGCCAACTAACCATGCCCCAGTACGAGATCGAGCAGTATGAGCTTCATGTGATGAAGTACCGTGTCGAAGCCGAGAACGAGGCTGACGCTATCGTCCGATTGCTGGATGGAGAGGCCGAGGCCGTGGACAACGGCCTTGAGTACATCGAAGTCGCGGAAGACTTCGGGCTGCCCGTTGATGAGCATCGGCAATTGGCATCGCAACTCACGGCTTGCGGCGTCCCGGTTGGTGAGCACGTCATCCCATCAATCCGGTCTGTCGAGCAGGTCGAGTGAGGCGATGAGTTTCTTCGGAAAACGACGACCTTGTAACAAAAAATGAAATGTCGAAATCGCCGAACGATGGTTGGGGTCGCCGATCCCCAGAGGCCGTCCGGCGTCGATTACGTGACCTCCATTTGTTGTTATTGATCAATTTTCTGAATGGTCGCAGGGACTCCAAAATTTTCACCGAAAAGCGAGTCCCAAAAAAAACGCCGCCAAAAAATCGGCGGCGAGGCTACTGCGATTCGCCAGTAGTGATCGGCCAAGCTGCAAATCGGCTTGCCGAATCAGCGTCTTCGCAGGAACTTACGAGCCACTTCTTTGACCACCGGATGATCGCTCTTGGCAGCGTCACGAATTCCTGCCAGAAGGTCCGTCCGTGAAGGATTGAGTCTCACGATCAACGTCACTGCGATGATCCAGAGATACTCGTCTTCCCTGTCCAGCATCTCTTCCAGATGCGGAATCGCTTGCACCGCCTGCAACCCAAAGTCGTGCAGCCTTTCAATGGCGATAGCCCGTACAAGCCGATTCTCATCAGCTACACGCTGGATGATGTGCGACACCGCCACATCCGAACGAGGACGATTTGCGGCCAGCAAATTGATCGCCAAGTGTCGTACACACCAATCGTAATCCGCGAGACAGTCGATCAACCCCGGAATCAGATCGTCGCCGCAGTTCCTCAACCGCGTTTGTGCGACTTCGACTGGCACCCACTCTGGCTCGAATTCCACAAGCAGGTCCAGCAATTCAATGCAAATGTTCTTCATCCTTGACCCTTATCATGATGATCTCAGCCAAATTGAGTTCTCCCGCTTGATGAGTTTTGCCAGTGCAACCCCATCAAGCGGGTGTCCCAGCACCGGCGTCAGTCGTTGTCACGATCTTCGGGTGGGACAGGATTGATTGGCCAGCCGAGCGAATCCCAGTACGGCCTGCCGCCATTGGCCTTCCACTCTTGGAATTCCGGGTCGTCACGAAGGATCGCTTTGCTCCCCAGCGTGACAACCACCCAGCCGACGATATTGAACAGTACCGTCAGCACCACGGAGACACCGATCACGACGTTGAATGGGAACATGTTCATCCCGCTCAACGTGTTCCAAAAGAGCGATGCCAAGAACGTCAGGACGACAACAGTCACGAAATAACGGAAAAGCAGAACGAACACGGACGGGCGATTATTCATGAGGGAACTCCTTCACTTCTTCGATCCGATGCCACTCGATCCTCGGAAGGATCAAACTGTCGCCCGGCCCATGCCCATGCTCCGACGTATTCACGTACAGCCGTGAGGCGCGGGACAGATATTGAGCGACTTCGGCGACAGGCACAGGCCGGTGGCTCAGACTTTCGACAAACAGCGGAACGGCGTATCGCACCGGTTGGATGCCGTCGAAGTGCCCACGGAGAATGTTCTGTGCATCGACAGCGGCGTCGTTATGTCTGGCGTAGAGCACGCCACTGGGGCCAAACTCTTGGCCGCTCCAAAAGCGATCTCGGTCGTTTGAGATCATCCAGCGTTGGAAATCTGACGGTCCTGATTCGACGACGTACAGGACCGGTAGCTGACGTTCGTTTCCCATTGGTTGCTCCTTGTGTTTGAGAACTCGCCACAAGCGGGTGTCTCAAGGAACAGGTTCAGAATTCATTGATCACGGGAATGCGGAGATGACTGCCACGCAAATGCAAACCCCCACCCGGCGCTCAACACCGGATGGGGGTTCGATATTTCAGTCTCTGAAAAAAGTCGTGCCGGTTCACGCCGTCAAAAGCAGCCTCGTGTCAGGCAGCATTTCTTGAACCGCTTGCCAGAGCCACAAGGGCAGAGGTCGTTCCGGCCCAGTTTCTCTTCGAGCAGCTTGTCGCCATGAACGACCCGGACACCGCGTTTGACCTGCGCTTCGGATGGGAAGCCACGTCGCCGTTTGCTCATCGGCTCGAAAAAAATGATTCGTCGTGAAGGTTCTGCATGGCACACATCCTTTCTTGGGAGGGACGATCATCTGAGTGCTGCTGTTTCTCACTCACGAATGAAACGACAATCATCACTGCTGACACGTGGGATGCGTCCGAGGTTCGTGCAACGACTTTCAACACGCTTTGGGTTCTCGTTCCAGACCCATCACGCCGCCTTCCGCTCAAAGGATTTCACCAACCCGCCGACATGCGATTTGACCACCACCTGATCCAGCGGCAGCGTCACGACCTCTTCTGGAACCACTCCCATTGGCGGTAAATGCTCCCGCTCCATGTGCGACCGGACTCCGTTGTAGTAGGTCGTGAACTCATTGAGCAGATAGTTCAGATGCTGCTTGCCGAAGATGATGAACTTCGCCAAACATTCGAGCTTGATCGTCTGGATAAAACGCTCGCAGCGTCCGTTCAGATTCGGACTCGTCTTCGGTAACGCATTTGTGCGAACACCGTGTTCTTTCAGCTTCGCCACGAATTCCTTGGTGAACTTCGTGTCCCGGTCGTGCATCACAATGTCGGGCTTGTCGGCCCGATCCTTGGTCTGTTCGAGGAACGCTTCTGTCTGCTTCACGACCCATGCTGAATCGGGATGTTCCGTGGATGTCGAGACGATGGCTTCCCGTGATTCCAGACAGAGAAACACCAAGACATACATCTCTCGGATGCCACGAGCCGTGACGGTCTTGACCGAGAAGAAATCGCAGCCCCAGAGAGTGTTCTTGTGACGCAACAAGAAGTTCTCCCAAGTGTCGGACGTCCGGTCAGGCACTGGTTCCATCCCTTCTTCCTTGAGGATGTTTCGCACCGTCTGGCGGCTGATCTTCTTGATCCCCATTTTTCTTAACTCGCCAACTATGCGAGTCAGGCCGAAGCCCGTGGTTTTTGCAATCATGATCACCAGCTCACGGATCTCTCGTGGCTTCCGCTGACCACCCTTGGGATTCTTGGGTGATTTCTTTTCACCGTCATGCAGCCACCGGTAGAACGTGCTGGGGCTGACGATGGTGATGAGTTCTTCGATGGCCCGACCGAGGGCTTTGCCGAACTTGATGAGCCGCTCTCGCTCGGAAGGCTTGGTGTGAATCTGGCCGGGAATACGTGCCCGCAGAATCTTGTTCTCTTCCTTCAAGTATTCGATGTATTTGGCGAGTTCTCGGTCGGCTGCGGAGGCGATCAAGGCCAGCAGTGGGTGGAAAATCTTGGACATCGTGGTATCGTCGAAATCGTTATGGTGGGATGGACTTACACATCCCTTGTACCCCGCTGAGCCTTCAATTTCCGGCCCCGAAACTGACCAAAGAGTTTCGGTTCCAGAATCAGCGAAAGGCTCTCGTCACAGACCATGCAAAGTTCCTGAGCGGCGCGACCAGTCACCGGGCCGCGAGCGGAGATTTGCTGTGATCGGCGGGGAGCAGTGACGCTTGAAAAACGCGCCAGCGACATTTGGTTTTCGAGAATCGCCGAGTCGGATTTGCCGTTTGTGAATTCACAAGAAATGAGTTGTTTCAGTTTCGGGAGCGACCGAAACACCGCACAACTCCGGCAACTTTTCAGACGCGCAACTGCCCGTGAAAAAACGGGTTATGATTGCAACTCATTCACGCGATATTGGTTGCGAAAAACGCATGTTTCAGCCTACGGAACCGAAGGTTGCTGGTTCGAGCCCAGCGGGGTGTACTTCTTCTAAGTATTGCCGATTCCTGTAGTTAGGATACCTGCCCGCGACGGGTAGTGCGGCCAAAATGCCTGCGATTTCACAGTATTGTACTGAGGAATCCGGGATGAGGTGTCGCACATGCCACGCAAGTCAGGAAGTATTCCGGCCTATTCTCTGCACCGCAGCTCCGGGCAGGCCATCGTTCGGATCGCCGGACACGATCATTACCTGGGTCTGCACGGTTCGCCAGAATCTCGCGAGAAGTATGATCGGCTGATCGCCGAATGGCTGTCCCAAGGTCGCCAACCGATTGCGGTGACAGTGACTCCCGAGTGCGGCTTGCTCATCCACGAACTCCTGCTCAAGTTCGTGGATCATGCCGAGCGGTACTACCTGTTTGAAGGCGAGATCTCCAAGGAAGTCGTGAACTGCGATGGCCCAGTAATGGCGGATTCCGGCGGGGTCAGGATTACGCCGCTTGTGCCGGGGCGTGTTCGGCTTCGTATTGGTCGGGTGAGAGGTATCCGAGCGTCTGGTGTAGCCGCACGGGATTGTAAAACGATTCGATCTAGAGGAACACGCTCCGTCGAACGTCTTCCAGATTGTTGTACGTTCGATGGTTGGTCCACTCGTGCTTGAGTGACCAGAAGAAGCGTTCCATGGCGGCGTTGTCGTCGCAGCAGCCGGTGCGGCTCATCGAGCACTCGATGCCCAGCCGGCGGAGCGTCTGCTGATAGGCGTCGCTGGTATACTGGCAGCCGCGATCCGAATGGTGCAGGAGTTGGTGTCCCTGTGGGCGTCGAGATTCGATGGCGCGACGCAAAGCCTCGCACACCAACTCCGTGGCGAGGGACGTGCGCAGCGACCAACCGACGACTTTGCGGCTGAACAAGTCGACCACCACCGCCAGGTAAACCCAGCCTGCGGCCGTCGGCAGGTAGGTGATGTCGGTCACCCACGTGCGGTTGTGGGCGGCGGCCGTGAAGTCTTGGGCCAGTTTGTTCGCGGCCAGTTTGTTCGCGGCCGGTTGCTTCGTGGGGTCGGCTTGAGTCGTCGTGGGCTGGAACGCCTTGCGGACGCAACTGGCCAGGCCCAATTCCCGCATCGTGGTCGCCACGGTGTTGCGACACGCTGACTCCAGCTCGTCACGTTGGCGCAGGATCCGGGTCACCTTGTGACTGCCGTAGGTGCCGTGCGACTCGGCATGGACCT
>CAMAYU010000328.1 GCA_945862235.1 Schlesneria paludicola DSM 18645
GGCGGTGGACCGGTCGCCGGGCCGGACCTCGAATCGCAGATCGAGCGGCTCGCGCTGTGGAACGACCGCAGTGAGAAGCTGCTGCAAGTGAACCATCCCGATCCCGGCTGGATGTTCTACGACAAGAACGGCGATGGAAAACCAGACGAAGGTCACTCGCGCGCCTTCCCGTTTATGGACGTGATGGAGATTCATGCGATCGACAACGCGTTGAACCTGACGCCGACCGGCATGAGAGAAGGGGCACCGTTTCACAACCGGATTTTCAACTGGTTGCAACTGCTCAACCAGGGCTTCCGCATCTACGGCGTGGTCAACACCGACGCGCACTACAACTTCCACGGCTCGGGCTGGCTGCGGAACTGGATTCAGTCCTCGACCGACGACCCCGCGAAGATCGATCACATGGAGATGGTCCACGCGGCGGAGCAGGGCCGCATCATCATGTCGAACGGCCCGTATCTCGAAGTGACCGCGCACGAGACCGGCAAGACCGAGACGGTGGTCTCGGGCCAAGACCTCCAAGCAAAAAATGGCAAGGTGACGCTGAAGGTCCGCGTGCAATGTCCGAACTGGCTCGACATCGACACGCTGTTCGTCCTCGTCAACGGCCGCAAACATGCCGTTCACGACTACACGCGCGAGAAGCACCCCGACTTGTTCCGAGGCGGCGTGGTGAAGTTTGATCGGGCGTTGGAACTGGACCTCAAGAGCGACGCGCACGTCATCGTCGTGGCAGGCGATGTCGGCGGGAACCTCTTCAAGATTTATGGCGAAGCGGCGACGAAGGCTCAGCCCACGGCACTCAGCAACCCGATCTTCGTCGATACCGACGGCAACGGCTTCGTTCCCAACAAGGACACACTCGACCACCCACTGCCGGTCAAACACCCGAACAGCAAGTGATGAAAATCAAAAGCGTGCAAACCACGGGGGACACGGGAGGGCACGGGGGAAGAGGGTGAGGTTTTTTGTCGTGGGGTGCCTCGACAATGAAGTTCATTGCGATTGGATCAGATGCAATGGATCAGAGATGAGAAGCATGAATCTCTACACACACACACCTCCCCCTCCCGTGTTCCCCGTGGTTTCATTTGGCTTCGCAGTTCCGGCTATTCTCTACCGACGAAGAGCCGTCTCATGTGAGACGGCAAGAACGTAGGTCGGAGTAATCCGATTCACGAGCGGGAGCCAAGTCATGTCATTTATAGAGTGCGATGAAAATCTGATTGACCGCGTGTTGACCGCCGCCACGAACGTGCTCGGGAGCTGGGGCCGGGGTTGCTCGAATCGCCTTACGAGGCCGCACTCATGATCGAGCTGGCGTTGAGTGGTCTCGCCGCGCGGAACCAAGTGGAAGTGTCTGTGATGTACCGAGGGCATGATCTCGGTATCGGCTTCAAAGCTGACATCATCGTTGAGAATCAACTGCTGCTGGAACTCAAAGCCGTGAAGGAACTCGACGACATTCACTTGGCCCAGACCATCAACTACCTGAAGCTGCTGAAGTTCAAACGCGGTTACATCCTGAATTTCAACGTGCCGCTCATGAAGCTCGGGATTAAGCGGGTTTCCATTTGATGGGACAGCAAGAACCACGGGGAACACGGGAGGACACGGGGGAAGAATTGGCGGAGCTGCGGTAGGCGAATCAATCATTGAATCCTTACCGCCTCCGTTGATCCAACCTTCTTCAGGTGAGGGAAGTTGAATCGCAGATGGCCGCAAGTACATCCAAATCGGTCGCACATGAATCACCTCTTCCCCCGTGCCCTCCCGTGTTCCCCGTGGTTTGTTTCCTCGGCCTGCGACTCTTTTTGCCAGCACTGGTGTTGAGTCGCTTGTTCCAACATGAATTCAACAACGGGCTGTCGTGTGAGTGAGGCAATCATGGTTTCCAAGGCGACGTGGATTGTGGCGTTGGCTGTGCTGATTGTTGGCCCGCTCGTTGCCGCTCAACCTGCCAAGCCGGTCGCGGTCTCGCAGCTTGGGGTGGATGTGGTGAGCCTCAAGTCGGGGAAGCCGGTTCGTGGGGCGATCTTGAAGAGCGAGGCCAAGGGGGCCGTGACGATGGCTGTCCCGCGAGAGTGGCTTCAGAAAGCGAACGCGGAGTTGTTGGCCAAGCTCTCGACGGACGAGGCTGCGGCGCAGCGCGAGGCTTGGGAGCAACTGCGAGATCGGCTGAAGATGTTGCTCGCCACGCCACCCTCGTCACGCCAAGTGGTGGTCTTCTTGGAGCAGGAACAGGAGCGAGTCGAGAAGCTGTTGGCTCAAGCCGAGCCGCCGGAGCTGCCACAGTTTGTCTGGTTCGAGGCGCAGCGCGAGGCGATCGCGAAGGTGACTCCGACGGTGCCGGATCGGCAGCGAGTCGTCTTGTGGGCGTGGAGCGAGCGATTGAAAGATGCCGCCTCGCGCGATGTCGCCGACCTCGCGCGAGAACTCAAGCAGAAGGGGATCGACACGACGCAGGCCGCGCCAGACTTGTCAGACCAACTCGCCGCGCGGCCGCAGGACGAACGCGAATGGCGGGCGCGGATGGGACTCGTCGAATACGCCTTTGGGACGCCGATCGACTTTCAGGGGACGGATGATTTGCTCGTGAGGTCCAATGGCGAACGCGATCTCAAGGACATGGCCCCCGTGATCGAGAAGGTTTTGCGAGGTCAGGTCAGTGCGTTTTTGAAGGGCCTGACCGGCCAAGGCGGTCCGGCCAAAGGTAAGCCGGAGTCGAGCAACGTGGCGTTGAACAAGGGTTGGCTCAAGTCGGCGATCGAAGAGGCGGACAAGTTGAACGTGACCGGGTTCCGCGCCACGCGACTCGATCTGAATGTGGAAGGCCGACAGGTGGCCGTGCAATCGGTGTTCGTGGCACGCTTGGGAGCAGGACCGCGCGAACAGGCGCAGTGGGAAACGATCTGGTCTCACCGCGAGTCGGCCGACGCGACGAAGGCTCGCCCCGATCTGGAGGGACGCATCACCAACGACCCGCAGGTGAAGCAGGCTCTGGAGAAAGTGAAGTCGCTGAACTTGGGGGCCGACGATCAGATCGACCAAGCGATCCGCTTTGGTGCCGCCACGATGGCCGCTCAACAAACCGCCGACTCGCGATTCTTCGAGTTCCGCGATCGATATCTCAAGCACCTCGACGGACCGCCGCTGTGGACGAAGTAGCCGTCACCGCTCCGCGTGACGATGGCCGAGCGCGAGTTCGATGCTGATTTGAGCAGCCGTGTCCACACGCCATCGGGTTTCGTCACGCGGAGCGATGACGGCTACTTTGGTAAGACGGAATCGGCATCGCCTGATTGCTTCGTCGCGGGGCTTGATGCCGTTTGGCGAGCTGCTCACAATCCCGCCCGTTCTCGTTTAACCGCAAGCCGAAGGCGTGCGCGTTGATGGGCGCGGCGCTCGTGGATTGGGTCGGGAGTTCGAACCAACGCGCTCGCCTTTGGCTTGCGGTTAAACGAGGCGTTGGCGATTTGATTTTGATTGCCCACTTTCACTCACACTTTGGAGTTCCCGTTCATGTCGAATGCTGTGTCGAAGTCGTCCATCAAGAAGGTTGCGATCCTGTTCTCGGGAGGTCCGGCTCCCGCCGCGAATGCGGTCATTTCGACGGCCGCTTCGTCGTTCATCAAGGCGGGGATCGAAGTCTTCGGGATGAAGCATGGCTATGCGGGGCTGGTCCGCTTCAAGCCGGAAGAGGGACTCAAAGAGGGACGCGATTACATCCGACTGAATTCCGAGAAGCTGCGTCGCACGCGCTGCACGGGCGGGATCATGATCGGGACCGCGCGCGAGAACCCCGGCAAGGGAGTCGATACTCCGGCCGATCTGCATGACACGACGAAGACCGCCAAGTTGCGTACGGTCTATGACGGACTGCGGTCACTCGGGATCGACGCCCTCGTGTCGATCGGCGGCGATGACACGCTACGGACCGCCTACAAAATCAAAGTCTTCCAAGACACGCTGCCGGCCGACCTGCCGCGCATCCCCGTCGTTCACGTCCCGAAGACGATCGACAACGATTACAACGGCATCGACTTCACGTTCGGCTTCTTCACGGCCGTCGAACAAATGGCGGGTGAGATTCGCAACCTGCTGGCCGACGCCGAAGCGGGCCGAGCGTACTTCATCGTCGAGTCGATGGGGCGGAGCGCGGGCTGGTTGGCTTATGGTGCGGCGATCGCCAGCGAAGCGAGCCTCGTCATGAGTATCGAAGACCTCGACGAGAGTTTGCTCACCACCGAACAGGTCAAGAACCCGAAGACCGGTGAGATGGAAACGCGCACGATCATGATCGTGGACAAGGTTGTGAAGAAACTCGTCGCGACGATGCGTTACCGCGAAGAAGTCGAAGGGAAGGAGTTCGGTGTGCTGGTGCTGGCCGAAGGGCTGGCGGAAAAGCTGCCGATGGATTTGCTCGGTGAAGTCGAGTACGACCCGTTCGGACACATCGCCGTCGCGGGAGCCGATCTTGGCAAGAAGCTGTCGAAGCTGGTCGCCAAGGAATTTGAAGCTCAGACGAAACGCAAACGCAAAGTGAACGGCGTGCAGCTCGGCTATGAAACTCGTTGCGCCCGGCCGATCGGGTTCGATGTGATTCTCGGCAGCCAGCTTGGTGTCGGTGCGTATCGCGCTCTCGCAGAAGACGGCAAGACGGGCGTGATGGTCTCAGTCTCGGGCCAGTTCGATCTGCACTACGTTCCGTTCACCGACCTCGTCGATGAGGCGTCGTTGAAGACGATCGTCCGCTTCATCAAGAAAGACAGCGACTTCTACAAACTGGCGCGGTTCCTCGAAACGAACGTGATCGATCACAAGGACCAGTGAGCGAAAATTCTTCTGAGCGGGGGACGTGAGTCCCCTGGCTCCGCGTAACACTGAGGCACCCAAGAACCCGGGGGCTGACGCCCAATGCCGCTCACGGGGTGAATGACAAAGTGAGTGCCATTGGGCTGACGCCGCCCCGCTCGGGAAGAATTGAGGGGAGTTTGAGCGATGAGTTTCGGAAATCAAGACGGCAACTACAGGCAGCAGCGGGGATCGGGGTTCAACCTCGGAGCGCGGATGATCCCGATCGTGATCGGACTCATCGCGGTCGGCTTCACGATGGCGCGCGGT
>CAMAYU010000329.1 GCA_945862235.1 Schlesneria paludicola DSM 18645
GTCGATGGCCGAGACACCGCGTAGCGGGATCAGAATCGAAGTCGGCCCCGTGGCGGACGCAGCTTTGCGTCCGATCTCTTCGCCGAGTTGCCGGTTCTCGTCGGGAGTGGTCCGCATCAGCGTGACGGTCGGGTTGTGTTGATAGAACAATCGGTCTTGGAACCTGTCGGGAACCGTCGCGCGCGGCCCGAAGTTGACCATGTCGAGTGCGCCGACCGAGATCACTTGAGGGACTCCGCGTTTGCCCGCCGCAGTCAATCGGGTCGGCCCCGCCGTGAGAACGCCTCCCACCAATTCATCCGCCAGTTCCGTCGTCGTGATGTCGAGGACACCGGCGATCAGACCGTCGGCGATCAGTCCCTCCATCGCCTCGCCGCCATTGCCGGTAGCGTGGAAGACGAGGACCTCGTAACCGGCCGCTTCGAGAATCTTGCGGGCGTGTTCCACGCAGGGTGTGGTGACGCCGAACATCGTTGCGGCGATGAGGGGCTTGTCGGAAGAGGGTGGTTTGTCTTTCCCTGTCCCCTCGCCCCGGCTTTGCGGGGAGAGGGTGAGGGGTTCTTCGTTCGAGTGAGACCTCAATTTATCAGTAAGACTTTCTTGCGGACTCGCCTCGCTCATCAACGTCGCCAGTTGATCCGCCCCCCTCACCCTCTCCCCCCCAAGGCGGGGGGCGAGGGGACAAGAAGTGCTGCCGTCGTCTGGCTCTTGGCTCTCAACTCTCGTCTCTCGTCCCAACAGCACCATCCCGGCCATTGCGCGTGCGGCTTCACTGAGGACCGCTCGACTGATCCGGTTGATTCCCGCGATATCGACGACCGAGTTGAGCATCAGGATGTCTTTGCCACCGACGTACGGTCGCGTCTGGCCCGAGGCGAGCGTGCTGACCATCAGCTTGGGAACGCCGAGCGGCAGTGCGCGCATGGCCGCTGTTCCGATGGTCGTTCCCGCCGAACCGCCGAGCGCCAAAACGCCACTCACTTTTCCTCGCGCCTGTGCGGCGGAGACGATGTTCGCCACACCGAGCGCCGCCATCGTCACCGCTTGTCCGCGATCATTTTGATCACGCAACAATGCCAGCGAAGAACCCGCCGCCGCGAAGACCTGCTCGCGCGCGATGTCTGCCGGGATACTCGGCGAACCAAGACAACCGGCATCGACAACACACGTCGTCACGCCGTACTTGTGCAACAGGTCGCGGACGAAGGCGATCTCAAGCCCCTTCGTGTCGAGCGTTCCGAGCAGATAGACCGGCATGACTGTGCGACTCCTGATTGAGGTGACGGACTTCGCGGTGACCACACGCGGCCGCGAGCGAGACGTTCTTCGGTTTAACCGCGACCCTCTGGGGAGCGCGTAGCTCGGGCGGCTCGCAACTCCCGCTCGCTCCCCAGAGGGTCGCGGTTAAACATCTCGTTCCACGTCGCGCGAGGTATCAACGAACAAACGCCTCCCGCTGATCCACCAAAGGGCATTTCAACACTAGCCCGACGCGCAAGCGAGGGCTGGGCATTCGATGATGGTGAAACCCTCGCTTGCGCGTCGGGCTAGTTTTTTGAGACACAAACAGGTTTTGAAATGGTCTCTCGTCACTCAGGCAAACGAGACGGCTCTGTCACACTCATTGGTCGCGGTCTTGGGAACGCGAGCATACGCAGGCCGTTTAAGACCACGACCACCGTACTTCCCTCGTGCCCCAAGACGGCCAGCGGAAGTGGCAGCTTGGTGACGAGCGTGAGTACGAAGAGGACGATCATCACCGAGAACGCAATGACCAGATTCTGACGGATGATCTGTTGCGTCTTCCGGGCGAGAGCGATCGCGTACGGGAGCTTCATCAAATCGTCGTCCATCAGCACGACATCGGCGGACTCCAGCGCGACATCCGTTCCGGCTCCACCGAGTGAGAACCCGACATCGGCAGCGGCGAGCGACGGGGCGTCGTTCATGCCGTCTCCCATCATGCCCACCTGACCGCGCGTTCTGGTTCGACGTGGGACGACGATCAACCCGCCCGAGCTGATTCCACCGCGAGCCAACTCGGCTTGTTGCCGCTTCATCGCATCGAGTCGATTCAGCTTGTCCTCGGGAAGGAGGCCACCTTCGCCTTCCACGCCGAGTTGCTCAGCAATGCGGGCGACCACGGCGGGATGATCCCCTGACAGAATGGTCAGTGATGCGAGGCCGAGCCGCCGCAGTTCCTCAATCGCCGGGATCGCTGTCGGCCGGAGTAGATCGGAGACCGCCAGCACACCGAGGACTCGCTCACGGTCAGCCACCGCGATCAGCGTGTGCCCGACCGCTTGGAGGTCGTTCGCACGGGCAGCCAGTTCGGGATCACAGGGCGTTCCCTGTTCGTCAAACCAGCTTCGCTTCCCTGCCCCGCAACGACGACCATTCACGACGCCCACGATCCCGTGACCGATGACCTCTTCGACCTGATCGGCTTCGGGCACGATGAGCCCCCGTGTGCGAGCCGCGTCGACGACGGCTCGTGCCAGCGGATGTTTGGACTGCGATTCGAGGGCCGCCGCGATCTGGAGCAGGTCCGCCTCCGAGACATCCGGCGCGGTGAGTACGCTCGCCAGCGCGGGGCGACCGATGGTCAAAGTGCCGGTCTTGTCGAAAGCCATCGCGCGCAGGTCCGCCGTGCGTTCGAGATGGCTCCCCCCTTTGAACAGCACCCCACCGCGCGCGGCGCTCGCGATGGCCGACAGGATCGCGGCCGGGATCGAGATCACGACCGCACACGGCGATGCCACGACCAATGCGGTCATCGCACGATAGAACGCGTCCACAAACGAATCGCCGAGGAGATAGCGACAGACCAGAAACACCGCCGCCGTTCCCGCCAACACGATCACCGTGTAACTCTGACCGAACCAGTCGGTGAATTGCTCGGAGTCCGCCTTCACCGATTGAGCCTGCTCGACCAACTGCACCATCCGCGCGAGCGTGGTCTCGGCACCGACCCGTGTCACTTCGACTCGGATCGAACCCTGCATGTTCAGCGTTCCGGCCAACACCGGATCGCCGACCGTCTTCTCAATCGGGATCGACTCGCCCGTCATGGGCGACTGATTGACGACCGTGCGTCCCTCTTCAACAACCCCATCCGCCGCGATTCGTTCGGATGGGCGAACGATCAGGCGATCGCCGACGACGAGCTGTTCGACCCGGATCGTTTGCTCACGCCCCTCGCGGATGACAACCGCTTCGTCGGGAGTCAGCTTCATCAGCGACGCGATCGCCCCGCGCGTGCGGCCCAGAATGAAGTGTTCGAGTGCATGTGAGAACGAGAACAAGAACAGCAGCACCGCTCCTTCGGGCCAGTCGCCCAACGCGGCCGCACCGAGGGCCGCGAGGATCATCAACAGGTCGATGTTGACTCGCCCGCGAACCAGGTCGGTAAGTGCTTCCCACAGCGTGTGGCCTCCCCCCGCGATGAATGACACCAGGTACGCGATCAGCGCGGACCATGGCAACACGGGGTGAGAACTCCCGGCCGCAGAGCCACCGGCATCCGAGCCATACGCTTGCAGCACCAGCCCCGCGATCAGCCCCGCCAGACAAACGCCCGACTCGACAAACTCTCGCCATGCGGGAGCCTCGCGCTGCGCCGCAGGACCGCAACAGTGCGCGTGCTCCGACACACTCGCCGGCGTGCGTTCTTGATCGCGGTCGCAATCGTGTTGATGTTCGTCAGAACCGGACATGAGCAGTTCCGCTTTCGCGCCAGAAATCAGGCACCGCAGAATTCATTACGAGCGGAAGGTCGAGCAGCTCGCAGTCATACCGCGAACGCCGCCAATACAGAATTCAGAGGCGGTCGCTCTCGAAGTTCGGCTCACAAAGCGACACCTCACGCGGTCCGTGGTGAGACATCTGAGCGGGGCGGCGTCAGCCCCCGGTTCTTAGGCGTCAGCCCTCTTCGGAAGAACCGGGGGGCTGACGCCGCCCCGCTCGGAAACCTCTCACTTTGTGCTGCGTGAGGGCTAAGTCGGACCTCAACCTCGGACACATCACGCGGCGCGACGAGCAGATGCATTGATCGACACAGCCTGCTCCTCGAAGTTCCATGTGCGGCGGACGGTGTAGTTCGTCTGGTTTTGGGCGGCGAAGTAGATGCGCGAACAGAGTTCCCCCAGCATCCCGAAGAACAGGAACTGCACCCCCATCATTAACGACATGACGGTCAGCAGCAGCAACGGATTGCCGGTCATATCGACTCCGCCCGAGACCTTCATCCACACCGTCCCGGCTCCCGACAACGCGGTGACGACAAAGCTGAGCAGTCCGATCGAACCGAACAACTTCATCGGGCTGACGACGTACTGGATGAAATACTTCACAGTCATCAGGTCGAGCAGCACGCGCGTCGTGCGCGAGATGCCGTACTTCGACGTGCCGAAGCGCCGGGCATGATGCTGCGTCACGACCTCGACGCACTTGGCTCCGCGCCAATGTGCGAGGATCGGAATGAACCGGTGCATCTCACCGAAGAGCTGCAATTCCTGAGCGATCTCCGTCTTGATCGCCTTCAGCGTGCAACCGAGATCGTGAACCGGGAACTTCGTGACGTAAGAGATCAGCCAGTTGGCAATCTTCGACGGCAGCTTGCGATTGATGAACGTGTCCTGCCGATTCTTCCGCCAACCGTGAACGAGATCGAAGCCCTCATCAAGCTTCGCCAGCATCATCGGAATGTCGGTCGGATCGTTCTGAAGATCGCCGTCGAGCAGCACGATCGCCTCCATCGCGGCGGCCTGCATCCCAGCCTGCATCGCGGCGGTCTGACCATAGTTCTTGCGGAACTCGATCACCTTCACGTGCGAGTCTTTTCGCGCGAGGTCTTCCAACGCGGCGGTCGATCCATCCTTCGAGCCATCGTTGACGAGAATCAACTCGTACGGCTGGCCCAACTGCTGCATCACGTTCGTCACCGCCTCGTGCAGCAACGGGATGTTTTCGACTTCGTTGTAGATCGGAACGACAATAGACACGCTCATGACTGGCTTCCCTGCGCGGAACAAAATTTGACCCAAGT
>CAMAYU010000330.1 GCA_945862235.1 Schlesneria paludicola DSM 18645
AGTTCATTTTTCGCGGCGAAAAATGAACTTTGAACCACCCGACCCCTGATCGTCCTGGGGTCTGGACTACGTCACTCAGCCGACCTCGCTCACATTTAGAGGCTCAACATGGTGTCACCGATCCGCAATTCTGTTCGCCCGCTGTTTGCCTTCGGCTTGCTAGCCGTTTGGTGTGCGTCTTCGCTGGCTGAGGATCTGCCGATCACCGGCGCGATCCAAGTCACACCCTCGTCTCTGACGCTGAAGCATCATCGTTACGAGCAGTCACTGATCGTCAGCGGGCGAACGGCCGAAGGGCTGGCCGTTGATTTGACGGACGGCGCGGTCATTCGCAGCTCGGATGAAACGGTCGCGGTCGTGAAGCAGGGTTGGATCATGCCTCTAAAGACGGGTGAGACGAAGCTGGTCGTTCAGGCGGCCGGTCAGACCGTGGAAGTCCCGCTCAAGATCGAACTGCCTGCTGCAGAGTTGCCGTACAGCTTCCACCACGAGGTGATGCCCGTCCTCTCGAAAGGGGGCTGCAACGCGGGAGCCTGCCACGGGTATTCGCTCGGCAAGAACGGCTTCAAGCTGTCGCTGCGCGGTGGCGTGGCGGAGCAGGACTTTCTCGCGGTGGCCACCGACGCGCAGGGGCGTCGCATCAACCGGCTGAACCCCGCGAACAGCCTGCTGCTGACGAAGCCGATCGGCGACGTGCCTCATCGGGGCGGCATCCGTATCACGCGCGGTAGCCTCTCGGAAACAATTCTGCGGCAGTGGATCGAGCAGGGCGCCAACTCGGACCTCGACGACAAGAACGAGGTTGAGTCCGTGCGAATCTTTCCCGAGCGGCTCGTCGTCGAGCCGGGCATGCGACACGGCCTGCAACTGATCGCGCATTACACGGACGGTTCGACGCGCGATGTCACCAAGCTGGCGATCTTCAACGTCAACACCGAGGGAGTGGCCGATGTCACGGAGGCCGGTCTCGTGACGGCGCGCGAACTGGGCGAGTCGGCGGTCGTGGCGCGGTTCGAGCGAAAGTTTGCGGCTTCGCGCCTGATCGTGCTCAAGCGGCAGCCGCAGTTCCAACCGACGCCGGTGCCGACCGACAACTTCGTCGATCAGCATGTCATTGCGAAGTTGAACGATCTCAAAATCACACCGTCCGTGTTGGCGAGTGACGAGGAATTCCTGCGTCGTGTGTCGCTCGATCTGATCGGGTTACAGCCGACTCCAGACGAGGTCCGCAAGTTTGTCGCGGACGCCGATCCCGGCAAGCGGGCCAAGGCCGTTGATGTCCTGTTCGCTCGACCCGAGTTCGTCGATCACTGGTCGCTCAAGTGGGGCGACCTGTTGCAGAACTCGCGCGTGCGATTGAGCGAGCCGGCGATGTATGCCTTCCGCGAATGGATCCGCAACGCGGTCGCGGCCAACGTGCCGCTCGACGAGATGACCCGACAACTGCTGGTCGGGCGAGGCGGCTCGGCCGACGATCCCACCGGCGCATACTTTCTGATCAGCAAGGACACGAACGAGACGCTCGAGCGAGTCGCGCAAGTCTTCGTCGGCGTGCGCATGCTGTGTGCCCGGTGCCACACGCACCCGATGGAGAACTGGACGCAGGAGGACTATTACGGCCTGAGCAGCTTCTTCAATCAGGTCACGGCCAAAGCAGACCCGCGGCTGCCGGGAGTCCCCAACGCGCGATCAGTCACGCTGCAACTCGCGGCCGGTTCTTCGACGAACCCTCGTTCCGGCAAGCTGCAACCGCCGCGATACCTTGGTGGTGGCGAACCCGAGATCGCGGCCGGAACCGATCGTCGCGTCGTGTTTGCGAAATGGCTGACGGCGGCCGACAACCCGAGGTTCGCTCGCAGCCTGACCAACCGTTATTGGAGTTACTTCTTCCATCGGGGCATCACCGATCCGGTGGACGATCTGCGCACGACGAATCCGCCGATCAACCCCGAACTACTCGACGCCCTGACGAAGGATTTTGTCGAGCACCGGTTCGACGTGCGTCACCTGATGCGGCGGATCGTGAACTCACAGACGTACCAGCGGAGCAGCCTGTCGAACGACAGCAACCGCCACGACACGATGAACTTTTCGCACGCGATCCCGCGGCGAGTCTCCGCCGAGGCGCTGCTCGATTCGCTCGTTCAGGGGACCGGAGTGCGGGAGAACTTCGGCGGTGCGCCCGCCAATTTTACGGCCGCGCAGCTTCCCGATGCCGAAGTGACGAGCGAGTTCCTGTTGCTGTTCGGCAAGCCCCAGCGAGCCGAAGCCTGCGAATGCGAGCGCGATGGCGAATCGAACATGCTCCAGGCGCTGCACCTGCTCAACGGCACCTCGATCCTGCGTAGAGTCACCGACGCCAACGGTCGCATCGCGCAACTGATCAAGCTGCATCCGACGAACGATCCGCTGGTCGAGGACGTTTACTTGTGGAGCCTGTCCCGTCGGCCGACCGCCAAAGAACTCGAAGTCGCCCAGCGCCACTTTGCTTCGTATGGCGAACCGCAGCGCCTCGACGCGGCTCAGGATCTGATGTGGGGCCTCTTCAACAGTCGCGACTTTCTGCTGGTGCATTGACCTCCTGCACTTTCTGCCAACTGACGATGTCATTGATTGCGAGTTGGTCTGTTCAAAAGTGTGGCTCACCGGGGAAGAGTTCGGGTTGTCTGACGGCCTGAACCGTGACCGACGGAGAGCCACGGGTGGCAGTTTATCGAGCGTCGAAGGAATGGGCTGAGTGTGTGGAGTGGCTCGCGGCGGTGTTGGACGGGCGGTCGCGTTGGCGGTTGATGCTGGTTGCGGGGTTCGCGGGTGGGCGGCGAACGGTGACGACCTAGATGCGGGCCGCGACGTTGCAGCACGACTATCGCGACTTCTCCCACTTCTTGCAGACGGACGGTCGTCGGTGGCGCGAGGTCGGCGACCGGGTGCTCGCGCTGGTGTGCGGCAGGCCGTGCGATCGCCGCGGGCGTGGTTGGCGATTGAGGGCACCGCCGCTTCGGTGGTCCGCCCACGAAACGCTACGGGCCGAAGATGGATGGGGCCGCCCCGGAAGATTGAATACGGCATCACGATCTGACACCCGGACCGACGGGCAACGAGTTCTGTTACGGTCACGCCTGGGTGACGCTGGCGGCCTGCGTGAGGCACGTTCGTTGGGGCACCATCGGTCTGCCGATCTGGTCGTTGCTGTCCGTGAGACGGCAGGACGTGTCGAAGCGGCCGTCGCAGTACGGCTGGTCGCTTCAGACGATGCTCGTGCAGACGGGTCGTTCGCATGCTGCACGCGGCGGGCAAGCGCGTGTGGATCGTGATCGACGGCAGCTTCACCAAGCGACCGATCGTGAGGCCACTCTTGGCGGAAAACGTCACGCTGGTCGGTCGGTTGCGGAAGGACTCGGCCCTGCGTGACCTGCCGCCGCCGGTGACGAAACCGGGGTCGCGGACGGCCGCGCGTGTACGGCGTGAATCGTCTTTCGCTGTCGCATCGCGGCGGGTGGTCCGAGCTGACGTGTTCGAGCTAGCAAGGAACTGCCAGTCAAGTTCAATGGCAATTGGCGCGGCATAAGAGGAAGGAACGGTCGTTGAATCGCCGTCGCAGTGACAATCACTCAGAGGCGACACAGAACAGATGTTGTTCGCCGAGGATGAGAGTGCGGTTCGAGGCCGGGACGGGCGAGCCGATGACGGACTCGGCCATGTTGTTCTCAGACAGTAATTCAAACTGGTCATTGGCCACGCTGGCGACGAACACCGTTCCGTCTTCGCGCGGAGCAAACAGCTTGTCTCCGGCAATCAGCGGCGAGGCGTAGTCGTTCATGCGGTGCTTTGGGGATGCGCCTTCCCAGATCGTTTTGCCGGTGGCAGGATCGATGCCGGCGGGCTTGTCAGGAATCATGTGTCAGTCAGGATCAGTTGAAGTGTGTGGGGATCAGTTGAGCGTCTTTGGCATTCGGTCTTCAACGAGGATTGCGAAGTGGTTGCGGGCTTCTTTCCACTTGGGGATGGGCATCGTTCAGTTCTTCGAGGCTTCGTGGATCGCCAGGTAGATCAGCTTCAATGCCGACTCGCGGTTCGGGTATTGTTTTCGGTTGCGTGTGAACTTGCGAATGACACGATTCACGGACTCGATCATGTTCGTCGTGTAGGTCGCTTTGCGGATCGCCGGCGGCAGATCGAACATTGAAATGATGTGTGGCCACTTCGTCGTCCACTGTTTGGAGATCGTCGGATATTTTGCATCCCAGCGTTCGCCAAACGTCTGCAAGGCTTGCTCGGCCTCCAGCACCGTGGCTGCCTGATAGATGTTGCGGAGATCTCGAACCGCTGCGCGACTGTCGGCCTCGGTGACATACTTCAGAGCGGCTTGGACCAGATGCACGATGCACAACTGCACGCGAGCCTGGGGGAGCGCCGTTTGAATCACTTCCGGGAATCCCGTGAGCCCATCGACACAGGTGATGAAGATGTCGGTCACGCCTCGATTCTTCAGATCGGTCAGGCACGACAGCCAGAACGTCGCCCCCTCCGCTACGTTCAGCCACAGAAGCACGGAAGACAACGCCATCCTCGCGAACATAGTCGTCGATGCGGAACCGCTTCAATGGGGCCGTGCTTCATCAGCACGGAAGACCTCTGGACTTCGGTGATGAGGAAGACGAGGCCACCGATGCTTCAATGGGGCCGTGCTTCATCAGCACGGAAGACCACACAATCGACGTTCGGCGCGTCAAAGCCGGTCGTGCTTCAATGGGGCCGTGCTTCATCAGCACGGAAGACTCGAGCAACGATTCCACGCCATTCGGCAAGGACTGGCTTCAATGGGGCCGTGCTTCATCAGCACGGAAGACGCGGGCTTTTTGCAGCAGCGTCACACGCCGCCGCTCGCTTCAATGGGGCCGTGCTTCATCAGCACGGAAGACCCGTCATGCGAACCGAAGTAGCAATAAGGTGGGGCGCTTCAATGGGGCCGTGCTTCATCAGCACGGAAGACATGAGTAAAAGCAAGCCAAAGTATACGAC
>CAMAYU010000331.1 GCA_945862235.1 Schlesneria paludicola DSM 18645
TTGCTGAGAAAGCCAAACCGAAGAGCACGGCCACCCCGAAGACGGTGTGACCGTGGCACACAAGGCGGAGGCGTTGTTCGGTGGGGTCGGGAGACCCGCGCCGAACGTGATTTTGTGACGAAACATTCAGAGGCGATTGTCGCTTCTCACCACCGAATCGCTGGCTCGTTCGTGGACCGTGGCCGCGCGTTCGGTAATTACCTGCACGGCGATCCGGGTCTCCTGCAACAGCAGGACCGAGCCGTAGACCAGTGAGCCGACGGCTACCATGCCGACACCGACTCCCGCCACTTCCAAGGCGTGGACGGTTGTGTGCATACCGATCGGAACCATGACGGCTCCCAGCAGAGAAACCAGCGCTGCGGACGAGAAGCCGCCCAGAGACACGTAGAAGCTCCGCAAGGCTTGCAACAAGAGCAGAGTCCGCTTCTCGGATGCGGTCAGATCCCGCAGGCGGCGCTGGGCATTGGCCGAAGTGAAATCGGTGGCCTCTTCCAGTTGCTTGGAAATCTCTCGCGCCCGATCCACCGCTCGCGCCAGACGATTGCTGGTACTCATGATCAGTACCGACGCCGCGTTGGTGAGAATCGATGGGGCCACGATCAGTGACAGAACGGCGAAAGGATTGGGGTCCATGCAAGTCTCCTATGGGATGTCGCGGTTCTACCAGAGAGCGAAGTGGTGAACAAACTGTCAGAAGCGGCGAGGTGCCTCTCGCAGATGAATCCTGTTGTGGGAACCTTGTTAAGGATTCATCAGCGGGGCCGCAATCACTTTCCGAAGTGACGCAGTCTGCAATCAGCCGTGGGCGCGGGCTCCGGTTCGAATGACACAAACTGCGGCTAGCGTCCTGTGGCTCATCGGAAAGAAAGGGATGTGATCGCGACATCGTTCCCAAAGTCGGTGACGACGTTCGGAAGACCGTACTTGGATCAAGAAAATAGCACGAACGCAGTAACAACAAGCGTGTCTCGCCGTGACGAGAGAGTCGATCACACGGTGGTCTTCAAACCAGATAGCAACCTTCCGCTTGTTGCTGGAAACGCTTTCCACTAAATCAGGACGCGCGCTCCCGTTGATGATTTTTGAAACTGTCTCTGCACGGAGTTGATTGCAATGCGAGTCTGGCCAGGACGGCCCACGCCATTGGGAGCCACATGGGATGGCAAGGGTGTCAATTTCGCCGTGTTCTCGGAACATGCGACGCAGGTTGATCTCTGTTTGTTTGATTCGCCCAAGGCCGTGCGCGAGTCGCATCGCGTTCCGTTGCCCGAGCAAACCGACCGCGTGTGGCATGGGTTCTGTCCCGATGTGCGTCCCGGTCAGCTTTATGGCTTTCGAGTCCACGGCCCCTATGAGCCTCATCGCGGACACCGGTTCAATGCGAACAAGGTGTTGCTCGATCCCTACGCGAAGGGGATCGGTCGCGATCTGACGTGGACCGATGAAGCCTTCGGATACAAGGTGGGCGACGCGGCCAGCGATGTCAGTTTTGATGAGCGTGACAATGCCGCGACGGCTCCGCTGGCAGCGGTCATCAACCCGTCATTTCGTTGGCTGGGAGACGCGCCGCCGCGCACGCCGTGGCACAAGACGCTGATTTACGAGATGCACGTGAAGGGCTTCTCGTTCAAGAGTCCGTGGGTGCCGAAGGAGCATCGCGGGACGTATGCCGGGCTGGCGGATGAAGGTTCGCTGCGGCATCTCCGTTCGTTGGGAGTGACCGCCATCGAGCTGCTGCCCGTCCATCATCACGTTGACGAGCGATTCGTGACGGAACGCGGGCTGACCAATTATTGGGGCTACAACACGCTCGGCTTCTTCGCCCCCGATCTTCGACTGGCCGCAGATCGCGATCCGCAGGCTTCGGTCAACGAGTTCAAACGCATGGTGCGAACACTGCACCGGCACGGGTTCGAGGTGATCCTGGATGTCGTCTACAACCACACATGCGAAGGGAATCAACTTGGCCCGACGCTGTCGCTCAAGGGAGTGGACAATGCCTCGTACTACCGCCTGATGCCGGGTGATGCGCGTCACTATCACGATGTGACCGGCTGCGGCAACTCGCTGAACATGCAGTCGCCGCGAGTCCTGCAACTCGTGACCGACAGCCTGCGTTACTGGGTGAGCGAGATGCACGTCGATGGGTTTCGTTTTGATCTCGCGACAACACTCGGCCGCGAGTCGCTCGACTTCGACCGGTTCGGCGGGTTCCTCGACATCCTGCATCAAGACCCGATCCTGTCGCACGTGAAGCTGATCGCCGAGCCGTGGGATGTCGGGCACAACGGCTATCAGGTCGGCAACTTTCCGGTGCAATGGACCGAATGGAACGGCAAGTATCGCGACTGCATTCGACGCTTCTGGCGAGGCGACGGTCACACGGCACCCGAGTTTGCCACGCGACTGTGCGGCAGCAGCGATCTCTACCAACACAACGGTCGTCGTCCGTATGCCAGCATCAACTTCGTGACCTCACATGACGGCTTCTGCCTGCACGATCTCGTCAGCTACGACCACAAGCACAACGAAGCGAACGGCGAACACAACCGCGACGGCGACGATCACAACCTCAGTTGGAACTGCGGTGCTGAAGGACCGACTCCCGACGCGACGATTCGCGAACTGCGGATGCGGCAGAAACGAAACTTCATTGCCACGCTGCTGTTCTCGCAAGGAGTCGCGATGCTGCGCGGCGGCGATGAACTGAGCCAATCACAGGGAGGCAACAACAACGCGTACTGCCAGGACAGTCCGGTCAGTTGGCTGCGTTGGCGACTGACGGCGGAAGAGGACGAGTTTCTGGAGTTCGTGCGCCGCGTGATCCGCATCTGGCAGGAGCAGCCCGTACTGCAACGTCGCAAGTTTTTCACGGGCGGTGCGCATCCCGGAGAAACCGGTCGCGACGTGATCTGGCTCACTCCGCTCGGCATCGAAATGACCGAGCAGGACTGGAACAAGCACTACACACGCTGCCTCGGCATGAGGATCGAGGGTCAGATGGTGGACGAGTTCGATGAGCGCGGCCGTCGCATCACGGGAGACACGCTGCTCATTCTGTTCAACGCCCACAGCGACCAAATTGCGTTCCGCCTGCCACCTCACGTCACGAACGAAACGTGGGAACCGCTACTCGACACGGCCAGCGACTCCAACGAGAAAAGCTACGATTCCGGCGAGACCTACCCGCTGCAAGGAAAGTCGCTCGCGGTCCTCAAACTGAGCAAGGTCCGCAAGTCGTTGTGGAAATAGCACGCCCCTTGGCTAATCGCTGACATCTGCTCGGAATGAAAACGGGCGACCTCTTCCCAGTCACTGACAGTCTCCCCAAAAACCTCGGATAACCTCGAACTGAACTCGCTTGGCTAGCCGGAGATTTTTGATGCCGTTCACCACATCGTCTGGATTGATTCTTCGAGCTTGTTGTGTCCAGCTTTTGAAGTGGGTGACGGTCGTTGTCGCCTTTGTTGCGATTGCATTCAGTACCGCGACAGCCGTTGCTCAAGAGAAGGCTGCGGACAATGTGCTCAGCGCGGGGAGTTGGAAGGCGGGGATCGCAAAGGCCGTCATCACCCCCGAGAAGGGGGTTTGGTTGGCGGGGTATGGATCAAAGCGGGCGCCGGACGGGAAATTGCATGAGCTGTGGATGAAGGCGCTCGCATTGGAAGATGCGGCGGGGCATCGGGCGGTCCTCATCACGAGCGACTTTCAGGGCGTGCCCAAGGTGATGAGCGATCTCGTGTTCGCGCAAGTCGAGCAGAAGTTCGGACTGAAGCGGGCGCAGGTGATGTTCACGTTCTCGCACAATCACTGCGGCCCGAGGCTGGGCGATGATCTCGTCGATTACTACCCGATCGACTCCGAGCAAGTTGCGCTGGTGAACGAGTACACGGCGTTCATGGTGACGAAGTCGGTGCAAATGGTGAGCGAGGCACTCAAAAATCTGGCACCGGCTCGGCTGCAAATGGGTGAAGGACGAGCGACCTTCGCGGTGAACCGCCGCAACAATCGCGAGGCCGATGTGCCGATGATGTTGGCCAACGGAACGCCGCTCGTAGGGCCGGTCGATCATGCGGTGCCGATCCTCACGGTGACGCGCCCCGACGGACGGCTCGACGCGATCCTGTTCGGCTACGCCTGTCACCCGACGACGCTCAGCTTCCTCAAATGGTGTGGTGACTATCCTGGCTTCGCTCAAGTTGAGCTGGAGAAGAACCACCCCGGTGCGACGGCGATGTTCGTCAACACGTGCGGCGGCGACCAAAACCCGCTGCCGCGACGGACGGTCGAGCTGTGTCAAAAGTACGGCCATCAGTTGGCGATCGGAGTCGAAGAGGCGTTGCAGCAACCGCTCACGCCGGTCTCATCGGGTTTGAAGACGGCGTTCGAGTTGATCGACTTGCCGTATCTGAAGGTCGTCTCGCGCGAGGAATTGCAGGAGCTGCTCAAGGACTCCAACGCCATCAAGGCGCGCTGGGCGGGACGACTGCTCCAGAAGCTCGATGCCGGCGAAAAGTTGGAAGCGGCCTATCCGTACCCCGTTCATGCGTGGCGACTCGGGAAGGAGATGCTCGTCATCGGTCAAGGAGCCGAGACCGTCGTGGACTACGCACTACGGTTCAAGCAAGAGTTCGGGCCGGGAACGTGGGTCTGCGGTTATGCCGACGACATGATCTCGTACATCCCCTCGCGCCGCGTCTGGAACGAGGGGGGCTACGAAGGCGGCTCGAACCTGTACGAGTACGGCCGCCCCTCCTTCCGCTGGGCCGAGGGCATCGAAGAACGGATCGCCGCGTCGGTCCATAAGCTGGTCAAGCAGGTCCGTGAGTGATCGAGGGCACAACGCATCGGCACATCAATCACAGTCGTGATTTGTCGGTGGAGTTTTGGTGAGCCGGGTGCCGTAAGGCCCCGGATTCTTCGACAACCCGTCCGGGGCCTTACGGCA
>CAMAYU010000332.1 GCA_945862235.1 Schlesneria paludicola DSM 18645
GAGAAGGGAGACGGTCGCGACCACAATCCCTACGGCTTCACCACCTGGATGGCGGGCGGTGGCGTCAAAGGTGGCCAGATCATCGGAGCGACCGACGAGTTCGGCATGCACGCGATCGAACGCAAGGTCCACGTCCATTCTCTGCACGCGACAATCCTCGCCGCGCTGGGTCTCGACCACACCGAACTGATCTACCGCCTGCAAGGCCGCCCCGAACGCCCGACCGTTAACGAAGGCGAAGTGGTCGAGGAAGTCTTCGCGTGAGAGTTCGCCCACTGCGGACTCAGTGCTCCGAGGTCGCGTTCCCATTTTGGGGTCGGGTGTTCCAATTTCGAAATTGGCCGACCATGCGGTGTCCGATCATCACACGGGTCTTTTGGCCAATTTTGAAATTGGAACGCCCGACCCTTTCTTCATCAAAGCGCGACCATGCGCGTTCGGTGTCTGCTCACTGCTCATGCGATATTCGCAACACCGTTTGGCAGAAATCAAACCTCAGCGACCGGTCGTGATTTACACAGAGAACGGGAACCAGATGGACAAGCAGACTGCAAAGCGAGTTGATGGTGTCTACCGAAGTATCAAACAATTGCCGCTGCTTTCGATCCTCGGTTTTGTGATTCCCGTTATCGGCATCATGCTGATCCCGATTGCTCTGATCTACAGCAGTCTCCTCTCCAGACTTCTGCGGGACTATGACTCAGGCAAGGTGTCCGTAGAAGAACATGACCGAGTTTCAGTCAAGCAAGGAGAGCTTTCCACAGAAGACAAGTTGCATTTTCTGAAACATGAAAACACGCGGATGTGGGTGCCGTATGCGGTCGGGACGATTTACGTACTGCTCACCGGGATGACACTCATCGCGATTATGAGTGGGGTGAAATGATATGGGTCTCTTTCTGTTTGCTGAAGCAAGCTGGGCCACCCCGCGCGCACCTGATGCCCAAGAACACCGCGACTTGAACCGTTTCTGAATTCGTTCCGCAGCCAATGATCTCTTCGCCTTGCCCTGTTTGTTGGGTTCACGCGAGAATGCCGGGCAAGCGCGGCGACCTGTCGGTTGTCGCTTCCGTTTTTGCCGTAAGGCGACCGACAGGAAATGGTTTCGCCAACACCAACCCGAAGTGTGAACGAGGGGAACGTCAATCGACATCCTCGTTCACACTTCGGGTTGGTGTTGGGAAGACAACTCTCGCCGTTTGCCGCAATGAGACGCCAGACTTCATGGACATCGCACAGACTTTGATTCGACATGGGCTGGTGACTCGCCAGCAGATCGATACGGCATTGCCTCAGGTGGCGGGACGGCGGCTTGATCGGGCGCTCATCGAATTGGGGCTGGTCAATGAAGACGAGGTTCTCAAGGCGTTCGCCGACGAATTGGGGATGCCGTTCATTGAGGTCAAGCAGGAGCTGATCGACCACGACCTGCTGATGCAGTTCCCGACGACGGCCGTCTTCCGTCACTCACTGCTGCCGATCACGCGGCGCAACGGCAGTGTGGTCGTGGCGACGTGCGACCCCTTCAATCTTGAGGCGCTGGAAGAACTGGAGTCGGTCAGCGGGTTTCATCTCGTCCCGGTGTTGGCTCGCCGGTTGGATGTGGTGGAACTCATCAAGGAGCATCTGGGCGTTGGCGGCGACACGCTGAATGAGCTGGTGGCACAGCGGACGGCTGACGGCGTGGAGTTGCTCAGCGATCTGTCGGCGGATGATGCGGACCTCGCGTCGCAGGCCGAGAACGCTTCGGTCATCAAGCTGGTGAACGAGCTGCTGATGGAGGCTCTCGAACAACAGTCGAGCGACGTTCACATCGAGCCACAGGAACACGGCCTGATCATCCGCTACCGCGTCGATGGCCTGCTGCGAGTCCAGCCGGTCCCCGAGTCGATCGCGCACTTCTACGCGGCGATCGTCACGCGGTTGAAGATCATGTCGAAGCTGAACATCGCCGAGAAACGGATCCCGCAAGACGGTCGCATCAAGTTGAAAATCAGTGGTCGCGAGATCGACGTGCGCGTCTCGATCATCCCGATGGTGCATGGCGAAGGAGTCGTGCTGCGACTGCTCGATAAGGGTCGCATGGTCTTCAATCTGAAGAACGTCGGGATGGACGCCGGCATGGCGAAGACGTTTCGCGATCTCATCTCGATGCCGCACGGCATTGTGCTGGTCACGGGACCGACCGGGAGCGGCAAGACCTCGACGCTGTACAGCGCTCTCAACGAGATCAAAGACCCGACCGTCAAGATCGTTACCGTGGAAGACCCCGTCGAGTACCAGAACCCCGGCATCAGCCAGATTCAGGTTCATGCGAAAGTGGGCCTGACATTCGCCGCCGCCCTACGAAGCATTCTCCGTCACGACCCAGACATCATCCTGATCGGAGAAATTCGCGATGGTGAGACGGCCGACGCGGCGATCCAGTCGTCGCTGACCGGCCATCTCGTGTTCAGCACGCTCCACACGAACGATGCCCCGAGCGCGTTCGCGCGACTGATCGACATGGGCGTCGAGCCGTATCTCGTCGCGAGTACAGTCGAAGGCGTGTTGGCTCAGCGACTGATCCGCGTCCTCTGCAAGCACTGTAAGGAGGCCTACGTTCACGACCCGGACGAGTTCCCCACCGACTTCCCACGTCCGCTCCCGGAGAAACTGTGGAAGCCCGTCGGCTGCCGCGAATGTCGTAGCACGGGTTACGCCGGCCGCCGCGCGATCTTCGAGTTGCTCCGCACCGATCACGAGATCGGCCGTCTGTGCATCCAACGCGCCAGCTCGGCCGCCATCCGTGACTACGCCCTCAAGCAAGGGATGATGACGCTGCGCATGAACGGCTATGCCCGAGTCCTCGACGGCACGACCACGCTCGACGAAGTCCTCCGCATCACCAAGGGCGACTTCGCCTGAGCCGGGACGGATTGAGACGACACGTTGAATCGGTGTTTAATGTTGTCGGGCCACACGCATTGGGATTGTCTGAAAGTAGCCTTCATCGCTCTGCGTAGGCAATGCCCCGCGCGTTGCTCGCGCGTGTAGACTCAGACGCGCGGGGCGTTGCCCACGCGGTTAGACGAAAAAAAATACGACGAAAGGAGATCTCCTTTCGTCGTATCGACTCCTCAGTTCCACCTCATTTTTTGAAGGCTCTCGCTCATGCGCTCGTTTGTGATTCGGTTGGCTGTGGTGTGTGTGATGCTCTGTTCGACACTGGCCGTCCGGGCCGCTGATCACTCGTCAATTCAGACCGGCAAACCGAGGAAGGTCTTGATCGGCGATTACTCGGCGAAGGTGCTGGCTCTCGTCGATGAGAAGGGTGAGTTCACCTGGCAGCAGCCGATTCGAGACATTCACGATGCGTGGCGGCTCGCAAATGAAAATATCCTGTTTCAGAAGTCGTGGACCGAGATCGTCGAGGTCACACCCGATGGCAAGACGGTCTGGCAATACAACGCGGGCAAGCAGAACGGCAACGAAGGGAAGCGAGTCGAAGTCCACGCCTTCCAGCGGCTGGCCAACGGTCACACGATGATCGTGGAGAGCGGCCCGGCTCGGATCATTGAGGTCGATGCCGACGGGAAGATTCACAAACAGATCGCCCTCAAGGTCGAGAACCCCAATCCGCACACCGACACGCGGCTGGTGCGGAAGCTCGACAACGGACATTACCTTGTCGCTCATGAATCGGATCACGCCGTGAAGGAGTACGACGCCGACGGCAAGATCGTCTGGGAGTACAAGGTCGGCTCGAAGGTCTACAGCGCGCTGAGACTGGCCAACGGCAACACGCTGATCGGCGCGGGTGACGGTCACAAGGTTTTGGAAGTGAACAAGGACGGCAAGACAGTCTGGTCGGTCGAAGAGAAGGAACTCCCCGGCATCACGCTGGCATGGGTAACGATGGTCGAACGCCTGCCGAACGGCAACACGTTCATTGTCAATTGCCACGCTGGTCCGGATAACCCTCAGCTCATTGAAGTCACGGCGGAGAAGAAGGTCATCTGGACTCTCAAAGACTTCAAACGCTTCGGCAACAGTTTGCCGGTCGCACGGGTAGTTGAATGACACTCAGCCACCGAAGTCCAGCTTTCGGAAAAGCCGGACTTCGACTGAAAAAACTAGCCCGACGCGCAAGCGAGGGCTTCGCAAACATCGAACGGTCAGCCCTCGCTTGCGCGTCGGGCTAGTTTTGAGATGCTCCGTTGTGAGAACCGCACCAACCGGACTGTTCCATGCCCAACGACCAACCATTCCGAAACGCACTCCTGGTGGGAATGTGTCTCTTCGTTCCCGTGATGGCTTACTTCCGGATTCAGTCTCAGCTCACGGGTGAACGGCTCGACCGTCGGCAGGAGGGTTGGTTCATTCTGATCTCGCTCCGACTGGTGGCGGCGGTCGGAGCGGCAGTGATGATCGCGTTTCTCGTCGGTCCGTCTCTCACGCGCTGGTCGTCATTGCCGCTGCCGGAGTGGCTCCGCTGGAGCGGCATCTCGATCGGGGCCGCAGCCTATGTGTGGGTCATCTGGACGTTCAGTCATCTCGGCAAGAACCTGACCGACACCGTAGTAACGCGGCGCGAGCACACGCTGGTTGTCTCCGGCCCCTATCGTTGGATTCGACATCCGTTCTACATCGGCGTTGCTGGAGCCGTTGTCTACGCATCGTTGGCGACGACGAATTGGCTGGTGGCCATCACAGGTCTCACCGTGCTGGGTCTGTTGGTTGCGCGAACTGATCGTGAGGAAGCCAAGCTGGTCGAACGATTCGGCGCTGACTATCGAACGTACATGGCTCGCACGGGCTGCTTCTGTCCACGCTGTCGAGCGTGAGCGGAAGCTCGTGCTGGCTTTCTAAACCTTACGCAGCACAAAGTGAGCGGTTTCCGAGCGGGGCGGCGTCAGCCCCCCGGTTCTTCCAGTTCGGGCTGACGCCCAGGAACCGGGGGGCTGACGC
>CAMAYU010000333.1 GCA_945862235.1 Schlesneria paludicola DSM 18645
GTCAGCCCCCTGGTTCTTCGCTACAACGACGAAGAGTTGATGTCCAAGAAAACCGGGGGGCTGACGCCGCCCCGCTCGGAAAGTCAGTAAGACGAGCTGCCGCTCAAGACCCTGACTCCAGCAGACAGCCCCAACTCACAACTGAGAGCACAAGATGAAGACCGGACGAGTCTCCCGACAACAAGTGATCGCCGTGCAAGCCCTGGCCCTCGTGGCGTTGGTCGCTTCGTGGGCGGTCGGTTCGCCCGTGGCGCGGCAGCGCGTACTGCATGAAGTCGGCGTGTCGCGTGCCGTGCAGACCGTCGTGGTTCCGCGCACGAAGCCACTCACCGTGGAGCCGCTCTACGATGATGCGGAAGTGGTGAGCGATGAAGAACTGGCGGCGGTCCTCGCGAAAATCCGACCGAAGTTTGCGAAGGAGAAGCTCAAGTCGAACTACGTCGAACATGCGATTCGCGCCTGGTGGCTCAACGCAAAATTCAAAGACCCGAAGGTCATGTCGGGTGAGGCACTGAAAGACCACCTCGTCGATCACGGTCAGTTTCTGGCCTCGTGGGGCAACCAGATCGCCCCACTCTTGCAAGAACGACCGGATGGTGTGGCGATTCGTTGGGGTAAAGAGGAATGTGCCTCGGTTCATCACGATCACTGGCTGGCTTGCCTGACCGAGGCGGGAGTCGATCTGCACGAGCCGGTCTTCACGCCGAACCGTCGCCGTGAAGTGGCCGATGTCCTGCAAGAGGCGCTCCGCGATTTCCGGCTCGACGAAGCGGAAGTCGAATGGTCGGCCCTCGCGTTCGGATTGTGGATCGCTCCGCAGAAAACATGGACGACACGCCACGGTCGCGAAATCTCATTCGATCTGTTGGCCGAGCGGCTGATGCGCGGGCACAAGCGATTTGGAGTTTGTAGCGGGACGCATCGGCTGTACTCACTGATGGTTCTCGTGCGGTTGGACGATGACCACGACATCCTCTCTGACGCCACGCGATCCCAGATCATGGAGCATCTCAAATCGGTGCGCGACTTGATCGTGACCTGCCAATTCCCCGATGGCCATTGGCCTTCAAACTGGTCCGAAGGAGAAGCTGCGCTCAAGAAGCCGATCGACGACGAACTCTACAAAAAGGTCATCGCGACGGGACATCACTTGGAATGGCTGGCGATCGCTCCCGAAGAACTCCATCCGCCGCGTGAGTTCATTCTCAAGGCGGCCGATTGGGTGATTCAAACGACGACCGAACAATCGGACAGCGACATCGCGGGCAAGTACACGTTCTTCAGCCATGTCGGCAACGCCCTCGCCCTGTGGCGGAAGACGCACCCGTCCGACTTCTGGATGAAGTGGGAGGCGACGCATCCCCACGTTGTGGAGGAACTCGAGCCGCCGCCGAAGACCAACGCGCCGGAACCGGCCCACGATTGAATGAGTTGTACTTCACGCGGTCTTTGATGAGACCCTTTCTCAAATGGAGTCTTGGTGAGCCGGGCGGCGTCAGCCCAATGGCACTCACTTTGTCATTCACTCCGTGAGCGGCACGGCGCTAGCCGCCGGTTCTTTGCTTGGAAACGCAACTCCGTTTACCGGCGGCTAGCGCCGTGCCGCTCAAAGTGAGTGCCATTGGGCGTCAGCCCTCGGACTCTTTCCGCTCAAATGTCCGAGGGCTGACGCCGCCCGGCTCACCAAGACTGGGGTAAAGCCAGCCGAGCAGCGGCGAGGTCATCAGCGTTGTGGCCACTGCCATCACCACCAAGATCGCGAAGAGCTGTGGCGTGATGATGCCTCGCTCCAGACCGATGTTGATGATGATCAGTTCCATCAGGCCGCGCGCGTTCATCAGTGTGCCGATGGCCAGTGACGTGCGCTGGTCTTCTCCGCTCAAACGAGCCGCTCCCCAGCAGCCAACTCCCTTGCCGAGGCACGCCGCGAGGAACACGACCAACGCGACGAGCCACAGTTGTGGCGTCGTCACCAGATCGAGGAGCCGCGTGTTCAAACCCGAGTACGTGAAGAACACGGGAACGAGGAGACTCGTGGCCATCGGTTCGATTTGCCGAGTCAGCTCGCGCGAGAACAAGCCGCGCGGCATCGCGCAACCGAGCATGAACGCGCCGAAGATCGCATAGATGCCGATGGAGTCCGTGACCCATGACCCAAGCATCGTCAGCATCAGAGCGACGGACAGCATTGCGGGAGTAACCTTTCCTTCCCGCTCGGCCATCCGTCCCAAAGGCTTCAACGCCCAGCGTCCGACCGTCAGGACGAACACGCTGTACGCCAAGCCACCGCCAATCGCCAGCGCGGCGATCGACGGATTGGATTCGGAACTGGAGAGGACGATCGCGAGCAAGCACCAGGCCGCCGCATCGCCCATCGCACCGGCGGCCAATGACAGCGTGCCGAGTGTTGTTCCCGATAAGCCACGCTCCACGATGATCCGCGCGAGCATCGGGAACGCCGTGATGCACATCGCCGCACCGAGGAACAGTCCCGCCTCCCACGCTTTGATCTTGGCCGTGAAGAACTCACCCGGGGACTGCACCAGCCACAAGGCGACTGCCACGCCGAAGACAAATGGCACGACCATCCCCGCCACCGAGATCGCGGCTGCCGACTTGAATCGCTCGACGAACAAGTCCGTCCGGAATTCCACGCCGACTAGAAACATGTAGAGCGCGATCCCGACCTGCGCCACGGTGAACAGAATCGCCTTCGAGTCCTCGGGAAACAGGAGCCGCTGCAGGTCGGGAGCCAACAATCCCAACAACGATGGCCCGAGGAACACACCCGCGACCATCTCAGCCACGACCTGCGGTTGCCCCAACCGGCGCGCGATCAGCCCGACGAAACGGCACGCCCCCAAGATGACCGCCAATTGCAGGAAGAACAGCACCGAAAGATCGAAGGGTGACATGCGACTCACGACAAGGGACAGGGCGGGTTCATTGATCTCTAAGTCCGGCTAACAAAGCGAAGCCGGACTTCAGTTGCATTGCGGAATACAGCCAGAATCCGGAACACTGATTTTCACTCGTCTCCGCTGATCGAAATCAGTGAAGATCAGCGCCAATCAGTGTTCCCGATTTCTTCTTCTCGACGAGAGCAAGCAACTACTTCGCGAAGTCGGCTGGCTTCTTCTCTTTCTGGAAGCTGCCGAAACCGAACTTGGTCGGCTTGTAGTCACCAACCAGATCGACGTTCGACTTGTCTGCGATCTTGGCTTCCATTCCGACGGCCCAATAGGCCGCGTTGACGATCAGGCGGCGAGTCCCCTCGGCTTCCAAATCAGTTGCCGCACCCATCGTCGTCGTGAAGATGCGAGCCACGTTGCCCGACGCGCTCTTGTATGACTTCGTCCACGCGACGGGCATCATCGGTTCGTTCTTCGGTCCTTCGAGCGGAGCGTCGTCAAATTTCATTCCCTTCAAAATCTGGCCCAACACGAGCGGCTGGCTGTCACCGGGAAGAGGCAACGTCACGCCGTACACGTCCGACGGTCCCCAGATGTCTCCACTTTTGATCCCCTTCAAAATCGCATGGCCTTCCTGCCCCTGCGCGATCAAACCGCGCGTGCTCTGCGAACCATGCTGCCCGTGGTGGCTGATCCAGGTTTCACCCAGCACCTGCTTGCCGAAGCCCTTTTCATAGTCCTTGCCGCCGTAGGTCCACGTGTACTTCTCGAACTTGCTCCCCTTGGGGATGTGGAAGGAATGCGTCGAAGTGCGTGTTCCAATGACCGGCTTGCCCGCTTCGATGTAATCGACGAAGTGCTGCATCTGCTCGTCAGGCATGTTCCGGAACCGCAGTCCGAGGATCGCGAGATCGGCCGTCTTGAGAGCCTCGATCCCCGGCGTGTGATCGGGCGACTTGTCGTCATGGTTCGGCTTGATGAAGCCGGTCTGAGTGTCGATCGAGAACAGCACCGTGCATTTGAAGCCGTGATGCTTCGAGAGAATTTTTGCGAGCTGAGGAAGTGCTTCTTCCGAGCGGTATTCATCATCGCCGCTGATCAGCACGATGTGCTTTCCCTTGCCGGGACCATCGCCCCCTTCAAACACGAGCCACGGATCGTCGGCCCACGCGGACCCCGCTGAAGTTGAAAAGGTCGTCATCGCGGCCAAAGCCCAAGCACACAGTCGCGTTGTCCATCGTCCAGTCATCTGTGAATCTCCATTGACGGCGTCTATTTGGTGAGAGTCTTGTCGAGACGAGAGACTACCAGCGACCTCGGCGGGATTGAAGCGGCTCGCGCCGAGTCGGCCGGTCAAAACAAACAGCCCAGCTTGAAGACAAGCCGGGCTTCAGAAAATGCAGGCCCTAAGAGGCTATCCGGAAAGAAATGGGTTGTTTTCAGCGTGCCACGGTCACGGCTTTGCGTGGCCGTGCTTTGATCGCAACGAAAGCACGGCCACGCAAAGCCGTGACCGTGGCACCCAACTCATGACCTGCTCGCTGCTAATAGCGAAACAACTTCTCGAATACCCTCTCAGTAGGCTTTACTCACCCAAAATCTATATTTGTTCGCTCTTCACAGGATTTTTTTAGTTTTTGTGCGATTGCTGGCAAAACATCGGCCGCTCACGTCACATCGGGAACGATTGAGTACGCATCAACCGCTAATTCAGTGACACCAAATTCATTCCGGGCGGGACCAAAAGCATTCTGGGTGTCACCAATCGCAGTCCATGAGACATCAAACGCAGTCTGTGGAACACCAAGCGGAGATTGTCGGACATCAGACGGAGACTGGCTTTAGAGGGCTTGAACTTACCCACATCTTTGGTTCATTGCGACGAATCCTCTGATGGCGAGTAGGAGTTTGTCGAGGCCGCGCCAGAGTGTGATCCAGCCGGGGTTTCCATCGCGCTTTCTCATGAGGAAGCCGCCGAGGCCGGCGAGGTGGC
>CAMAYU010000334.1 GCA_945862235.1 Schlesneria paludicola DSM 18645
GCCAGCGAGAGCCGCACCGATTGGAAGTTGGCGGTCAGCATCAGGAAGATCACGACGACGGCGAGCAACAGCCCGACACCGAGTCCGCTCAGCATCTGTCTCATCGGAGGAATCTGTCCGCGCAGCTCGGTCGTCACGCTGGCAGGTTGTTCGCCCGACTTCTCCAAGCGTTTGAGAATGGCCAGGATTTTTTGAGACGCTCGCCCCAGATCGAGTCCCCCTGCGCTGAGCGGTTCGATGTTGGCGGTCAGTGTGATCTCGCGCTTCATGTTATAGCGGTCGAACTGGCCGGGCATCTTGCCGGGGCTGATGTCGGCCACGTCGCGCAGAAGCAGTGCGTGGTTGCCGCTGTGATTCACGGGGATCATGCCGAGATCATCGGACGTGCGCATCTCACGCTGCGGAATTTCCAGCTGCACTTGATACCCGATGCCGCTCTTCGGATCGGGCCAGTAGTTGGGGACAAGGAACCGCGTGGAGGACGTTCCCGCGACGACGGACCTCGAAATCTGAGCCGCCGTCGTGCCGCTGAGTCCCGCCTTTTCGCGGTCGATCTGCACATTGACGGTCGGATAATCGAGCGACTGTGCGACCTGGATGTCTCGCAGGTACGGCAGCTTTTCCAGCTCGGCTTTGACCTTGAGAATGAACGCCCGGTTGTCATCGAGACTGGCCCCGCGCGCGGCGATCTCGATCGGCGTGGGCGAGCCGAAACTCATCACCTCGCTGATGATGTCGCCCGGCTCGAACGAGCAGCGGACATCGGGGAGCCGCTTCGCCAACTCGGCCCGCAACGTCTCCTTCAGCGCTTCCGTGCTGATGCCGCTGCCGTGCTTGAGGGCGATCCGCAGCAACGCCTCTTCTGGCCCGCGAGACCATTGATAGACCGCGTTGATCGGAAAACTGGCCGGGACCGTCCCGACGTAGCCGAGTGTCAGCTCGATGTTCTGACCGCCAACCTGCTCGCGAATCACGTCGAGCACGTCGAGCGTGATCTGCTCGGTCTTCGTGATGTGCGTGCCATCCGGTGCGCGGAGACGCAGACGAAACTCACCGACATCGGCTGACGGAAAGATTTCCCAACCGAGCCGACTGCCAAGTGTCACGATGACCCCGCCGCAGATCATGAAGTAGACCAGCACGCTCAGCAGTCGAATCTTGATGAATCCGATGACGAAGAGTGTGTACGTGTTCAAGAGGAACGAAGGACGACCGGCTACTGCGCTCTTCGTGGCTGTTCCTGTTGTCCCCTCTCCCCCGTCTTCGGGGGAGAGGGTTAGGGTGAGGGGGGCTTTCGGGGTTTGAGTTGGCTCGAATGTCGGGGTTCGTCCGGCAGAAGAAGTCACGAGATCGGGAGCGTTTTCGCCGCTTGGCCCCCTCACCGTAGCCCTCTCCCCCGACGAGAGGGGCGAGGGGATGACTCCGGCCTGATGGCCGTCGAAGTTCGAGGCAACACTCGTCCCTCGTCCCTTCATCAGCCAGACGCAGACCACCGGCACGAACGTACTCGACAGGACGTAGCTGGCGATCATCGCGAAGCCGACGGCCAGTGAGAGCGGGACGAACAGTTCTCGGGCCGCTCCCTCCATGAAGAACGACGGGACGAAGACCGCCAGGATGCAGAGCATCGCCAGCAAACGCGGGACGGCGGTTTGAGCGTTTCCGAGCCGGACGGCTCGCGCCACAGAACCGGTGTGATGGAACTGCGTGTGGATGTTCTCGATCTCGACGGTCGCTTCATCGACGAGGATGCCGACGGCGAGAGCCAGCCCGCCGAGCGTCATCAGGTTGATCGTCTGTCCGCACAGCCAGAGGCCAACGACCGATGACATGATCGCCAGCGGGATGTTCAGCACGACAATCAACGCGCTGCGCCAATCTCGCAGGAAGACGAGGACCATCACCCCGGTGAGGCATGCGCCAAACAGCCCTTCGCTCCAAAGGCTGTTGATGGCGCGAGTGACATACGGCGACTGGTCGAACTCGAACGTCACCTTGATGTCGTCGGGCAATTCTTTCTGCATCTTGGGGAGAGCCGACTTGATCTCGTCGATGACCGACATGGTCGAGGCTTCGGCTCGCTTCGTCGCGAGGATGTAGACCGCGCGGCGGCCGTTGACCAGCGCGTAGCCGGTCGTGATGTCAGCCGCGTCTTCGATGATGCCGATGTCACGCAAATAGACCGACGCACTGCCGGACTGTTTGATCGGGATGGCTCCCAAATCCTGCGGGTTCTTCACCATCGCGTTGGTCGGCACCACGGGGTACTTGTCGCCGACATGGATGTTGCCCGACGGACTGACGGTGTTCCCCGCTCCCAGCGCGGTGATGACATCATCGGGCGAGACTCCATAGGACCGGAGCTTGTCGGCGTTGGCTCGAATGACGATCGACCGGGCACTTCCTCCAAACGGCGGTGGGGCCGACACACCGGGCAGCGCCGAGAAGAGGGGCCTCACTTTGTTGAGTGCTTGATCGGTGATCTCGTTCACGGTCCGAGTGGCACTCGACAGCACGAGGTATCCGACCGGAACGCTCCCCGTGTCGAACCGCATCACGAACGGTGGCACCGTGCCGGGTGGCATCATCGCCCGAGACCGGTTGACGTAGTTGATGGTCTCGGCCATCGCCTGCGCCATGTTGGTCCCCGAGTGAAACGTCAGTTTCATCAGAGCCATTCCCTGCACGTTGCGGCTCTCGACGTGATGGATGTTGCCGATGTAGAGGAAGTGGTACTCGTAGTAATTGGTGAGCAGGCCCTCCATCTGCGCGGGGTCCATCCCGCCGTAGGGCTGGCAGACGTAGATCACCGGCAGATTCAACGCCGGAAAGATATCGACCTTCATCCGCTTCAGCGGCAGCTCGATTCCGTACTGCGCCAGCCACGCATCGCAACTCTTGGGACGCAGCGCCACACCACACGACAGGGTGATGGCGATCAGCGCGACCACCACGGTCAGCGGGCGGCGCAGGGCAAGGACGATCAGATTCATGCGGGTTCCAATTCGGAAGGCTTCTGCTTAGCGATTGGAGCGTAACAGGGGCGATGAATCACTCGCAACATGTGCAACTCGCCACCCAGAGCCATCGCGTTTTCGGATCAGCGAGATGGGGTGCCACGGTCACGGAGTCCTCGGCGTGGCCGTGAGAATGAGAAACAGCTTCACTTAAACTCACGGTCACGTCGAAGCTCCGTGACCGTGGCACCCGATACCGCGAGCGGTATAAATTGAAAAAGGCGATGGCCCTGCTTGCCGCTGCGATGGAACGCCAGTCCGGGTTGCACCGGGACTCACTCCGCTCAATCGATCCGCTCGAACCATGCCGAAGCGACCGTCAGGTCCATCAGCCGGGGATCATCCACGTCAGGACGTAGGCTTGCAGCATCGTCAACGCTCCGACTAGCGCGGCTAGGATCACGCTGTGCAGGAAGACGAATCGCAGGATTTTGCCCTCGCCCCCTTTTTGCTCGGTGGCGACCGCTGCGACCACGATGCTTTGAGCGTCGATCATCTTGCCCATCACGCCGCCGGTGCTGTTCGAGGCCACGATCAAGATTGGATTCAATCCGAGTTGCTCCGCCGTGATCCGTTGCAGGCTGCCAAACAGCGCGTTCGATGAGGTGTCGCTGCCGGTCAGCGCGACTCCCAGCCAGCCGAGCAACGGTGCGAAGAACGGATAGAACCAGCCCGTGTGAGTGAACGCCAAGCCCATCGTCGCATCACTGCCGCCATACTTGGTCGTGAAAGCCAGCGCGAGCATCGACGCGATCGTGAACAAGGCCCAGCGCATCTCCCACACGGTCCGACCGAACTGCGCAACGAAGTCTTTCGCCGGAATGCGCAGCCACAGCGCCGTCAGAATCGCGGCGAGGAAAATCCCCGTGCCGGTCGTGGCCAACCACGGAACTTCCATCACGGCTTTCTCGGCCTCTGCGGCGCGATCGGCTCCCGCCGCAACGGGCGCGACCGGTGCCGTGCGATAGACGCGGTTGTGCAATCCCGGCACGGGCACGGTGAACTTCGTGTACCCCGCCAAGACATTCGGCCGATCGGGCGGCCCGCCATTGAGCATCACCTTCACGTCAGGCCAACCCCACGTGAAGACCAGCACCGAAAGAAAGACCCACGGCATCCACGCCGTCACCACCTGCTTCGTCATCAACGGCGTGTCGGCCACCATCTCGGCGTGAGGCGGCTCATCCGGAAACCGCCAGATCTCCTTCGGTTGCCAGAACCGCAGCATCACCGCCAGAGCGACCAGCGATCCCAAGCCGCCGACCACATCGACCAGCGTCGGCCCGTGATAGTTGGCGGTAAGAAACTGCAGCAGCGCAAACACTCCGCCGCAAACAACAATCGCGGGCCAGCACCCCACGACGCCTCGCCAACCCGACATCACCGCGACCAGCCACGCCGGAACGATGAGCGAAAAGAACGGCAACTGACGCCCAGCCATCTGGCACAACGCCATCTCATCGAGGCCCGACACCTTGGCCAGCGTGATGATCGGCGTCCCGAGCGCCCCGAACGCCACCGGCGACGTATTGGCAATCAGCGCCAACCCGGCGGCATACAGCGGCGAAAATCCCAACCCAATCATCAGCGCCGCACAGATCGCCACCGGAGTCCCGAATCCGGCCGCTCCTTCAATAAACGTCCCAAAGCAAAACGCGATCAGCAGCGCCTGCACTCGACGATCCGGCGACAACGCCGCCACCGACCGCTTCACAATCTCAAAATGCCCGCTCCTCACCGTCAGATGAAACAGGAACACGGCCGCGACCACGATCCACCCGATCGGCAACAACCCGAAACAAGCCCCATACCCCGCCGAAGCCACCGCCG
>CAMAYU010000335.1 GCA_945862235.1 Schlesneria paludicola DSM 18645
GACGTACATCCTTGATGGCCTGCAGCACGCCGGGTGTGTGGCTGGGGTCGATGCTTCTTCGCCCCCAGCAGGTTCAACATTGATCTCGAAGACGGGGAACTCGAAGACTCGAACCCAGCCACCCCGCCCGAATCCGCTCAGCCGAAAAAGGTCTCTGTCGTCTGCCGAGGGAAAACCCTCGACAGTAAACCGATCACACCAGCGACCGAAAAACTGTCCTACACGGTTAACGGTCGCCCGCTCGGCTCCGACAAGTGACCTGACAGCGACAGAAGACCGTGTTGGAATGTCGTCGCGAAACCCGAGGTTTCATCCAAAGTGAAACCAGATGTAGGGTGCGTCGAGTCTTCGAGACGCACCAACCCCACACCCCGCCAAACAAGTCGGACGCAACCGCCACTGCGAACCGACACTGGCAAACTTTGTAAGAATGTGGGGTAAGTTCAAGCCAACTCATGCACGGCCACCCTGCGGTCACTCTTTCGGAAATTCCAGTCGGCAGCAGCCGAAGTCCAGACAGTCGTTGCCCCGGCGGCCTTTGACGAAGACTAAAGGAGTTAACTTGTACTCAACAAACCTGCCGAGCTTACAACGTTCGACGAGTCCACCATGGTGCAGAATGGTCAGATGATGTGACATCATCACAATGGTGACATCCAACTCGACAGCCAGTTGCCCAACATTGCGCGGCCCGCTCCGCAGACAATTGACGATTTTCAACCGCACCGGGTCGCTGAGTGCTTTTAGCGACTCGGCACACTGGTCCGGTTGCAAGGCCGATTCGCTGGAAGACGGGTTACGCGACGACATGATGCGATCCTGTTTTTCATCGTCGTGCAGAGCGTCTGCACGCACGCTGCCGATTGTCTCTGTCTTGAACAGAAGAGGTGAGAGGCCAGCGGTATGCTGGCGTTGAGCGAGCGATTCATCAAGTCGCACGGATGACGAAACCTTCTCGACGAACCCTTCTCGACGAGACCGTCCGGATGATCCCGATTACGGAGATGTACTTCCCCTCGTTCCAGTCGATGAGTTCACTGCTTGTCCGCTTGATCGAGACGCACCATCCAAATGTTGCGGTATTGAACGGCTTGCCCGGCGTCTTCAAGAATCATCCCCGCCGGTTCGATCCCAACAGCGAATGGTGAATCCTTGGTGGGACGTTCGAGGGCAACTCGTTCTTGGACAGTGATGCCGTTGTGAACCGCCGTCAACATGCCGGGTTTCTGAACCTTTCCCTCGGCGTTCAACTCGGGAGAAATGATGGTCAAATCGAGTGACTGCCATTCTCCGGGTGGGAGTGATGCTGCTTCGCGGGGCGCGTGCTGTCCAAAGACCGCTCCAGAGATGTCGTTGTCGGCAAACTCCCCGAGGGCGTTCTTGATCCGTGGGAAGCCGAAGTCATCGACAATCTGTACTTCGTACCGGCCTCTGAGAAAGACACCGCCCTGACCGCGCGCTTGCTCGCGTGACTCGGGGAGATAGGGCGTCCGATACTCCATGTGAATCTGGCCGTTTCGGAACGATTCACGGCTGGCAAGATGTTGTCGCTCGAATGTTGTGTTGTCTTCAACGGGGACGTTCTCCAACGCGCCGTCGCGAATGCGCCATCGAAGGTTGTCTCCCGCAGCGACCTTCCATTGTTCGAGATTCGTTCCGTCAAACAGCACGATGGCACCCGGTAGAGGCTTCGCGCCGATGTCACTCGGCTTGATGACGTGTCGCTTCAGTGAGAAGCCTCCCTTGTAGTTCTTACCGTTCGAGTACCGTCCATTCAGTTCGCCCTCTTTGATGTACGCCGTGTAGTCGAACATCCCGAGTGGCCCGAGGTTGATGCTCGTTGCGAACTCGATCCGGCCGTCGATCAGCGCCGTGCCATTAAGTGAGAATGTGAATGATTCACTCTCCTGTTCGCCTCCGTCATAGGCGACGAACGTGGCGCGGTACTCGCCTCGTCCCAAACCGATGATTTTGCCGGTCAGTTTGCCGGTGCCACCGCCGTCGATGTTCCACTCTCCGAGCCAGTTGCCTTGTGAGGGATCGACGATGCCGTCGTCAGCCGCGTGACTCAATGCGAATTGCGCCAACGCAATGAAGCCCACCAACCAGACCGTCGCTCGTGACATCGGCCACTCCTTACTTTGAAACCTTCGAAAAACAGCGGCACTTCGATTTTAGAATTCACCCACAACTTCGCCGCCATTTCGTGAGACAAGAGCATCGTAGACAACGACATCAAGGTTCTCAGAAATGAAGCGAACAGCACCGTCACCCATCAGATGATGCGCACCACCCGTGTGTTGGCTCGATGGTCCGTAGAGTTGGCCAATCGAATTTGGAAAGACACCGCCGGGGAAATAGGGCTTGTAGTTGATCGAGTTGGACGTTCCCGCAAATGTTGGACTCGCCAAGTTCGTCCATCGAGCCGCCACGGACGCGCTCGTTCCGTCAATCCAAACGGATGCCGACTGTTCGCGCGTCTCAGCGATGACAACGGTATTCGAACTTCCATCGAGCATGTCGCGAAATCCCGTTTTTGAACCGGGAAACATGACGCCTTCCGCCGGCACCGCTCCGGCCAGTCCCAAGACCGTCTTGGCCCCGAGGGTGACATAGTTGCGGATCGCGAAACTGGGGTTGTTCAAAGAGCCTGCCGTGTACAGCGGATCGGTACTCATGGACTGCCCCGAGTAACTGGGGCAGCGATAAAACTTCAAGACTTTGGAGGCTGCGGTGCGATTGGCCAAGGCCAACGAGGAGACGTTGTAGTCGATTGTGCCGTACAGGCTCGCTTGATCGACGTACGGCAGAATAAGGCTGGCGAAGCTGTGCAGATGGATGTTGGGGTCACTCGGGCCAGTGCCGGGATATCCCCAGACTCCCTTCGTGAGACCGCTCGTGCTACTCGGCGGAAACACGGTGGTGGTGCTCTCGTAGTTGTGTAGTGCCAGACCGATCTGTTTCATGTTGTTTTTGCACTGCGTCCGTCGGGCGGCCTCACGGGCCTGCTGAACGGCCGGAAGCAGCAGTGCGATCAGGACGGCAATGATCGCAATGACAACCAACAACTCGATCAACGTAAAACCTCGACGGCGAATCATCGTGGAACTCCTTGGGGAGGGAAATGCAGGCGGGCAACATTCTGACATCTGTCAGAACACCGTAACGACGGCGTGCCACTCTCGCAAGCGTGTTGGCCCATCGACGACAAGTCCACGGCGTTTGTGGTGTACCTTCCAATTCTGTCTCGGTTGGTGAACACTGCTCACCTGCCGTTTGCGAGTGCGTGTGACACCGAACTACGAGAGAAGCTCTTTCACCATATGCCCATGCACGTCGGTAAGGCGCAGCGTAGCCCCGGTTGGCGGCTTTGAGCCTGCGGGGGGTGGCGAAGCCAGAAAAGGTTTCGTCATGATGACGCAGCCACAATTTGTCCTCCTGTGCCGTTGGCACACAGGTAGGCGAAGACTCCAACCTGTGTCACCCAAATCAGATTCTCTCGTCTTCTTTCGTGTGATTCGTGTCTTTCGTGGTTCATCGCCTTTGCTGGAGTCGAAAGATGTACGGTGACTTTCAATCGCATGTGGCTTCACAGTTGGAGGCGATTCGGGCGGCGGGGACGTTCAAGCAGGAGCGGGTGATTGTCTCGCCGCAGGATGCGCGGATTCGTGTGGCGGATGATCGCGAGAGTCCGTGCTGAACAGGTGTGCGAACAATGCCAAAGCCTCGCCGATGCATCCCACAGTCTTCGCCAGAACGGTTTCAGCGACTGTTCGCCTATATCGTAGGGTAAGTGTCTCGCTTGCTCGTGGAGGCTTTCCGTTTCATTGAGCCTCAGGCAGAATCAACGGAGGTTGTTTACCGCCGCCCTGTCACGGCCTCACACGATATTCCAAGGACTTCGACAACGATGCCAAACAAGAGTTTGATTGCTACGGCTGGGTTGGTTTTCTGTGCTGGGTTCGTTTGCTGCTCGGCGCAATGGGGGCTCGCGGCCGAACATCCGGACTGGCGATCGTGGCGCGGGCCGCAGGGGAATGGCAGCGTCGAGCAGGGGAACTATCCCGTTAAGTTTGACTCGGAAAAGTATCTCTGGCGAACACGATTGCCGGGTAAGGGCTGCTCTACGCCGATCTTGCTCAATGACAAGATCTATCTGACATCCGCGGCCGACGGGAATGACGGGCTGCTGTGTTATGACTCCAAGGGAGCTGAGACGTGGCGAGCGGTTTTCGGCAAGGAGAACGCGGGCAAGCATCGCAATGGGTCGGGGAGCAATGCGTCGCCGGTCACCGATGGCAAGGCCGTGTTTGTCTTCTTCAAGAGTGGCACGTTCGCGGCGGTCGAACTCGATGGAAAAGTGCGTTGGAAGACGGACCTCGTCGAGCGGTTCGGTAAGGACACCCTGTTTTGGGATCATGGCACTTCGCCAGTACTGACTGAGAAGTACGTCATCATGACTCGCATGCACCAGGGCGAGTCCTGGCTGGCGGCGTTTGACAAAGCCACCGGCGACATGGCCTGGAAGGTCGCTCGCAATTACTCGACCCCCACCGAAGGTGATCACGGATACTCGACGCCCCTCGTCATTCAGCATCAAGGCAAGGAGTCGATCTTGGTGTGGGGGGCCGAACATCTCACGATTCACAACGCGACCGATGGGCTGGTTTCCTGGTCGTGCGGCAACTTCAATCCTGACGCCAACAAGTTGTGGCCTGCGATCGCGACACCGGTGATCGTCGGGGACGTGGTGGTGATCGCATACGGTCGCAACGATCGAGGCATCCCGCGCCTGCATGGGATTCGACTGACGGGGAGCGGAGATGT
>CAMAYU010000336.1 GCA_945862235.1 Schlesneria paludicola DSM 18645
CACGGCTTTGCGTGGCCGTGCTTCGATCGTAGCGAAGCCACGGCCACGCAAAGCCGTGACCGTGGCACCCAACTCAATACCTGCGTAACTGTTATGGGCACGCTAATTCTCGGATAGCCTCTAAAGAGAAGCAAGCTGGGTGAGCTGCACAAGAAACCAAGTCACGAGCGTTGAACAAAAACCAGCGTTCCACTCTTTCGGACGTCAACTCCACGTTTCCGGTTGATCCGCGGTTTTTGGGGGATCACAGATTTGAGCAAAGCAGATTACTGCTCGAATCTTCATCCTATAAGGGATGTCAGCGATTAGCCGACGCTCAACCCCCGGCTAATCGCGGTGATCCCTGCGCGATAAAGATATCGACGACTGCAGACATCCGAGGATGAGGCAGGAGCCGGGCGATTCGGCAGGTTCCGGTCGGAAAACAGTGTGGGCTGGCGCGGCGAAGCGCCGCGGGTTCCACCCGGCGGGTTCCACAGGCCCAACCAAGAGCTGGCTCCGTCCGATCAGTCAACGCGGTTCCATGCGGGGCGGGGCGGTGTGTACCATCTTGGGCGTTGGTTCCCGCCTTTGTCCTTCCCGCTTTGAGGACTCGCTCCATGCGACGATTTGTGTCTGGCTTGATGAGTGGCTGTGATGCCGTTTCAGGACGAATGTCCCGTTCTACATCAACCCGCCGCGTGAGCGAGCACGTGGGCCATCGTGGGTGGGAGAGGCCATCGGCTTGGCTTAGGCGACCGGCAAGATTTGATTTCCCCGTCGGATGGACGCCTCGTCCGTCCGACCAATTCGGTGGCAACTCGGACGGACGAGGCGTCCATCCTACGGAGAGGATGCGAACACCTGCCGCTTGCCTGATGGCTCTACTCGCATTCTTTAAATCGCTGTTCCATTCGTCCTTGCTCACGCTGCGGGTTGGTACTTCCCTCGGGATGCTGTGCGTGGCGTCTGTCGCTTCGGCGCAGGTGTCGTATCCGATGCTGATGAGCCTCAAGCCGGTGGCTGTTCAGATCGGGACGAGTTCCGAGTGCGAGGTGCAGTCTCGTTACACGATGCTCGGTGCGTACCAAGTCTTCGTCAGCGGGACTGGCGTGACGGGTGAAGTCGTTCCGCCCGAGATGCCGAAAGACGCACCCGCTCTCAAGCCGGGTGAAAAACCGAAGGAGTTGCTCAAGCTGAAGGTCAAGTTCACGGTGGCGGCGGATGCGCTGCCGGGTGTGCGTGAGTTTCGGATCGCGACCCCGAATGGTGCGAGCACCATCGGACAGCTAGTTGTGGCGCGCGACCCTGTCGTCGTCGAGGTGGCTGATAATAACACGGCCGACAAGGCGCAGGCCGTCACACTTCCGGCGACGCTGTGCGGCGCGATCGAGAAGGTTGAGGACTTTGACTTTTGGAAGTTCAATGTCGAGGCGGGGCAGACGGTCGTCTTCCAAGTCCGCTGCCAGCGGCTGCAGGACAAGATTCATGATTTGCAGGCTCACGCCGACCCGATCCTCACGTTGCGCGACACGAAGGGGGCGGTCCTTGCGATGGCCGACAACGAACTGTTTGCCGACCCGCTCCTCGTTCATCGCTTCGAGCAAGCGGGCGAATACCTCCTCGAAGTGCGCGATGTCCGCTATCACGGCAACGTTTATTGGGAGTACTGCATCGAGGCGAATTCACGTCCGTTCGTGACCGGTTCGTTCCCGAAGGCCGTCGCGGCGGGAGTCGAGACTCCGCTGGAACTGAGCGGGGCGCTGCTCACTGCTGAACCGAAGGGGCTCATCAAGTTGCCCGCTGATACTCCGCTCGGTTCGACGTTCGTTCCGGTCACGCTCGGCGATCAGTCTACGAACCCCGTGCCGCTCTACGTGACCAACCTCCCGCTGACGAATGAGGCGGCGGGCGACAACAACTCGCCCATGACCGCCGCGACCGTCGAAGTGCCAAATGTCATCAGCGGCCGGATCGAAGCGGAGGCCGATCTCGACTGCTACTCGTTCGTCGCGAAGAAGGGTGAGAAGTACACGTTTGAAGTGATCGCGCGGCGGCAGATGTCGAAGCTCGATTCGTTCCTGCGCATTCTCAACGACAAAGGAGCCGCGTTGCGCGAGGACGATGACGGCCGCTTCGGTCGGCTCACTCATGCCGACACTTGGCTCGAAGGTTGGGAGGCACCGGCCGACGGCACGTTCACGGTCGAGATTCGCGACGTTCACCTGCGCGGCGGGCCGGGTTTCGAATATGCCCTGCAAATCACGCGCACGACGCCGTACTTCGAGCTGCAAGTTGATACCGACAAGACGCCGCTCACACCCGGAATGCACGGCCAGATTTTCGTGAGAGCCATTCGCAAGCATGGCTTCACGGGCGAGGTGCAACTGCACATCGACGGACTGTCTCCCCACATCACGGCCACCTGCGGACGGATTCTGGCGGGGAAGGGCCTCGACGGCTGTATCGTCCTCGCGGCGACTCCCGATGCCGGTCTGCTGGCTTCGGACGTGCGCATCTATGGCACCGCATCACATCCTCAAGGGGAAGGGCTGCCCGCTCTCGAACTGAACGCTGTCGCCACGCCGTATCAAGAGTACTACTCACCCGGCGGCGGTCGCGGGCACTATCCCGTCGAGACACACACGGTCTGCATCGGTCAACCCGCCGATCTCTTGGCGATCAAACTGAGCGACACCGACATCCGCCTCAAGCCGGGTGAGTCGAAGAAGATCGCCATCACACTCAACCGCGCGCAGGACGTGAACCACAACGTCACGCTCGACTTCATTTACCGCCACCTCGAACAGGTCTACGCCAACAGCCTGCCCGAAGGAGTGACGATGGAGAGCAACCAAAGCCAGACCTTGCTGACCGGCACCGCCACCGAAGGCTTCATCACCCTGAAGGCCGACAAAACCGCGCCACCCGTCGAGAAACAAGTCACCGTCGTCATGGCCAACTTCGCCATCAACTTCGTCATGAAAGCGACCTACAGCAGCCCGCCGGTCTTTGTGAGTGTCGAGAAAGGTGAGTAGATGGGGAACGAATGTGTGGCCTAGATTACTTGAAGCAAGCTGGGCCACCCCGCCCCCGCCTCGAACATCCCGACGTGTGGCTGTGGTCGGCGCTTCGCCGCCCAAATAGAACGGCGAGAGACGGCCTCAAAATTCGCTTGGGGCGAGCGAGGCGCTCGATTCAAGCCACCCCGCCCCGCGAGGTCTTTGGGAAACAGATTGATACTTCTGGTGTGACTGGTGGAATCGTTGTCACAGTCAAACTCTGAACACGGCATCGCCCCCCTTAAGGTTTTGTAATCGAGTGCCGAGATTGGGCCCGCATGTGGTTAGGGACCGACTAAACTGAATCAGGTACCGTTCGGATTGACCCATCTTGGTCGTCGGACAACCTGAGATTGTCGGGGCATCTGGACGAGTCGTTGCAGACTCGTGGTCAAAGCCTTTCAGACAGGCTATTCCCCATAAGGTTGCGTCGATGCTAACGATGGCAAACGAACTGCTCGACCACTTGTTCAAACCGGCGGTCTACTCGAAGACCTCGATGAACGTGCGAGTGATCTCGCAGGCAGAGATCGATCCGCTGGTGATCGCGTGCTGGCGCGACCTGTCGAAGCGGTCGTGCCATGACAACCCGTTTCTGCTCCCGGAATTTGTGCTTCCCGCCTGGAAGCATCTCACACCAGATCGCGAACACGTTTTGATCGTGGTCGAGAGTACGCGCGATGGTCGTTGGCTGGCGGCGGGAGGGTTCTCGCTGGCTCAGGTCACTCCGGGGCTACCCGTGCCACATGCGGTGGCTTCGGCCAATCTCTACACGTTTCGAACGGGACTGCTGCTCGATGCCGATCACGCGGGAAAGGCTCTCGACCTGCTCCTGTCTCACATCACTTCGGGAGGCTGGCTCTATCAGGGTGTAGAATTCCCCGGCCTGAGATATGACTCGATCCTGGCCCGCGAATTGATGGCCTCAGTCCGGCGGCTCGGATATTCGTGGCGCGCGTTGGGGCAAAAGATGGTTCCCGCCATCGTTCCCGAGATCGTTTCCGACGAATACCTGACGGAACACTGGAGCAAGTCGCGCCGCAAGACGTTCCGCCGCAGTCGCAACAAGTTGGAAGAGATCGGACCGGTCGAGCTGAAACTGCATCGCGATCCCGAGAGCATCGCCACTGCGCTCGACACCTTCCTACGGTTGGAATTCGATTCGTGGAAGGGCGAGGAGGGGACCGCATGCCTCTCCAATCATCGAGGCGAAGCGTTTGTGCGCGAGGCCATCGAGGGACTGGCTCCTCATGGCAACGTTGTCGTTTCCGAGCTGACAGCGGGTGATCGAGTCGCCGCGTCGGCAATCAACTTCACCGCCGGAACGGCTCTGTTTGCCTTCAAGATCGGTTGGGATTCGGAACTCGCACACACCAGCCCCGGCGTCCTACACGAGGTCGAGCTATTGCACGCATCCCAAGATCGACTGCGCGACTTCACACTGTTCGACAGTTGCGCCACGGAGTCGTCCTATATCGCTCCGATCTGGCCGGAACGAATCCCGATCGTCACCGGACTGATCTGCTCTTCGACCGTCGCACGCTGGAGCCGCCGACTCATCGACGCCGGTGGCCGAACCAAACGACTGGTCGCCTCCTGGTGGTGATCTGTTTCCGTGAGACCACCAACGCACATGGTTTCGACGTCCGGGGAAACGAAAATGTCTCACTTCAGAACGCGGGAGGTGAGACGTGCGTCTAATTCCACTGG
>CAMAYU010000337.1 GCA_945862235.1 Schlesneria paludicola DSM 18645
AGCCCCCGGACTCTTCATTCGCAGTGTCCGGGGGCTGACGCCGCCCGGCTCACAAAAACTAAACAGAGGCGTCGATGAACAACCACGGGCTGTGTGTTCTGCCCCACACTTTGCACTGATCACTTTTCACTTCGCACGACTCAATCACTTCTTCAACTGCCCTGCCGCACGCACTCCTGTTCCAACTCGCTTCGTGATCGTATCGCCCAAATCGGCGCGAGCCATCTCGGCCAGAGCCGTCAGTCGCACGACGACCTCTTCGTTCTGAGCCGCCACGTTGTGAGCTTCGCCGATGTCGGTCTCCAAGTCGAACAACGCAAGCTCTGTTTTGGGGGACGAGAGTTTTCCCGGTCGTCCTTCAGCCCCCGGCACGTCGATGTGCTGATACGAATGCGGGAAGTGCAGCTTCCAACGACCACTGCGAATCGCCTGTAACTCGCCACCCCAATAGAACCAGTAGTCGGCGTGAGGCGTCTTGACGGTCGCGTCGCCCGTCAGCAGCGGGCTGACATCGAGGCCGTCGATCTTGAGTGCTGGCAGTTCGGATCCGCTCAGCTTGGCCAGTGTCGGCAGGACATCGATCGTCGCGGCGAGTTCGTTGCAGACTGTGTTCGCCGGAATCTTACCCGGCCAGCGCATGACGCACGGCACACGAACGCCTCCGTCCCACGTGGTCCCTTTCCCTTCACGCAGTGGCCCGGCCGAACCGGCGTGAGGTCCATACGACAGCCACGGCCCGTTGTCCGACGTAAAGATCACCAACGTGTTGTCATCCAGATTGAGCCTCTTCAACGTGGCGAGGACTTGGCCCACCGACCAGTCGATCTCGGCAATCACATCGCCGTGCAATCCGTTCTTCGACTTCCCCGCGTGCTTGTCCGAGACAAACAGCGGAACGTGCGGCATCGTGTGCGGTAGGTAGAGAAAGAACGGTTGCGACTGATGCTGCTCAATGAACTTCACCGCTCGCTCGGTGTACTGCGTGGTGAGTTGCGACTGATCGGGGTTCGTCGCGACCGTTCGTTCACCGTCGATCAACGGGAGGTCAGGGAACTTCGCCGTCGGATGCTTCGGCCACATGTCGTTCGAGTACGGCAAACCCAAATAATCGTCGAAGCCGTGGCGAGTCGGCAGGAACTCGGGGTGATGCCCGAGGTGCCATTTGCCATAGATCGCGGTCGCGTACCCGCGCGGCTTGAGTACCTCGGCGATCGTCATTTCGTCGGCGTGAATGCCGTGAGTCGCCGCCGGTCCCAGTGCTCCGTGGATTCCCACTCGGTTCGGATAGCACCCGGTCAGCAGCGCAGTCCTCGACGCCGAGCAGACGGCTTGAGCGACATAGAAACTGGTGAACCGCCGCCCCTCGGCAGCCATCCGATCCAAGTTCGGCGTGTCCTGATGAGGCGAACCAAAACAGTGCAGGTCCGCGTAACCGAGGTCATCCGCAAAGATCACGACAAAGTTCGGCGGCCGCTCGGCCGACAGACCGCTCGTCACACACAACAACTGCATCAACCAGGCGCATCCCCCACCAACCATCATGCGAAACATGCTGCTCTTTCTTTCATGACGGTGACGGGAGGTCAGACCTTCGGTTCCAGCACTCGCAGCGTGACACCCTGCACGAACAGGGTGATGCGCGAGCGGTAGTCGATCATGTGCGGGGCGACCAAGTGCGCCTGGAGATGCTCGATGCTCTCCCACTTCTCGACGATCATCACCACGTTCTCACCGAGATTCCGTTGAACCGAGATGCCGGTGGCGACATCGACCGCCGCCCCGTACTCGATGCAGCCCGCTTCTTCACGAACGAGGATCGCCACCTTGGCGAACTCGCCCAAGAAGTCGTCGCGATGGCCGGGAGTCGTTTCAATCTGAGCAAGGACGTGAATCATGGAGTGCCTGTGTCGAAGAAGTGTGTCGTAAGAGATCGGAAACGCAGACCGCTTCTATCAGCCTGACGCACCGCCCGCCACACGCCAGCCGAACACGGGGCGAGAGGAAATAGTCTTCGCCAAACGTCACGTCGCTCACTCTTCAGGCAACGCGGGAGCAGGCGGCGTCGGCGGGCCGGAGGCTTTGAATTCAACCGCAACAATCTGGTCGTGACCCGCGGCGTAGAGCGTATTCTGCTCGGCATTCAGCACGAACTTGTGGAGGTGCATCGGCACCTTGTCTTGGTGAACGACCTTGCCTGTCTGCGAGTCATAGAACGACACGAAGCCGCCGTTGTCGCCGCCGCCGCAGACGAACCAAGTCCCTTCGCGCGGGAAGGCGATCTGTTCGACAAGGCCCTTGAATTTCGTGTCGCTGATTTCGTGAACACGCTTCCCCGTCTGCCACTCGAAAACTTCAATCCGCGACGGGCCGTCGAGATGGTCGATGTTGCCGATCGTCCCGATGCCTCCCACCGCAAGCAGTCGGTTGTCGGGCGCGAAGGCCAGACTGCGAATGCCACCGATCGAGTGACGCCGTTGCTTCGGGTCCCACGTGTAGAGGACCGGCGCTTCGACTTCGCCAACCTTCTTGCCGGTGGCAACATTCCACACAGCAACATGCCCCACTTTGTCGCCGGTCGCGAGAAGCTGACCGTCGTGCGAGAACGCGACCGCGTAAAGCATGGACGGGAAATGATGCGGCGTCGTTGGCTTGTGGTCGCTCAACGTGTGGACCAAGTTCCCCGAAGCGACATCCCAAACCTTGCACAACATGTCATCGGCCACGCTGGCAACAAACCTTCCATCCTCTGACGCCACCACGCCGCGCATCCACTTGTCGTGAGCCGCCACACTGCGCGAGGCCGTTCGCGCCGCGATGTCCCACCAAATCAAACGACCGTCATAGCCGCCGGTCACAAGCTGCGAACCGGCGATCGCTGCACCGGTCACGTAGCTCTGATGCCCCTCGCCGGTGAACTCGACCGGCTGCGGCTTGTCGCTCGCCATGTCGATCTCACGAACTTTGAAGTCCGATCCTCCGACGAGCAGCCGCTGAGTCAGCGGGACCAGCGCCACGCAAAGGGAAATACCCGGCACGCGGGCGGATTTGGCAATCTTGAACTTGGTGGGATCGGCGGTGAACATGGATCTGGCTTTCTCAATCAATTCGCATTTCGTTTCTGAGCGGGGCGGCGTCAGCCCCCCGGTTCTTCGGCGTCAGCCCTCTTCGTGTCCGATGATGAGCAAGAGGGCTGACGCCCAAAACAAAGAACCGGGGGGCTGACGCCGCCCCGCTCAGAAGAGGTTGATTACCGACGGCTGACGCCATCACGCCAGCACGTCCATCACCGGTTTGCAGCCGAAGTCGACGATGGGGATCGGCCTGGCTCCGATCTGGTATTCCTTCTTCGGGTCGATGCCGAGAGCCGCGAAGATCGTGGCGAAGAGGTCTCCCGATTTCATTTCGCCCTCTTCGACCTTCTGTCCATCGGCGTCGGTCTTGCCGTAGACCGAGCCACCCTTGATGCCGCAGCCGGAAAGCGTGCAGCTCCAGGCACTGGCGAAGTGATCGCGGCCGAGGCTGGCGTTGATGTTCGGCGTGCGACCGAACTCGGCCAGCGTGATGACGAGCGTCGTGTCGAGCAGCCCGCGCTGCTTCAGATCGTCGAGCAGCGCCGACATCCCCTGATCGAGGTCCGCGCAGAGTTCGAGGTGCGTTTCAAAGTTCTGTCCGTGGCTGTCCCACCACGCGCGAGCGACCTTCACGAACGGCACGCCTGCTTCGACGAGGCGTCTGGCGATCAGGCATTGTTCTTGGAACTGAGTCGGGCCGAAGAAGTCTCGCGCGGCTTGCGGCTCCTGCCCGATGTCGAACAGTTTTTCGCTCGCCATCATCCCGCGAACCCGTTCATAGGCCATGCCGTGGCTGGCGACCGAGGCGTTGTAACGCTTCTCGTTAAATCGCTTGGCGAGGAGCTTTTGCAGGTCAGCCCGTTCCTGATGATCGACTTCGGCGATCGACTCAGGGCGACGAATGTTGGGTGGGATCATGCTGTCCGTGAGGAACGTCGGCGCATAGCGAGCACCGAGGAATCCCGAGCCGCCCTTGTGACGCCCTTCTGTCTCCGAGTACATCGAAACGTAATCGGGAACCTGACTATCAGCCCGTCCTAACTCGCGGGCGATCAGCGCACCGAGGTCCGGGTAGTCGATGGCCTGTTCCATCGCGCGGCCCGTCTCCATGAGTCGCGTCCCGCCGCCATGATCGGCGTTGCGAGTGTTGAGCGAACGGATGACGGCAGTCGTCTTCAGCCGCTGCGCCATCTTCGGCATGAGTTCGCTGATCTGCACGCCAGCAATGTCAGTCTGAATCGCACGGAACGGCCCGCCAGTCGGCCGCCCCGGTTTCGGATCCCAAGTCTCAAGCTGGCTGGCCCCGCCACCCAGCCACAACAAAATCACGCTCTTCTGCTGACGCTTCAGTTCCCCGGCGAGGCACGGATTCTTGAGCAGGTCGAGCACCTGCATGTTCGTCGCGAAGGCTGTCGCTCCGGCGAGGCCACTCGCGCCGAGAAAGCTTCGTCGCGAGAGACCGTGATCAGGTGAACCGCAGAATGGCAGATGAAGTCGAGACATGGCGGGTTCCTTCTATTCGCTTGGCGGAGAAGCCGGGGTCAGGTGGTTCAAAGTTCATTTTTCGCGGCGAAAAATGAACTTTGAAC
>CAMAYU010000338.1 GCA_945862235.1 Schlesneria paludicola DSM 18645
ATTCGCTCCATGACCGGTTGGCGGAGTTCGGCTTGGTCGAGTCCCGCCAGCCAACGGCCAAGCCCGTGGCGGTGACTCTGGTCGTGTTCCTCAATGATTACCTTGAGCGACGCAACGAAGACGTGAAGGGTGGGACCAGCGTCTTCTACGGTCACACGGTTCGCAACCTGACCACGTTCTTTGGTGAGGCCAAGACACTGGCCGAAGTCACTCCCGGTGATGCAGACGATTTTCGACGGCACTTGCAGAAGACTGAGAAACTGTCGGCGGCGACTGTCGTTCGTCGTTGTGCGCTGGCCAGAACATTCATCAAGGATGCCATTCGTCGAAAGCTGATCGACTCAAACCCGTTCGACGGAGTGGGCAGGGGATCGACCGCGAACCCCGATCGGCAACGGTTCATCGACCAAGCCACCATCGCGAAAGTAATCGACGCCTGCCCGAATGCCGAATGGCGGTTGCTGGTGGCGTTGTCTCGGTTCGCCGGGCTGCGCGTTCCGTCCGAACCGCTGTTGCTCCGCTGGCAGGACATCGACCTTCCGGCCGGTCGAATGCTGGTTCACTCGCCCAAGACCGAACACCACGCGGGCAAGGCGACGCGGATGGTGCCGATCTTCCCCGAGTTGCGACCGTACCTCGAAGACGCACATGAACTGGCTGTTGTGGGAGCCGAGTTCGTGTTGCCGTCACTGCGGAAGCCGGGAGCGGTGACAGGGGATTGGAGGTCGGTCAATCTCGGAACGATGTTCGGCAAAATCATCAAACGCGCGGGACTGGTCGCATGGCCCCGTGCGTGGCACAACCTGCGAAGCTCTCGTCAGACGGAACTGACCGAGACATTCCCGAGCCACGTCGTCACGGCATGGCTGGGCAACAGCGAACGGATCGCCGAGAAGCACTACCTGCAAGTTCTCGATTCTCACTTTGAGCGAGCTTCCACCCCCAGCAGCGCTGCACCGGCGCTGCGGAACACGTCCGAAACGCTCAGCACAGCCTCGCAACCGTGCAGCGCGGCAAATGCAAAACCCCTTGTCCTGTCGGGAAAACCAACAAAACAAGGGGTTTGTGTGACCGGTTTGATGGGCGATACTGGATTCGAACCAGTGACTTCCACCGTGTGAAGATGGCACTCTAGCCGCTGAGTTAATCGCCCGTTTGTGCCGCCAGATTTGGCGGGCGACAAACTTGTATCGGCTGTGCGAAGCCTCGGCAAGTATGGGGTCGGATCGTCTGTTTGTACTGATGCGGCCATTCAAATGGGCCATCGCCTGTAAGTCGGAAGCGAGCCAATGTGAAGGGGGCTGGCATCAGAGGCTGTCCGAGAACTCGGTCGGCGCAGCTAAGTGAGAGGCATCGTGTTCAGGGCCACGATCACGGCTTTGCGTGGCCGTGACTTCGCGACGATGAAAGCACGGCCACGCAAAGCCGTGACCGTGGCACCCTGAAAACAAGTCGTTTCATTTCGGGTAGCCTCTCAGTTGGGCAACCTGTTTTCGATCAGCGTTTGGTGGCTGGCGATGTTGCTGCGCCCGTTGGGCGTTTGGTGCGAGTGCGTGCGGGAGGCGTCTTCGCGACTGTTTGTGCTCGCTTCGTGCGGATGCGAGAGGTGACCAACTTTGGCGGCTTGACTGGTGGAGTCACACACTTCGTGGGCGACTTCATTTTTCGCAGCACGGCCATCAGGCGCACGATGTCGTCGCGGCCGATGACACCGACCAAGCGTCCGTCGCTGACGACGGGGAAGCGGTTGAACCGGGCGTCTCGAAACAGGCGAGCCACTTCTGCGGCATCGGTCTCTGGTTTGAAGACGGGCACACCGCGCGACATGAACTGCTCCACGGTTGCGTCCTCGGACTCGCCGCTAAGCTGGACTTTGATGATCTCGTAGTCCGGCAACACGCCGAGTAAGCGGCCGAGCGAATCGGTCACGTACAGTTCCGTCGCTTCGTGGCGGGAAAGGATGTCCAACGCGTCATCCGCCGAACATCGGGTTGAGACTCGGACCAAGTTTTTCGTCATGAGATCGCCGACTGTCATCCGCATGGCTGCCATTCCTTGAGTTGAGGGGAGACGAGCACGACGGAGGAACGTCGCGCTTTACTTCACTCTCAACCTAGGTTGCGTTTTGGCAGCGTGAGGCGAAAAAACCTCAATTCTTTCCCAGAATTCCCATCAGGAATTGATGACTAAGATCGCCGGGACATCCACATTCGATCCCTTCACTGCAATCGGTACGACCGGCCATTCGGCGGATGTCGTCAGGATCTCGGTCCCGCGCTTCGTCACGAGGACCGTGTCCCCCATTTGCACGGGGCCGACGGACGGATGCCAATAGACGGCCGTTCCCGCAGACAGCCGGTACTCACTGCTCGGCACGACGGGGATCGCTCCGAACTCGTATTCGACGATGTCCGCCTGATCGGCGAGTTGCCACTCCGACCCGGCACCCGTTTTCTCATACAGCCGATGGACACGGTTCCAGACTTCAAACAGTTCCCAATCGGGCTGTGAGAAATAAATGCCTGCGGCGGAGATCAGCACGGCCGATTCAAACGCCTTGAGCAAGTCGGGCGGAGCCGTGCCCCAGCAGACCGTCCGCGCCGCGCCGACCATCAATCCGTGAAAACTCGCCACAGCGGAGATGGAACAGTAACGCTGCACGGGCGACTGATCGTAGGTCCAACGCCGAAAGCGCCGACCGCGACCGTCCGCCAAAACCTGCAACCGTTCGGGATGCAGCCCGTGCTTAAACAGACGGTGAGACAACTCACCTGCGATCTCGGCCTCGGTGCGCCCGACGGTCAGACCGCGCGCGGTGGCTTCGATGGCGTGTGTGAGCAGCTTGCCCGCTTCGCGTAGCCGCGCGGTATCGAAGTCACTCAGAGGAAGACGCATCTCCAGCAGGCGCGGACTGACATCGGTCGTGCCGGAAAAACCGGAGTCGCTCGCCACGCGGCGACCACGACAGAGATCGGCCACCATCACGTTGCGCGGTTCAAACCACGGTCGTTCCTTCAACTGGAAGCCCATGTTCGAGACCTCGGTCTCGAAGAACTGCGCCGTGTCGGCGTTGCTGCACACGAGTACCCGCGCGTCGGGCGTCACGAAGATTGAACCGGTGCGACCGGTGGAACCGCCCCGTTCGTTGCAGGCACCCGCCGTCAGCCACGCGAAGTTCGACGGCTCCTGAATGAGTAACGCCGCATATTTCTCTTGCCGTAGGAAGTCGGCCACACGCTGATGCCGCGTGGCGATCTCACTGACGCGATCCGTATCGACGATCGCGAACTCCGCCGACGGAGACGGATCGGACAGATCAATCGTCGCGGTACTCATGGCGTGCCTCGAAGAACCAGTGACAGGGGAAACTGTACCGCAGGGGAACTGCAATGCGAGGCCCGCAGATCGGGGCGTCGGAGTCAGACCTTTTGGCCAAACATACCACGCATCAGGACTCGACTCGGTGGTGAGCCGTTCGAGAAGCAAACATTTTCAAACATGGCGACGACTGGGGCGAAAGTCTGGGGTTGGAGGCTTTGTTTTGCAATTACCTGACAAACATCCTTGGTGTCTTTTGTGAAGCGGCCAAACCTCGCGAACGACAAAGCTGCCCGACATACTCAACTCACACCAATCCGAAGTGTAAACGAGGGCGTCGATCGACTTCTTTCTCGCTCACACATCGTGGTGATGCCGGTGCTGCGACAACGCTTAGGAATCGGCTCGCAATAGCTTCCTGTGAGCGGCACGGCGCTAGCCGCCGGTGATACGTGTTGACCGGCGGCAAGCGCCGTGCCGCTCACAAACTCAAATCTTACAAACTCAGATCGCCATTACGGGACGTGATTGCGGGCCGATCCCTCAGCGTTGACACCGCCCTCGTTTTGAAATGCGTACCCGCCAAGGATCGTGATGAATGTCCCGCAACGAAGCTGATCGAGATGACCTGTTGGCCGAAGTTGTCGCACTGACGCGGCGAGTCGAATTGCGAACGCCCTCGTACGAGGAATCGGTCGTGGCCGGTTTCCGCGCCAACGGTTGGCTCTCCCTCTATTTCGGTTCCGATCCGATGTACCAGTTCGATGAGTCCGGCCGATTGCGTCGCGCGTTCGTGGGCGGTTTGCTTTATCGCACCCAAGGAACAACGCTCGCCCAACTCCGAAGAGAGCGATCTGCATCCGAGACAACTCTGTTACGACGCGACCTCACCGAACCGGAACTTGTCGATTTTCAACGCATCGTGCGTGAAGCGATCGAGGCGTTGCAGCAACATCTCGTCACGAGACAAGCCACGATCCTGCGACAGGTTCCCACCGAAGACACTCGGTTGATTGACGACATCGCGGTGGCACTCGACCGCACACTGCACTCAACCACGTTTCTCGCACCAGCCATCCCCGGCAAAACAGGAAGGTGATCCGAAGTCTTGAGGAGGTAGAGACCCGCGCCAAACCAGAGAATCGGAGGACGAGCAGGAGTGCCCCTCCTCCGAAACCTCACGGCCGCGTGATCGTCACGGTGTTGCTGCCCGCTTCGTTACCGGTGGTGAGTTTCACGAAGACCTTGAACGAGGCGACATCGCCGGGGTTGTCGAGGCCCGTCGTCGTGTTGAGGCTCAGCGTGTCCGACGGGACGGTGGCGACAACC
>CAMAYU010000339.1 GCA_945862235.1 Schlesneria paludicola DSM 18645
GCGCGGCCGATGCCGCGATCCTGCGCGAGGCCCTCGAACCACCATTTGAAGTCCTCGGCATCGGCATGCGCCGACAGGCCCTGCAACGGTTCGATCTCGGCGTTGAGTTCGATCTCGCGGTCGAAGATGCGGACGGTGCGCCACTTGTCGTACAGCTTCCGGCCGAGTGTATTCGCGGCTTGAAAGCCGATCAGGACGACCACGTTCTTCGGGTCGGAGATCGCGTGCTTGAGGTGATGAACGACGCGGCCCGCTTCGCACATGCCGCTCGACGCGATCACCACAAATGCACCGCGCCGGAAGTTCAGCGCCATGCTTTCCTGTTGTGTGCCAACGTACTTCAAGCCGGGGAATGAGAACGGATCCTTGTCCGACGCCAGCGATCGCTGCAGTTCGGAATCCATCACATCGGAGTGGTGTCGATAGACCGACGTGATCTCCTTCGACAGCGGGCTGTCCACGAAGACCGGAATTTCGGGCAACTCACCCGCGTTGTGCAGCTCATTCAGAAAGTAGACCAGCGTCTGGGTGCGACCGAGACTGAACGCTGGGATCACCACGCGGCTCCCTCGCTCGATTGCGCGCTTCAGGATGCGTTTGAGATGCTGCTTGATGTCGTCCGCCGGAGGATGCACGCGGTTGGCGTAGGTCGATTCGGTAATCAGGACATCGCAACCGGCGACTCGCTGCGGATCGCGCAGCAACGGGATGCCGCGTCGCCCGAGATCGCCAGTGAAGACGACGCGCCGCCAGTCCCCTTTCTCGCGAATCTCCATCTCGGTGATTGCCGACCCGACGATGTGCCCCGCATCGGTGAACCTCAATCGAAAATCTTTCGACAGCTCGTGCCACTCGCCGTATTGGATCGTCTCAAAGTTCTTGAGGACTCCCGCCACGTCCTCATCGTCGTAGAGCGGCTCGACGGACGGGTGGTCCGGTCCCAGCTTCCGCTTCAAATACTTGGCGTCTTCTCGTTGGATGTGAGCACTGTCGGAAAGCATCACCGCCGCGACATCGGCTGTGGCGGGAGTGCAAAAGATCGGCCCGCGATAGCCCGCCTTGAACAGTCCCGGCAAGTTGCCGCAGTGGTCGGTATGCGCGTGCGAGAGAATCACGCCGCTCAAATCTTTGGGGTGACACTGAAACCGCTCGTTCTTCCGCCGCGACTCGGCACGATGTCCCTGAAACAGGCCGCAGTCGAGTAACACGCGCAGCGCGTCGGTCTCGATGAGATGCTGACTGCCGGTAACTTCGCCCGCCGCGCCGTGAAAGGTGATCTTCATGAGAGGTCTCGCCAGAGGTGTTTGTTGCGAATCGGCAGCGGCGGAGTATGACCGGGCGAGTTACGAATGTCGAAACGCCTCTTCCCTCGCCCCGGCTCGGGCATCGCCGCTTCGGTGGTCGGGAGAGAGGGGTTCTTCGATTGAAGTCAGGTTATACCTGTCACAGTCGTCGATGAGACATTCTTGGTGAGCCGGGCGACGTAAGCCCCCGGACTCCTGTCGTGAAGAGTCCGGCGGCTTACGCCCAATGGCACTCACTTTGAGCGGCACGGCGCTAGCCGCCGGTAAACGGAGTTGTGTTTCCAAGCAAAGAACCGGCGGCTAGCGCCGAACCGCTCAAAGTGAGTGCCATTGGGCTGACGCCGTCCGGCTCACCAAGACTCGAACTTGAGAAACATCTCTCTCATGGCCGTGTGAAATATAACGAAGCGAAACTGGACTTCAGCCGCCAGCCCGATCACTGCGCCGACGCTTCCAACGTCTGCCACCGATCGAACGTGACGGCGAGTTCCTGCTCAAGAACCTCCAGCCGTTGCCGGGCTTTCGCGATCGTGGCTCCGTCTTGCTGATAGAAGCTCGGCTCGGCCATCGCTCCGTGCAGGGCACGCTGCTCCACTTCAATAGCGTCGATCTGCTTAGGGAGTTGTTCGAGTTCTCGCTGCTCTTTGAAGCTCAGCTTGCGAGGTCGAGCGGCTGGCTTGGTTGCGGCCGATGGTTCTGTCTTGGACGCAGCCGCGACCGCCGCTTGCTCTTCGCGCCGCGCGGTCTCTCCCGCCTGCTTTTGATTGATCCAGTCGTCGTATCCGCCCGCGTACTCCTTGACGGCACCGCCCCCTTCAAACACGAGCGTGTGCGTGGCGACCTCGTTCAAGAACGCGCGGTCGTGGCTGACCAGCAGCACCGTGCCGGGATACTCGACGATCAGGCTTTCGAGCAGTTCGAGCGTTTCGGCATCGAGATCGTTCGTCGGTTCATCCAGCACGAGGACGTTCGACGGCTTCGAGAAGAGCCGCGCGAGCAACAATCGGTTCCGCTCGCCCCCCGACAGATGCCGCGCCGGACTGCGCGACCGATCAGGTGTGAACAGGAAGTCTTCCATGTAGCCGATGATGTGCCGCTGTTGACCGTTAATCATCAGCTTGTCGGTGTCTGACACGTTCTGCTGCAAGGTCTTGGTTTCATCGAGTTGCTCGCGCAACTGATCGAAGTACGCGACCTCGATCTTCGTCCCCAATCGAATGTTGCCCGATTGCGGAGTCAGTTCGCCCAGCAGCAGCCTGAGGAGCGTCGTCTTCCCGCACCCGTTCGGCCCGATGATCCCGACCTTGTCGCCGCGCATGACGGTCGTCGTGAGATCCTGAATGATGGTCCGCTCACCCGTATCCGTGGGGACCGAGTAACAAACCTTCTTCGCATCGGCGACTAAGCTTCCGGATCGTTCGGCATCTTGCAGCTCGACCTTCACCGACCCGATCCGCTCGCGCCGCGCGGCCCGTTCTTCCCGCAGCTTCTTGAGTGCGCGAACGCGTCCTTGATTCCGGACGTTGCGCGCCTTGATCCCCTTCCGAATCCAGACTTCTTCCAACGCCAGCTTCTTGTCGAAGAGCGCCTGTTGCTGCTCCTCGGCCGCCAACGTCGCTTCCTTCCGGACGAGGAACGTCGCGTAGTCGCATGGCCAATCGAACAGTCGGCCTCGGTCCAACTCGACGATCCGTCGGGCGAGCCTCTGCAAAAAGACGCGATCGTGCGTGATGAAGATCAGCGTTCCCGAGTACCGCGACAGGAAGTCTTCCAACCACTGAATCGCGTCGATGTCGAGATGATTGGTCGGTTCGTCCAGCAACAGGACATCGGGTTCAAGGACCAGCGCTTGTGCCAGCAGCACGCGACGCTTCATCCCCGACGAGAGCGAATCAAACGGCAACAGCGGGTTGAGCTGCATCCGTTCGAGGATCACATCGACTTGATGCTCACCCTGCCAGACCTTGTCAGACTCCAACGATTCCGCGCGCAGTGTGAGCGAGGCGTGATCGGCTTCCGTGTGATTGGCGTCGGGATGATGCAGTCGGAAGTTGGCTGCGACGGCATCACCGATCTCACCCAACCCCGCCGCGACCTCGTCGAAAATCGTGCCCGTCCGCCCGACGGGAACATCCTGCACGAGCCGCGCGATGCGCATCCCCGCTTGCCGTTCGACAAAGCCCGAATCGGGTGGCAAGCTTCCCACGATCAACTTCATCAGCGTGGACTTGCCGGTCCCGTTTCGACCGAGCAACCCGACCCGCTCACCGCGCTCAATTTGCAAATTGACATGATCCAACAACGGAGGGCTGACAAACCCAAACGTCACGTCCCGAAAACTCAACAACGCCATTCGCCGCTCTCCAAGAATCTCGTCTCATACCCAAACGCATTGCATCCGCGCGAGCCATGCCGATAGCAGTTCGACGCGAAATGAACAACCCGCGCGACAAACAATGCAGGCCCGAGACTTCGCATCCTCACTTCACGGGCGTCAGCGTCACCGACTTCACATCTGCCAACGCGGGCAACGGGCGCGAGGCTGGTTTGATTGTGAACCGCACCTCGCCCGCAGGCAGTTCGAGTTCACCGAGATCGGCCGCCTTGTAGTCGTCCCAGCTTGGAGTGGCCGTGACTTTGTAGCGAACCGATTTTCCAGCCGCTTCCACGACGACCGTGTTCCCCGCGGCAGAGGCTTCACATGCAAAGAGCCAGGCGACCGAGTGACGTCCCGCGCGGGGGACATTGATCGTCCACGAGACCGAGTCGTCGGTGCTGCTCCACCAGCCGAGGTTCTTGTGCTGCTCTTCGATCACGATCGTCGAGCCGTAGATTTCAGCGGTGAACGGCGTCAGCGTGATCGAGCCGTCGGCGCTTGGCTTCACGACAGTCGGCTCGTTGCCAGGGAATTGTTTCCGCGCGGGGAGCGGCACGTTGTGGCGGATGTAAGCGATCAGTGCCGCCGCGTCGGTTGGGCTGACTTCCTTTTCCAGCCCCTCGGGCATGAGCGACTTCGCCGTCGATTGCAGTTCGTCGAGTTCGTTGCGGAGCAGGGCGGTCTCCTTCGCTTCGGCCGCGCGCAGTGTGAGGCTGCTCGCCGTTTCATTCGCCAAGATTCCCGTGTGTGTCACGCCCGACTTCGTGACTGCGGTGTAGGTGACAAACTTGGTCTCGACCGCCCGATTCGGATCGAGGATCGCGATGAGCATCGCGTCCGGCGACTTGTCGGTCAGCGACGCCAAGTCCGGCCCGACCGAGTGCCCGACGTTGCCGAGCTTGTGACACTGCGCACACCGCTTCGCAAACAACTG
>CAMAYU010000340.1 GCA_945862235.1 Schlesneria paludicola DSM 18645
GGGCCAGTTGATGTGCAGGCCCGCTTCCATGTTTTGAACCATCTCGGGCATCGTCCAACCGGCGAGCTGCACGATCGAGGCTTGTCCCGTGATGACGCCGCTCGCGCTGGAACGACCGGCCGAGGTCATGTTGCCTCCCCCCGACGGCAGCGCGAGGATCGTCGTGATCCCGCCTGCACGGGCGACCGGGATCAGTTCCGAATCGGGATTGATGGCGATCCCGGCGCGCAGGTCCGGTTGGAACTGACCGATCTCCGATTGATCACTTGTCTCGCGTACCTTGCCGATCTCAGTCAGACCGACCGCTGTGCCCGAGTCGATCAAGCCGGGATAGACGTGCAAGCCGGTCGCTCCGAGGACTGCAAAGCCTTCGGGAACGGCGAGCGTCTCGGGACCAATCGCCGCGATCTTGCCACCATCAATCACCACGACGCCGTTCGGAATGTCAGCCGCATCGACCGGATGGATCGTCGCCCCGACGATGGCGTAGCGATGCGCTGGCTTTGTCCCCTCGCCCCGGCTCTGCGGGGAGAGGGCGAGGGTGAGGGGTGCTTCTGATGAAGATTGGGGGTTGAGGGCTGAGGGCTGAGAGTCAGTAGACGAAGCGGCTTGAAGTTGGATGCCGGCCTCACCGTTCGGCCCCCTCGCCCTCTCCCCCGACGACGGGGGCGAGGGGATGACGGCGTGCTGCGCACGCTCCTGCTCGGACGGACAGGCAACTGCAACGCTCAGGTCGATCTTCGAGACACGTTCTTCCGGCTTGAGCAGCTTCAACTCGACCGGCTTGGTCGAACGAGCGACTCCCGCGTCACTCATCGCGGTCGGCTGGCGATCGCGCGAGAAATAGACCTCGCCCGCGATCAGAGTTTGTTCGCAGCGGGAGAAAGCATTGAACGGATGACCACTGAAGATCGCGATATCCGCTTGCTTGCCGACCTCGATCGAACCGAGGCGGTCGGCCAGACCCAGCTCCTTCGCGGGGTTGAGTGTGATCGTTTGCAGTGCCGCGTCGGGAGGCATGTCGCCGTAACGAATCGTCTTCGCCGCTTCGAGGTAGAGGTGGCGAATCAGTTCCCAGTCGTCGCTCTTGATGACCGCGTTGGCTCCCGCTTCGTGCAGCAGCGCGGCGTTGTGCGGAATCGCGTCGAAGGCTTCCACCTTGTAGGCCCACCAGTCGGCGAACGTACTGCAACTGGCCCCATGCTTCACGATCTCGGGCGCGACCTTGTAGCCCTCCAACACATGTTGCAACGACCAGACACGGATGCCATGACTCTCGGCCACACGCAGCAGCATCAGAATTTCGTCGGCGCGATAGCAGTGCGAGTGAATGAATTTTTGATGGTTGATGATGTCGGCGAGGGCTTCGAGACGTAGGTCGCGGCGGGGGGGGAGGAGGTTGAGAGTTGAGGGTTGAGGGTTGAAGGCAAGAGCATCAGGCTTCAGGGCGTTCGCGTCTTCTCCGCCCTGCAACCCTCGCCCCTCAACCATCAACCGCTGCTTCTCATACTCCAGCCAGACGCGGCGATAGTCGAGTGCTTCTAAGAACGCCCGGTTGAGAGTCGCCTCGACACCGAGCCGCGTGTTGGGGAAGCGGCCTTGTCGGAACTTTACGTTCTCACCCAGAGCGAACTTCACTCCCGAGTGCGCTCCGGGGAAGAGGTGCTCGGCCGCGCTCGTGCCATGCTTGAGCTGCACAACCGCGTCCTGGCCTCCGATGCAATTGGCCGAACCATGCAGCAACCGAGCCGTCGTCGTGCCGCCAGCCAACGCGCGGTACTCGCTCGCGTCGGCCGAGTTGACCACGTCGCGGACCCGCACTTCACAGACGATGGATGAGGTCGCTTCGTTCACGCCGCCCAGACCGTTCGAGATCATGATGTGACTGTGCGTGTCGATGATCCCCGGCATAACGAACCGGCCCGTCGCATCAATCACCAACATCCCCGGCTCGGGCATCAGATCGGGGCCGATCGCCGTGATCGTCCCGTGCTTCACGAGGATCGAGTGACCAACCAACGTTTTCCCCGTCGCGGTCAGCACCGTCGCCCCCTTCACGAAAACGCTCCCTCCCGTTTGAATCGGCCTCGCCCGGCGGTCCTCGGGAAACTCGACCGGTTGCTCGACAACCGCCGCCTTCCCCGTAGCAGGCTCGCTCCGCGAGACGCCCGCCGCCGGAGCATTCACGGGTTGAGTCGCATCCGGCACGTTGGCCGCGTTGCTTGCGACGGACGCTTCCTGTCGCGGAGCGACAGGGCTACCAGAAGTCGGGGTACGTGGAGACTTCGGTTCCTCCACGCTTTCGATGGTGGTCAGCTGGATCGCCGAATCACCTTTTGGCGCGGATTCGATTCGCTTCGCACTCCACTTCGTCGCCGCACCGAACGGCGACTTCAAGTTGCCACGCAACTCCGTAGGGTGGGCTGTGCCCACCGCTTTCGTTGTAGAATTCGGTTGAGATTCGTTCGCCGTTGTGGTGGGCGGTGCCCACCCTACGGTGTCGAACTTCAATTGGATCGTGTTGTCCCCCGCTCCGATGGAGACGACGAACTCAACCCCTTCCTGCGTCGCCTTGCCCGAGGCGAGCCGTCCATCACCCTGATCGCTTTGGAAGTGGCCAGACAACGTGCGGTCGCTCTGATTCAGTTCCAACTCGCCACGCAGCTTGCCGTCGGCCGCATCGATTTCGACCGCCCACTTCCCCGCGACTTGCAGCGGCTGAGGTTCGCCGGGCTTCGTCGGTTCAACCGGCTTCGCGTCCTTGTTGTATTCGTACCGCTGACCATTGATGACGACATGCCGCACTTTCGCATGTTCGTTGTCGAACGGTCCCGTCATCGCGATGAAGTACGCGGGTTTGCCGACCTCAATCGTGCCGAGTTCCCGTTCCAGTCCGAGCATCACCGCCGGCTGAGTCGTCAGCGCGGCGAGTGCCGCATCGCGGTCGAGGCCATTCGCAATCGCTTGCCGCACTCCCTTGAGTACGTCGGCTTGAGACTTCGCCTCGCGCGACGAGATCGCGAACCTCACCCCCGCTTTGTGCAGCGCGGCCAGCCCCGAGACTCGCTCCTTCCAATCCTGCCGCTTGTGTTCGCGAACGCGCTGCGGCTCGGGAAGGTCGGGGAGCAAATCATTTTCGTTCGGCTTGGGGGCTTCGAGCTTCGGCTCATCGTCGAAATCAACCTGCACGATCACGTCGGTCTCAGTCTTCTTGAGCCGCTCGATCACGCGATAAGCTTCGCGTCCGCCCCAAATGACGGGACGAAGCTGATGCTCGGCCGCGAAGTTCAACGCGCGATCGTGATCGTCGCGCGAGTGAGCGACAAAAACCGTCTTCGCCCCCGCAGCCCGCATCGCGCTGAATGCATCGAACGCGGGATCAACCGGCGGCCGCTCAACACTCGCCGCTCCAGCCGCAAACAACTTCTGCCACTTTGCGTGACGCTCGGCATCGAGGAACGCCTGCCGCAGATGTGCGTGAACTCCCATCAGAGTCGCCGGGTAGTCTTGGCCACCTCGTTCGGAAAGCTGCATCGTCGCGAACGTCGTTGTCGAAAGCAGAGCCTCGCGCACCGGCAGCGACGCCAGATTCACCACGGCTCCCGTCCCACTCGCGATCCGCCCCGAAGGCAACACATGCACGGCGACAAACCCCGCCTGACGGTACTTGTCGAGATCAGCCTGCTGCGGCTTGAGATGCTCTCCCGCAGCAAACTCGGGCGTCAAACCATTCCGATCATCGCTTCGCATCCCGGCCAAAGCGTACTTCGAGATATCCACGCTCCGCCCTTCGAGCGGCATCGGCTTCACTTCGTCAAACAGAGCCGAAGCCCCCGCATCAATGAAACCGGGATACAGGTGCAGCCCGTCAGCCTCGATCACCAACGCATCGGCCGGAATCGCGGCGTCCGCTCCGACGGCGATGACTCGTCCGTCACGAACAACCACGCACCCTTTGTCGATGACCTGCCCTAGAGCCACGACAATCTTGGCATTCTTCAACGCGAACGTTCGCGGGCGAAAACCGGACGGCGACTGTTGGTCTTCCGCGACAGCAGCCACACACCACAGCGCAGCCACAACCCAGACGAAGAAAGACGCAGGGCTAGCGGCACGTGAAAAAACATGTAGGACGGCCTTTCCAGGCCGTCGTTTCTCGACGATTTCGACGGCCTGCAAAGGCCGTCCTACATGTTTCAACCGGCTGAAAGCGGCCCGACGTGGGCGGCAAGTCTCGACAAACAGGCGATCGATCACTGTGGCAATTCCTAGGCGAGGTCTCTGTGGTCGCGATCCGGCAAGACTCAGGTCCAGAGGGATCGAGTCAGAGCCGATCCCAAAACTTCCGAAGTTTTCGGAGACTTCGGAAGTTTGTTGAGGTTCTCGGATTGGCCCTAAGTTGCCAGAGGTTAGCCACCCCGACCAACCGCTCGCCACACCGAACTCCCCCCCGCCGTGGCCAATACCACAAACTCGAATCGCTGAGACATCGCAGACACATCTTTTCAAGCCATGATCGATCTCCTTCCAGAGGCCCGTCAGCATGACCGGAATGTGTCACCCATGTCCCCGAACACCTGTCACCGATGTCCCCA
>CAMAYU010000341.1 GCA_945862235.1 Schlesneria paludicola DSM 18645
GCTTCGCCGCCCCCAGATTGGGGTGAATCCCGCTTCGCTGGGGGCCGCGAAGCGCCGACCCCAGCCACACTCGGAAAGTGATTGCGGCCCCGTTCCTGAGTGGCCCTTCATTTCGTCCGGATTACTCGTCGGCCCCCGGTTCCGGAAACAGCGCGGCGTCTGCACCGCTCGCCCCCGGTGGAACAGTAACAGTCGCGGGAGTTAGGGGCGGCGTGCCTGTCGCCATGTTTTGCTTCGACATGCTCGATTTCCGATTCTGAAACGTCGTCGTCAACTCTGATGGCGATGGCCTCAGAGCCATCGCCTTGCTTGGCCTGTGCAACCTGTCGGGGGGGACCAGCGGCGCTTCACTGCGCCGGCCCACCATGACTACTCGACGTTTTCCGATGGTGGGCCGGCGCTCGAACGAGCTGGTCCCACCCCACGTTGAACAAGGAGATGGCCTGACACGAGTGCAAACGACAACGGTCGCCACTCATCCGAAAGCCGCCGCCGTGTCAGCGCATTTCTTACACAACAAGTCAGCGGCGCACGTACATGCTTTTCTGAATTTGTTGTCATAATTCAGGATCGCCTCGGGAGAAGGCTGTCGGTTGGTTATTCCTCGGCGGGCAGCCCGCCGAGCTGAGAGTCGGACGCGGCCGATCGGCCGATCGGCCGATCGGACGCGGCTGTTCAAAGTGACACTTCACTGAACTCAGATCACTCCCGAGGCTTCGAATTTTGCCGGTACCACAGAGCAACAGAGGGACTTCATGCTGACGACGGACGCCTATCTCCAACGACGATCCAAGTCGTTGAGTGCCTTAGACACTGAGATCGCGAGAATGACCGAATTCGGGAACCAGTCCGATGCCGTGAATGACACCGATTTTTGGGAGGCGATCGAGCGGCTGCAGTTGTCACTCGATGCGGCTGCGGAACAACTGCGGGAACTGGCCTTTGATTGTGGACCTGAGAGCGAAGTCCCTGCTACGGAACGGTCGGTGGCAGGCGTGGAACAAGCGTGGGGAGAAATTCGCGGGGCGGTCCTCGGGGCCATCGCTGTGACCTACGCCAATTCTGAGGAGCAAGGGAGTGTCAACGACTGACTGCTGAAAAGTAAGTCGGATGTTTTTGCGGACGATTTTCAAGCTGTCGGACGGGCAAGAGTGCCCGTCCGACCACGTTGTTCATGAGGTGAATGAAATCGGTGGGTGACAGGGATCACTCTGTCAGGTTTAGTGGCCCCTGATCTCGTCGGGATTACTCGTCGGCCCCCGGTTTTTGACAGCCTCCTGTAAGAGGCTCTCCGGAAAGAAACGGCTTGTTTTCAGGGTGCCACGGCCACGCGGGTCAAATTACGAGTCCGCACCGATCGTGGTTTCCGGCGGGCGATAGAAGAGCGCGACCGGGAGCATCAACAGAGCCGCGAAGCCGAAGAGGCTGGCGTGAGGAAGTTCCATGCGTTCGATCAGCAGCCAGCGGCCCAGTGAATAGACGGCTCCTGAACCAGCGATGCCGATCCAGTTGAGCAGATTGAACGCGCCGATGATGCGGCCCTTCTGGTCGCTGGGTGCGGAGGCTTGCAGGAAGACTTGCAGCGGCACGCTGAAGAACCCGGCGAAGAGGCCGACCGCGACGAGTGCGATCACGCTGCCATACGGGCCGACCAGCGAGCCGCGTCGGAAAGGATCGGTCGATGTTGGGTTGAGAGAGTCAGAGACTACAGTTTCAGAGACCGTGTCGGACTGGGGACGGATGGTCTCGATTCGCGTCTGTTTGTGCTGGCGAATTTCCTCGCGCACGGTATCGAAGCCCGGGCCGGGAAGCGCGAGAACCGCGAGGCTGAGCGTCAGCCCCCACGCTCCGGTGCGGACCAGCCAGCCTCGCACACGGTCTTTCGAGAGCAGTCCCGCCAACACGCAACCGATGGCGATGCCGAGTCCGGTGCTGGCGGCCATCGCTCCCGTGGCGAGGTCGTTGAGCTTCAATTGCTCCCTGCAGAACGAGTTGATCGCCGGGGGATAAACCGTCCCGCCGACAAACCAGAAGATCGACGACATGACGAGGACACCGAGCAACGTTCGATCGCGCTTCAACAATTGGCGCGTCTCGGACGCGATGACGATTGAGGACCAATCCAATTTCAGCGCCGGCTGAGCGATGGCGGTCGGGCGAATCATCAGCGATGTCGTCAGCCCGGTGAGCGCGATCACGAGACACGGGAGACTCGCCAGCCAGAGCGATCCAGCGAACAGCTGCTTCGCCGCTCCAGCCGCCGCCAATCCAAAAATGATCGCCAGAAACGTGGCCATCAGCATGAAGCCGTTCGCACGCGGGAGGTCACTCGGACGCAGCAGCTCGGGCAAGATGCCGTACTTCGACGGGCCGAAGAACGCGCTGTGGACGCCCATCAAACAGAGGACGGTCAATAGGACCGCGAGGCTGCCGGTCGCAAAGCCGATCATGCCGAGCACCACGATCCCTAACTCGGCGACTTTGCACGCGACGATGATTGTCCGCTTGCTGTAGCGATCCGAGAGAAAGCCCGCGAAGCCCGAGAACGCGATGAACGGCCACGCGAACAGAATCATCGCCAGCCCCTGTTGATCGCGACCGCCGCTCAACACACGATCCAGACACAGCAACAGCACGAGCTGCTTGAACAGGTTGTCGTTGAAGGCCCCGAGGAACTGAGTCAGGTTCAGTCCCCAGAAGGCGCGGTCCCGGAACAGACTGGGGCGAGGATCGGGATCGGTCGGAGTCGTCATGCGTCGTTCCTTCGAGTAGGGCGAGAACAGCTCGCGTGCGGCCGATTGTCACAGGAGATCGTCAAACTGAGTAGAGCGTGTTTCAAAACTAGCCCGACGCGCAAGCGAGGGCTGAACATTCGATCACGGTGCAGCCCTCGCTTGCGCGTCGGGCTAGTTCTTCGAGGCGAAAACAGGTTTTGAAATGCCCTTTCGTCACATCCGCACGGTGACGCGCACGGGGGCGCGTGTGGAAGCCGGGGTCAGGTGGTTCAAAGTTCATTTTTCGCCGCGAAAAATGAACTTTGAACCACCTGACCCCTGATCGTCCGTTCGGCAGCAACTCTCGGAAGTTGAAAATGCACAGCCCGTTAGCCGGGGTGTTCGCTGGGCCGTGCGTTCGTCCGGATCGTGGCCGACCGGATCGTGGCCGAGTAGTTCAGAAACCTGACCCCACCGGGGCCAGCCCGATGGGGTGAATTTCAAGTCTCAGCCAAGTGCAAACAGCGCCGAGGCCGACTACAAATCGGCCTCACTGCGAACGTGTTTCTCCCGCCAGTCTGGACTCGCCATGCTCGACTATTCGTTCTTCGCTCCGCGTCAGATTGTGTTTGGTTGGGGACGCCGTGCGGAGTTGGCTACGCACGCGGCGCGATTCGGTCGACGGGCGTTGCTGGTCTCGGGAAGTCGGACGCTCGAAGCGAACGGCATTGTGGAAGAGTTGTCTGCCAAGCTGCGTGCGGCGGGGCTGGAGGTGCTGTCGTTTCAAGCCGCGACGCGCGAACCGGAAGTGCGCGACGTGGATCGGCTCGCGGCCGAGTTCCGCGCTCTCGAACCGGCTGGTGGTGACGTGGTCATCGCGGTTGGAGGCGGGTCCACAATTGATCTCGCCAAAGCGGCGGCCGCACTGGCCACGAACCGGCACGGCGAATCGGTCGTCGATTTTTTGGAGGGAGTCGGACGCGGGCTGCAGATCATGCAACCGCCACTGCCCCTGATCGCACTTCCCACCACAGCAGGGACCGGCGCAGAGGCGACCAAGAACGCCGTCATCTCCTCCAACACGCACGCCGCGCTAAAGGGTGACTCCGTAACGTCGGCCAATCCGATCCCGCCTTACAAGAAGAGCTTGCGGTCCGAGTTAATGGTGCCATCGCTCGTTCTCGTCGATCCCGAATTGACCGTCAGCCTGCCGCCGGGCGTGACCGCGTTGACGGGGATGGACGCGATCACGCAGTTGATTGAAAGCTACATCTCGCGCCGCGCGACACCGATCCCGCAAGCGCTCTGCGTGCAAGGGTTGAAGCTGGCGATCCCCGCATTGCCGATCGCCGTGCAAGAGGGTTCGTCGCGCGCGGCGCGCGAAGCGATGGCTCACGCCGCGCTGTTGTCGGGGATCGCGCTGGCGAACTCGGGACTGGGATTCGCACATGGAGTCGCCGCTGCGCTGGGAGTGACGTGCCAGATTCCGCACGGTCTGGCCTGCGCCGTTCTACTGCCCGCAGCGCTGCATGTGAACTTGTCCGTCTGCACACGCCAGTTCGCCGAATTGGAACGACTGTTCGATCCCGACTGCGGGCATGACACCGTCGCGGCGAATGCATTCATCGAGCGCATCGAATCGCTGTGCGCGCTGCTGGAAATTCCGTCCCGACTCCGTGATCTCGGTGTGCGACAGGATCAACTGGCGGAACTCGTCCCCGGCTCACGCGGCAACAGCATGAGCGGCAACCCGCGTGAGCTCAGCGATCAGAAGCTG
>CAMAYU010000342.1 GCA_945862235.1 Schlesneria paludicola DSM 18645
TCGACGATTCGCTATCCCGTGGCGTTGTTGCGGGGCGAGCTGACGGATCGCTCTGCGACGGAGATCGTGGTTGAGAACGAGTCGTCGCAGCGGGCGTCGCGCAAGATTGTGGGCGTTGCGCGGGACGGTCGCTTCAAGGCGCTCGCGGAACTTGTGCCGGGTGAGAACCGGCTGCGACTGACCTCGGGCCAAGATGTCGTGACGCTGGTGATGACCTACAAGCCGCAAACCAATCCGTATTTTGTGCGAGTCATCTACATGACCGACAGCACGGGCGAGACCGCTTACCAGTCGCAGTTCGACAAGGATCCGCAGGACTACGCTGACAAGCTCGACACCTCGATCAAGCTGCTGCAAACGTTCACGGCGGAACGACTGCACGACATCGGTCTCGGTCGGCATACGTTCCATCTGGAGTTCGATGACAACGGCCGTGTGAAGATTCACACGCTGAAAGGAGACCAGCCCGCCGCGTTCTATTACGGACTGAAGGACGGCGACTGGTACGGTCACGTCTATGGTTGGGTCAAAGGGCAGTTTGCCGACCGGCACTCGAAGAACATCGTGATCGCCGCTTACACGCGGTTTGATCCGGTTCAGAAAAAAGTGTTCGCGCACACAGCTTTGGGTGGCGGCGATTTGGGACTGTTCGGCGGCGGGAGCCTGTTCACTTGGCCAAGTTCGCTGCAAGACACGTTTCGTGTCTTTGGCGATGAGACGGAGATCGACGCGACCAAAGTTCACGAAGACAGCGCGGGTCGCAAGACCGTGTGGGCGACCGCCTCGACGACCATCGGAGCGACGCTGCATGAGATGGGTCACGCCTTCGGACTGCCTCACTGCTCCGATGGCTTGTGCATCATGACGCGTGGCTTTGACCGGCTGAACCGCGTCTTCACGCTGGTCGAGCCGCGCAGCAAGCACAACCGCGATCCCCTCGTTTTCGCCGAGAAAGATGTCGCCTACTTCGCCCCCGTCAGCGCGACATCGCTCCGCGCGAGCCGCTGGTTTCAACTCGACGAACGTCCGTATGAGGCCGAGCCAAAACCGCCCTCGCTGCGTCTCGACAGTGCCTCGGGCGATCTGCACATCTCCGCACCGCACGGTCTGCGTTATGTCGTCTTCTCGGTGAAGGGGGACGCTCGAGGTCATCGCGCCTTCTGGGAGAAAGAGGCCGCGCCGCCGAAGGAAGTGGTGTTGAAAGCGGACGAGATCAAGCAGCTCGCATCGGACGAGAATTGGTCTGTCGGAGTGATCGACGAGGAAGGGGCCACGCGTTGGATGAGTCAGGCCGATCTCGCCAGAGCTGGTCGCTTCATCCGTCGCTGGCAGTTCGCGAAGAAGTCGCGACCGTGGCCCGATCACCAGAAGTTTCCACTCGAATCGGCCAAGGTCTTGACCGAGATTCAGGATCAGGCACTGAAGGCTCTGGTCGTGGAGAGCGACGACGGTTTGATCGACTTCCTGCCGCAGTTTCCGAAGGAGCGTCAGGCCAACACCGCCGGATACGCCGTCTTGAAGGTCGAAGCCACCGAACGCCAGTCCGTGAAGCTCTTCACCGGCAGCGACGACGGCTTACGAGTCTGGCTCAACGGCAAGCTCGTCCAACAGAAGCTGGCCCTCCGTTCCGCGAAACCGGACGATGACCAAGCGACGGTCGAATTGTCCCAAGGAACCAACGTCTTCCTCGTCGAAGTGCTGCAAGCTTCGGGCGGCTGGGGCCTCTACTTCCGCCTCGAAGACGATCAAACGCGGCCACTGCTTGTCGATGCCGCCGGCAAACTGGTCGTGCTGAAATCGCCACCTCAATAAGTAACGAAGCCTAGGCGATTCACTTTGACCCGAGTCTCATTTGCCGCGAGTCGTTCCCTTGCGAGACCGCAATGACGGGACATCGCAGAGCGGCGTGCTGCTCGACGGTTCCGCCAAGATTTCGGCCAGCGTGGTCTTCTGAAACGCCGACTGCACCATGGCGAGGGCGTCGTCCATGCGGCGATGCAGCGGGCAAAGATGCTTGCCGTGCGACTTCAATCCCAGCGGGCAGGTCTCAATCCGCACAATCGGTTCGACGGCATCGACGACTTCGAGAATCGTCAACTCGGCGGGAGTCTTCACCAGCGTGACGCCGCCTCCCACACCGCGCTGGCTGCGCACGATGTCACTGCGGCCAAGATTCTGCAGCACCTTCGAGAGATACGGCTTCGGCACCTGTGTGGCTTCAGAAATCTGGTCGGTTGTCCGGGCTTCGGGAGCCTGACCCGCCAGATAGACCACCGCTCGGAGCGCGTATTCCACTGTCTGAGAGAACATGTCGCAGACTCAACTTTCTACAGGGCCAATGCCATTTTCAATTTGGGGTGCCACGGTCACGGAGCTTCGACGTTGCCGGGTGAGAACATGAGGGCGTCTTCCCAATTTCACGGTCATGTCGAAACTCTGTGACCGTGGCACCCATATCCCCCAGCTTCAATAAGGCGCTGGCCCGGAACTTTCTAAAGTGGATGTTGACATCCTTTTTAACTCGAATTAGGTTAGGCCGGCGTAAGTGGACAAATGAATCCACTTTGACGTGGCGTCCGTTTGCCGCAACGCGCGGGCCGGTTTGTAACCCGTCCGCAACAACTCTGCCACGAGTCACACAGGACTCAGCTCAAGGAACCCCGGTCATGCAACACATTGACGAGCAGCGTTTAGAGACCGATCTGGCCTATCGCTTCGGATACTTGGTCGAGTTCATGGGCTTTGGCGAGCCGGACATTCGAGCCATTCATGCGTCAGCCACCGTGTTGGGTCCACTCGTGCCGACCTTGGTTGATGCCGTCTATGAAAAGCTGTTTGGCTACGACGCGACGAAACGGCACTTCGTTCCGCGACAGGCCGGGTACGACGGAGCGGTTCCGCAGGACTTGGCGGCGGTCACTCACGATCACGAAATGATCCAGTTCCGCAAGCAGCACCTCGCCCGCTATCTGACCGCCTTGGTGACGAAGCCCTACGACGGGAAGATGGTCGAGTACCTCGACAGGGTCGGAAAGATGCACACGCCCAAGGCTGGCTCGAAAGAGCTGAACGTGCCGCTCGTGCAGATGAACGCGCTGCTGGGCTTCGTGACGGATGCGTTGATCAGTACGATCCTCAGCCTGAACTTGGATCGGTCGCAGGAGATCGCCACGCTGCGCGCCTTCAACAAACTGTTATGGCTGCAAAACGATCTCATCAACCGCCACTATCAAGCGGAGCCGTCGGCGGGATGAACCGCGTTCGGTCAGTCGTGAGTTCGGAGCAGGCTTGGTTGCCTGTTGAAAAAACGTAGCACGGGCGGCTCGACTGTGCCTTTTTAGCGAGAAAACCAAACAGGCGAGCCGCCTGCTCTACGTTCTCAACAGGCGGTCAAATGGCCAATCCAATTTGCGATCAGACGGCCGTTGTTGTCGGTGCCTCGAGCGGGATGGGTCGTGCCATCGCGGTGGCCTTGGCGCGCGAGGGGTTTCATGTGGTCGCCGCCGCTCGACGCGAGGAGCGGCTGGAGGAGTTGGAGCGACAGCTTCATGGCGCAGGGTGTGCCATCGAAGTGTGTGTGACGGACGTGACGCAACTCGACGATGTCGAGCGGCTGGTCGAGCGGGCTCGCCAGCGGACGGGACGCATCGAGTTGCTGGTCTATGCGACGGGGACCAATCTCCCCGCGCGAGGCTTGTCTGTGTTGAGCCATGAGAACTGGTTGCGGCTCATCGCGACGAATCTCACAGGGGCGTTCACGTGTACTCAAGCGGTCTTGCCCGTGATGCGGGCGGCTGGAAACGGCTTGATCGTGTATCTCTCTTCGGGCTGCGTGCAAATGCCGGATGTGTCAGGCGTCGCGTATCAAGCGAGCAAGCATGGGCTAGTCGGCTTGGCTCACGGAACACGGGTGGAGGAAAAGTTGAATGGTATCCGCACCACGGTTCTCTTCCCCGGCTTGTGCGACACCGAGATCCTCGACCAGCGTCCCGTCCCCACGCCGCGTGAGGTACTCGACCAAGCCCTCGCCCCGGAAGACGTGGCCGCAGCGGTGCTGTTTCTCGCCCGCCTTCCCGCGCGCGCCGTGGTCCCCGAGATGCAGTTGCTGCCCGCGCGACTATGACGCTGTAGGAGGGGCACTCATAACGTGACCGCCAAAAGTAGCCTTCATCGCTCCGCGTGAAGTCAGCCGAGTCACCAGCGACCCGGATCCGCGGGAAACAGCGTCATTCCGCGTTCGGCTCTCTTCACGCGGAGCGATGAAGGCTCCTGAGGAACAGACCTCTGCTTGCCTTCTCTGTGCCTCTGTGACTCGGTGGTTCAATACTCTTGGTTGCTGGAACGTCATCGAAGCAGGTTTACCACAGAGACTCAGAGGCACAGAGAAGGCGAACTGAGAGAAGAGCATGGACGGGGGATCTAGGCCAATCTGCCTACCGTTCCTCACTCACGAGTGTCCCCCACGGGAACGGAATAACTACTTT
>CAMAYU010000343.1 GCA_945862235.1 Schlesneria paludicola DSM 18645
CGGGCTCGAATCAGTAATTTACTCACAGACCGCGACGCTACGGTAAAGCAACTCAGAACCTCCAGCCTTTTCTATCACCAACACCCAGGTCGTTCACGCGACTTGGGTGTTGGCGTTCTTTGCCTCGTCGCAAATCTGCGATAGAAAAATAACTTGGTAGGCATGTTTTGCGTCCCGTTTGTGGCGATTCTTCTGTCCGGCTTGGCTAAGGGACTTGTCAAAAACAACTTTCCTGCTTTTCTGAAACACGGTAACTGTCCTTTGGACTGGACTCGAGTTCTAGGAAGTGTCGCATGGACGCCTATTCGGTTGACTTCGACCGGAAAATGAACGGGTTGTACGCTTGGTTGTCGTAGAAGGATCGCCAACCGTATACGGCCAAGTTGGGGTACGGCAGTGTGGAGTACGTTTCGCGTGTCCTGGGGTGCGATACCAAGGCGATCCGGCAGGGGATGAACCGGAATTCGGAGATCCCGAGGATTCGGCCGTGGGCCGGGTTCGAAAAAAAAGGGGTGGCCGACGAGTGCTGATCGAGTCACGGCCGACGCTGGAGGCGAATCTGAGGCAACTCTTCAGGAATTCACGGCGGGCGATCGGCTGCGCGTCGGCGTGTTGTGCACGAATCTGTCGTTGCGAGAATTGCAGCGCCGGTTGATCGACCTGGGAACTCCGGCCAGTCGGCGCGTGATCCGTCGTTTGTTGCGACAACTCAAGATCGGACGCCGCACGGCACGGAAGAAGAAAACGATGGGACACCATTCGGATCGCAACGCTCAGTTCGAGAACATTGCCAGGCTGCGGCGCTAGTTCCAAGACGCAGACCAGCCGATCCTCAACATCGACACGTAAAAGAAGGAATTGCTGGGGGACTTTCACCGCGCCGGCCAGACCTTCACCACGCAGACCGTCGAAACATTCGACCACGACTTCCCCAGCGCGGGACAGGGCGAACTGATTCCGCACGGCATCTACGACCTTATGAGCCGGGACGCCCACATCAATCTCAACACCAGCCACGCACGGGGGAACTCTGCCGCGACAGTTTCGCTCTGTGGTGGGAACAGCACGGCCGCGCGGCACATCCCGCCGGGACGAGATTGCTGATCCTGTGCAATGGCGGCGGGAGCAACAGCGCCCCGCACTACCTGCTCAAGGAAGACGTGCAACGCTCGGCGAACCGCCTGAATCTCGAACTGCGCATCGCCCACTATCCGCCCTACTGCTCGAAGCACAATCCGATCAAACATCAGGTCTTCCCGCACATCATCCGCGCCTGCCAAGGCGTCATCTTTCACACGGTCGAGGTCGCTCAACAGTTCATCGAACGTGCGAAAACCAGCACCGGCCTGCGAGTGACCGTGGGCCTGCTGAACAAGGTCTACGCCATCGGCCGCAAATCCGCCGACGACTTCAAGCGGAACCTGAAAATTCATCTTCGATGACCACCTGCCAAAATGGAACTACCGCGCCGTACCTCAGTCCGTTTGAAGTCGGGAAGTAATTAATGGCCAATTCCTTAGGTTTCTAATCAACCCAATGGAGTTCCTCATCAGCCACAGTTACCGTGGTTAATACTTAATGGCCGTATGCGGTATTGCGAGTGTGTCTTCGCTAGAATCTAGTTTCAATTACGGTGTGCCATGTCGAATTTAGCTATGGACGGGGCGGTGCTGACGGCAGACTCTTTAATTGACTTCAAGCAGGCTGATTTGGCCACCGCTGCCCATGCCGACGCGAGCCCCATCTGCTCGGCATGTGGTTGTGCGGCATCGGGAGATGGCATGCACGTTCTGCTGGCGGTCGATCAGGCCATCGGAGCCGATATCCTAGACACCGAGCAAATCCTCGCCGACGAACTTCGTAGCGAGAACTCGTACGTCAGCGACATCCTGCAGCACTCAACCCGCTTCCGGGGCAAGCGGCTGCGGCCGATGTTGCTGCTGCTGACCGCAAAAGCGTGTGGTGGCATCAAGCACGATCACAAAGTCCTCGCGGCGGTTGTCGAGATGATCCATCTGGCGACGCTGGTCCATGACGATGTCTTGGATGAGGCCGCGACTCGCCGCCACGTCGCTACCGTCAACGCACGCTGGAACAACGAGACCAGCGTGCTGTTTGGAGACTACCTCTTTACGCATTCGTTTCACTTGGCGAGCAGCCTTCCCACGACCTACGGTTGCCGCTGCATCGGCCGCTCGACGAACATCGTCTGCGAGGGCGAGCTGTCCCAAATCAAAGAGCGCGGGAACCTCGACCTGACCGAAGAGACCTACTTCAAAATCATCGACGGCAAGACGGCCGAGTTGACCGCGCTATGCGGGCATCTCGGTGCCTTTTTTGCTTGCGCCGACCAGGCGACGACCGCCGCGATGGAACAATACGGCCGGTCGCTCGGGTTGGCGTTCCAGATCGCCGACGATGTACTCGACTTGATGGGGGACGAGAAGAAGACAGGCAAGACGCTGGGGAGCGACCTCGACAAGCAAAAGCTCACGCTGCCGCTGATCCGTCTGCTGGCCACGGCCTCGGAACCCGACGCGACCGAGATTCGCCGACTGCTCGCCCAACCGGACGACTCGACCCGCGAACGACTCACACCCTACTTCGAGCGGAGCGATGCCTTCGAGTACACCAGCCGTCGCGCCCAGAGCCTCGCCCAAGACGCCCGCCGCCAACTCGACGGTCTCCCCAACTCAACGGCCAAACGCATCCTCGCCGACATCGCCGACTTCGCGGTCCAACGGACGTTCTGAAGGTAGCCCTGTCGCTCCGCGACAGGAGAGCCGATTGTGAGCAGACGTTTTCGATTGTGTAGGGCGTTGTATCGCGCTCGGCTTTCCTGTCGCGGAGCGACAGGGCTACTTGAAGTTGCCGATCTGTGGTGTGCGTTATCTCACCTTGTCGTGCCATGTGAACACGATTCTGAGCAGCAGCACCAACAACGCCATCGTTCCCCATGCGATGGCCCAGCGACCGCCCAGCCACGCCCACGCCCATGCGGATGCAGTGGCCACGACTCCCATCCAGAAATGAATCTGCCACAGGGTCGAATTTGAGGGGCACAGTGCGAAGGGAGTGGCACTGGGATCCACAGGTTCCACGACGATCCACCCGTGTTGGATGTTGAGGAAGATTGCGAAGAGAGTTATTCGCGCGGCCTCAATGAATTCGGTCAATCCAACGAAGCACAGGAACGTGACGGGAATCAGTCGCCACCGAAACCCGCGAGGCTTCTGTACACCGGCTGGTTGAGATGGTGGCAGATCTCGCTCATCATCGTCTTCTCCGTTCGGCGCAGGTTCGGGGGCCCGCACACAACAAGACTGCGGCGTTTGCAATCGCCTCCACCCTCAGTGATGATGCTACCAACATCAGCCTCAATCATCGGAGTGCCTCGCGTGACAGACGTTTCTTCTGTGGATGCCCAGCCAGCAAGCAGTGATCTCGACGCCGTCGAGCGACTCGGCGCGGCGTATCGGCGGGTCGTCGATCAATTGGGCAAGGTCATCATCGGGCAGCGGGCCGTCGTTGAAGAACTGCTTGTGGCGATGCTGGCGGGGGGGCACGCGCTGCTCGTCGGCGTGCCGGGTCTGGCGAAGACGCTAATGGTGCGGACGCTGGCCGAGACGCTCGACATGTCATTCAACCGCATCCAGTTCACGCCCGACCTGATGCCCGCCGACATCACCGGAACGGAAGTCATTCAAGAGGACAAGTCGTCGGGGACGCGGGAGTTCAAGTTCCTCCCCGGCCCGGTCTTCACAAATGTCCTGCTGGCCGACGAGATCAACCGCACGCCGCCGAAGACTCAGGCCGCGCTGCTCGAAGCGATGCAGGAGCATCAGGTCACGGCGGGGGGCAAGCGCCACAAGCTGCCGAACCCGTTCTTCGTCCTCGCCACGCAGAACCCGATCGAGCAGGAGGGAACGTACCCGCTCCCCGAAGCGCAGCTCGACCGGTTCATGTTTGAAATCCTCGTCCAGTACCCGACCGAAGAGGAGGAGTTCGAGATCGTGCGGCAGACGACCGTCAACACGATCCCGTCGGTCGAGAAGGTGCTCGGCTACGAAGAGTGGCTCGAATTGCAGAGCGTGGTCCGTCGAGTCCCCGTCGCCGATTCGGTCATTCGCTACGCGATGCAGTTCGCGCGGCTGACCCGCAAACAGGACGGAGCCACGAGCGACGCGAAGGTTCCCGACTTCGTGAAGCAATACGTCAGTTGGGGCGCCGGCCCGCGAGCCAGCCAGTACCTGATCCTCGGTGCGAAGGCTCGAGCCATCCTGCACGGCCGTCCCTATGCGGGGATCGAAGACGTGCAGTCGGTCGCCGCCCCCGTCCTGCGGCATCGCATCCTGACCAACTTCAACGCCGAAGCCGAGGGCGTCCGCCCGGACGACATCGTCAAGAAGCTGATCGAACTCATCCCCCCCGACGGCACGGTCAGCCGCGTCCTGCCGAAGGTCTTCAAGACCGC
>CAMAYU010000344.1 GCA_945862235.1 Schlesneria paludicola DSM 18645
CAATCACTTCCCGAGTGTGACTGGGGTCGGCGCTTCGCGGCCCCCAGCGAAGCGGGATGCACCCCCAATCTGGGGGCGGCTAAGCGCCGACCCCAGCCACACCAGTTTGAGTTCGGGAAGTGATTGCGGCCCCGCTCCTTAGCGGACAGTTGAGAGCCGTAGAGCAGGCGGCTCATGGGGAGCTTGGTTGCCGATCGTAGTCGTCGCGCCGCGACCGGGCAACGTGTTGCGAAAGGTCAACGTGGGCGGGGCGGCGGCGTTGTGGGAATGCCTCATCGTTCAGAGGTCCACACAGGGTGGTGAACGCTGTCAATGTCCTTGAACCGCAGTGTTTGCGCGTAGTGAACGCCCTACGTCGCAGAAACTTGGCAGCTTGGCACTCCATTTGTTTAGAGGGTCAACGGATCGTTACGTTCGTTTGACGATCGCTCGTTCCGAATCAGCCGCACCGGTTGCTTGGTGCGAGGCCACTCTGTTCAGGAATTTCCACCATGCCCAAGCCTGTGATTGTTGTTTTGAGTCGCGACCAGTCGATGGCGTCCGAGTTGCCAGGGCTGTTTCAAGGGAAGGCCGACATCCGGGCTTGTGACTCGTTCGACGATCTCGTTGAACTGGGGCGGAATCTCGACATGCAGGCTCTCGTCGCCGACTTCCGTCGCATGGGAAGCGGCGGCCACGCGGAGAACCGCATTCTGCAATCGGTTCAGGAACAGTTCCCGAAGTTGCGAGTGGCAATGGTCACCTCGGACGATTGCCCCGAGCCATTGGCTCGTCACGCGGCGATGCACGACATCACGCTCTGTCGCGGACACCTCGATCGCGAGACATTGCTCAAGGCGTTCCGATCCCTCTTTCCAGAGGAGGTCGAAGTCGTCGCACCGCTGGAGCCGGCGGTCCATCGCGCTCATGCTCCGTCCACGCTGCTTCCCAATGATCTGGGCGATGAGAAGTCGCTCGGAGTGATGACCGGGATCAGCCGTCGCTTCGAGACAAATTCACCGCACCTCAACCAGATGCTGACCGATCTGGAAGTGGCCGCCAGACACGATGTGACGATCCTGTTGATCGGTGAGACCGGTTCGGGCAAGACCTTCCTGTCGCGGTTGATTCACGAAGTCAGCCCGCGCCGGCACGAGCCATTCCTGCCCGTCGCCTGTGGTGCGCTGCCCTCCGATTTGATTGAGAGCGAACTGTTCGGCCATGTGAAAGGAGCGTTCACCAGCTCGCATGCGGACAAAGAGGGGAAATTTCTCGCCGCACGACGCGGTTCGATTCTGCTCGACGAAATCGATGTGCTCGGTCCCGATCAGCAAGTGAAGCTGTTGCGTGTCATTGAGACGGGCGAGTTCGAGCCGGTCGGATCCAACCACACACAACACAGCCAAGCACGGTTGATCGTCGCGAGCAATCTCGCACTGCAACCGCTCGTCGAACAGGGACGCTTTCGTCCGGACCTGTACTACCGGTTGAACATGCTGCAGTTCGTCATCCCCCCACTGCGGCAGCGCAAGCAAGACATTGTTCCGCTCGCGAGAAAGTTCGTCCGGCAGTTCGCCATCAAGCACGCCGTCCGAGTCGAAGAGATCGACCCGAGTCTCTTCACCTCGCTCATCAACTACCCTTGGCCGGGTAATGTTCGTGAGTTGGAGCATGTCATCCAACGCGCGGTGATCTACTGCCGCGACGGTCGTCTCTCCGCCGAACAACTCCCGCATCACGTCCTCTCAGGAACGGCTGGTCCCACGAACGATCCGTCGGTGGAGCTGGGACTCGGTTACGGCAGCCTCGCTCTCAAGCCCAGTCAGCCTGACAAGACACTCGGCGGACAGATCGCGCTCAGTGAAAAGGAAATCATCGAGCAGACGCTCTTCAAAAACAGCTTCAGCCGCACGAAGACTGCGAAGGAGTTGGGCATCAGCCGCGTGACGCTCTACAACAAGATGAAGAAATACAGCATGCTCGGCTAAGACTTGGCGGACGCACTTTGGCGAGCGAGGCGGCGTCAGCCCCTTGGTCATTTCAGGACTAGCCCCCCGCGCAAGCGAGGGCTTTACCGTCATCGAATGTCCAGCCCTCGCTTGCGCGTCGGGCTAGTTTTGAAATGCGTTCCACTGTTTTCACAAGCAACTACGGAGCGTAGCTGCCCGACGGTTGGAGCATCTGCGGATAGAGACCCTGACTGACCGATGGTGCGTCTGTCTTGGGACGATCGTATTTGTTCGCCTCGTCGCGAGTCGATTCCCGGAACTCGGCGTCTTGGTAAGCCTTGGTCGGCCAAGCCGCTTCGTTCAAGAAGATCTCGTTGTAGTCGAGCAAGGTTCCCTTCTCGACCTGCACGTTCTTCACCGCCAATTGGTACTCGACCAACGAGCGATAATAGGCCACGTCGGAGTCCGCCAATCGACGCTGCGCATCGAGCATCGAGTCGAGCGAAGCGTTGTCCGCCTCGAAGGCGGTCTGCACGGCGGCCACTTGTTCGGTCGCGGCCATGCGGCGGTTCATGTTGGTCTCGACGAGAGCATAGGCCCGCTCGGCTTCCGAGATCGCGTTGCTCAGGTCAAACACGACCGACCGTTCCTGTTCGTGCAGCAGGGCACGCTCTCGCGCCAGTTGCAGTTCCGAGTGACGGATCGCCGCGTAGGCTTGGCGGAAGCCGATCGGGAAGGACAACTCCACACCAGCCTGCCACTCTTGGAAGTCGCCCGTGAGCAAGTCGGACGTCGCATTGTTGAATCGTCCGGTCCCTTCGTTGGGGAATAAGTCTTGGCCAAAACCGCGCCAGCGATAGCGGCCGGTCAGATCGAGTTTCGGCCGGAGGAAGTTCTTGTTCGCCTCCAACTCCGCTTCTCGTTTCTTGATCTGCCACTTCTGGCGGCGCAGTTCCGCGCGGCGTGTCAGGCCCTCGACGAGACTGGCCTCCCAACCAAAAACCAGTTTCGCCTTGATTGGCTCTTCACTAGGACGGATCAGCCGCCCGTCACTGATCGGCAAACCAATCAACAGTCGCAAGCGACGTTCAATGACATAGACCCCGCCCGTCCCGCGAAACGTTCCACCCGTGCTGCCGTTGTTGGTTCTGGTTCCATCGACCAGTTTTCCGTGCAGTGAGTTCTGGGCCTCTTCTTGAAAACGGAAATACTGCTCGCGAGCCTGAGCTTCTTTCTCGGCCTCGCCGCCGCGACGACCTCGTTCGTAGAGCGCGTTAATCCGTCGCCACGTATCAAGAGCGGCATTGCGAGCCGACGCCTTGGCGTCGAGATCGCGATACGCAAAGTAGAGATCCCAATATGTGTTCTCGACATCGCTGGCGAAATTGCGGACACCCAATTCAAAGTCGGCCAACGCCACGTCCGAGTTGATGCGAGCGATCACCACACCGTTGATCGCGCCCGGTTGAGCATTCGGTCCCGCAAGTCGATTGAAGTTGGTTCCGCTACCCTGCAACAGAGGATGCCGGCCTTCCACGTCGTACCACGTCGTGAAGGCGCTCGGGACGAAGTTGCCGGGAGCGTTGTTGAAGTCGTACTGCGTGTAGTTTTTGAAAGCGAACTGCGTCCCGGTGGCCGCGGTCTTCGAAACCTGTGTCTGCCACGTCGCGAAGTCCTGTTTCAGCAGCCGAGTTCCGCCACCGAAGAAGACGTTGTTGAGTGCTCGATCATTTTTCTCGAACGAAAATTTGGACGTGAACGCCGCGTCGAACGCGCTGAGCGCGCCTTCGATTCCAAAACGCGGATCGGACTCGGCGATGGAAGGATCGCCTTTTGATCGCGTGCCATCCGGTGCCCGCAGAACCGTGCCGCCGAGATCACGCAGCACTTGGGAGTTGGCCAGCGCGAGGTGCATGGTCTCTTCGAGCGACAATTCCAAGTAGTCGAGCGTCTCGGGGCTTTCGAGTGACAGCGGCGCGGGGGTCGCGGCCAGCATGTCGTCGTTGGGAGTGGCGTGGTCGGGGATCTCGATCTGCTTGGCGAGGTGCTGGTAGTGAGACGTGTCGATCTCACCGATCGCCGATGACGGAGTCGCCGCATGGCGCAGGCAGCCGCAGACGACCAGACTGGTCATCCCCAACAGCCACATTCCTCCGCTCACCCTGTGCATTGCGACTCCCGATTCCGTTCGATCATTGGCCAGTTTCAGTCGAAGCACACGTCACCCCGCCATCGGCGGAAGTGGCCGCTTCCGTTCGCGTTCCCGCGTTACAACTACACAGCAACGATTCATCCCTTGTCATCGGCAACCGCTACGACCGGCAAAAGGCGATTTCGCGGCAGAGTCGCACTTTGCGGAAATGTTCACCCAAGCCGGATACTGACGACTTCTCCCATCTACCTAGACTGACCGGTCAGCCACAGGTCGAGCATTGATGGACTCAGGCAAACGGGAACGCCCTCGCGGTTAGTACCACAGCGCCAATCTGGTCTTTTGGGAAGAGATGACATTGG
>CAMAYU010000345.1 GCA_945862235.1 Schlesneria paludicola DSM 18645
GCGATGGTGCTGATTCATGGCGGCGGCGGGACGGCGTTTGAGCGGTGGGTGAAGCTGTGGAATTCGCGCGGCTATGCGGCCATTGCGATGGACGTGTGCGGGTGCGTTCCGGTCGGGACCTATGGCAAATGGAAGCGGCATGAAATGGGAGGGCCTCCCGGTTGGGATGCCAGCTTTGGTCAGCTTGATGCTCCGGTCGAGGACCAATGGACGTTTCATGCCGTCAGCGCGGTGGCGTTGGCTCATTCGTTGATTCGGTCGTACCCCGAGGTCGATGCCGAACGGATCGGTGTCACGGGAATTTCGTGGGGCGGGTATCTGACCTCGGTCGTGGCGGGAGTCGATGCGAGATTCCAGTTCGCTGCGCCGGTCTATGGCTGCGGATATCTGGGCGACAACTCGGTCTGGCTCCCGGCGTTTGAAAGGCTTGGCAAGGACAAGGCTGACCTGTGGCTGAAGCAGTGGGATCCGTCGAGCTATCTCGGCCAAGCGAAGATGCCGGTCTTGTGGGTGAACGGAACGAATGACTTCGCGTACCCGATGGACTCGTGGCAGAAGTCGTATCGGTTGCCGAAGGGACCTCGCACGCTGTGTCTTCGCATTCGGATGCCACACGGTCACGGTGCGGCCGGAGAGAACCCGGAGGAGATTCACGTCTTCGCCAACCAACTGTTGAAGCAAGGGAAGCCGCTGCCGACGATCACCGAACAAGGTCACTCGGCGGACGAGGCGTGGGCGACGTTCAAATCCGACGTGCCCATCATGAAGGCCGAACTCGCCTTCACCCGCGACATCGGCAAGTGGCAGGACCGCAAATGGGAGTCGCTTCCCGCCGAGATCAACGCCGCTGGCAACCGCGTCACCGCGAAGCTGCCTCCCGACGCGAAGGTCTTCTATTTGAATCTCTTCGACGACCGGAACTGCGCGGTGAGCAGCCAGCATGTCGAGCGTTAACCCTGACACACCACAAAGTGAGACCTTTCCGAGCGGGGCGGGTTGAATCGCGCGCGGTGGCAGCAGTTGAGCCAGCGCAGCAGTGGACCACGCTGTGGCGGCGGTCGAGAGGAACTGGTGTTTGCCGTGCGGGTCGCCGTTCTCGAAGAACGGTTGGACCGGCTTCACGTGCGTTTCGACCAGCCACGATCCGTCCGCGTGCTGAGTCTTGATGAGGTAGTCGCGAGTACGCAGCACGGCGGGGTCGGTTGCGGGCGTTCCCGTTTGCAGCAGCACGAACAGCGTCTCGCCGGTGGAGTACGCGTCGCTTTGCCGGTCGTCCGTCTCAGACCATCCGCCGTCGGCGCGTTGAGTTTTGAAGATCGCGGCGCGAGTCGCTTCGAGTACCGCAGCCTCACCGCCGAACAGGCTCAAGCCCCACAGTCGCCACGCGCGGTCGGTCGCTGTGACGAGCGGCGTTTCGGCGAGCCACTTGTCGGCGGCGGCCTGTGCGGTGGCGAGTCGTTCGCGCTGCTTGTCCGTCGCGTAGTGTCTCATGCCGATCAGCGCGAGGACCGTCGTCGCGATGTCCGAGCCTTGTAGCGGCGGACGACGACACGAGGGCAACCACGTTCCATCACGCAACGTGGTGGGCTTCGTGGCATCGCGATCCGACAGCCGCACGACACCTTGAATTTGGAGCAAGTCCTCGACCATCGCCGTCGTCACGTCATCGGCCGGATGTTGAGCGAGCTTCAACGCCCACAGCCCGAATCCCGGCGAAGACGCTCCGCCCGGAACGTGTTCTCCCGCCAACATCCCTTCGACCCGCTCGTGAAAGTAGTCGTGAGTGTGCTTCGTTTGGACTCGCAACCATTCGGGATCGACCGGCGCACCGAATCGCCCCGCCTCGATCAACGCCAACACGGGGAGCGTCTGGTGATGGCAGGCAAAACAGTTTTTGTTCTTGTGCCAGTTGGTCGCCGCCGTCATGACCAACTCACGCCCGCGTTGCACGGCCAATGGGAGCGAGACCAAGGCCGCATCATCCTCGGCCCAAGCCTGATGAACTGCCGTGAAAACGGCGACAGCACCAACTAGACAGCGTACGCAAAGCGAAGTCATGGCTTGATCCGAACTTGATCTGAAACACAAATTGATACGGCGATGCCGTGGCAGTCGAAGCTCACTCACTCAACTCTGCTCGACGATCCGGCACGCCACCGGCAGATGGTCGCTGAAGCCGGTGGCGTCGAAGCTGCTCTTCGTCGAGGGACGGCCGAAGCGGCGCGGGGCACCGTTTTTCTCGAGCATCTCCGGCAGACGAATGATCTCGGTGCTGCTGTCCTTCACACGCCACGGCGACTCGTCAGAGAAGAAGCCGCGATTGACGAGGAGTTGGTCGAGCATTGTGACTTCGCCCTCAAACACCTGCGTCGCGCTGCCCGCTCCCATGAGTGGCCAGGTCAGATTCAAGAGGTAGGGTGACTCGGCCCGCTTCGATTTCACCAGCCGATCCGTGCGCTGGCCGAGTGCGTATTCCGTCATCGAGCGGTTGAAGGGTTCATCGTTGAAGTCGCCCATCACGAGGACCGCCGGTTCGGGATCGGTCGCTTGCTGCTTCAAGACCTCGCGAATCCGTTGCAGCCAGTACGACAGCGTCTCACCCGCCAACATCCGATACGGCTCGGACTCGTACTGCCCCGCGCTGCGTGAAGGCCAATGATTGCCGATCACGACGAGCCGGTTCTTGCCCGGTTTCGTGTAGAAGCTGGCTTGGAACAGGTCGCGTGTGCCCGTGCGGCGCAGGATTGTGTGCGAGAATACTTCTTTGGATTTCGTCGTGAACTTGGCCGAGTCATACACGAACGCCACATCAATCCCGCGCTGGTCCGACGTGTCGTGATGGACGACCTTGTACGCCCGGCCGTGCGGCTTCAACGCCATGACGAGTTGTTCCAACACGGCCTTGTTTTCGACTTCGCATAGCCCGAGCAAGTCCGGCCCGCGACCGTCGTTCATCGACGCAATCACCTTCGCCAACTGAGCCAACTTCTGGGCGAGGACCGCCGCCGTCCAACCTTTCAGCTCGGCCTTGAGCTTGTCGGCCAGCCACGGGATCCGATTCGGATCGCCCTCGACCGAGAACAGGTTTTCCACGTTCCACCATGCGATGAAGTAGTCGGTCATCAACGGGCACCTCATATCAGTCGCTTCGGGATTGGGATTGAACGGCGTTTCTTTACTCCGTAGGACCTGCGTCGTGTAGCCAGGGGGCCGCTGGAAAGCCGTAGGGTCAGCGTCTCGCTTGCCCGTTTTCGGTGAGAGGGCATTTCAAAACTAGCCCGACGCGCGAGCGAGGGCTTCAGCATCATCGAATGCCCAGCCCTCGCTTGCGCGTCGGGCTAGTGTTTCGAGACACAAACTGGTTTTGAAATGCCCTCTCGTAAACTTGGGCAAGCGAGACGCTGACCCTACGGCTTTCCAGCAGGCTGCTACGCTGGGCGAGAGGACTGACCGGACGATAATCTTGCGTGAGGCTCAGTCGTCGCACAAACAGACAATCACGCAAACAGACAGGATCAAACTTCATGTTTACCGGCTTGGTGGAAGGACTCGGGACCGTGCAGGCGCTCGTGACGGAAGAGGCCGGGTTGCGAATCGTGATCGCGCCGCCCGCCGTCATGCTGGGCGGAGGCGATACCGATCGCTGCCAACTCGGTGACAGTGTGGCTCTCAATGGATGTTGTCTGACGGTGATTGAGATCAGGCACGACTGCTGGGCGTTTCAAGCGGGAACGGAGACATTGTCGAAGACGAATCTCGGGCGACTGACAACGGGCGCTGCTGTCAATCTGGAGCGTTCGCTGCCGGTGAACGGCCGACTCGGCGGTCACTTCGTGCAGGGTCACGTCGATGGAGTCGGTCACGTCGCCGCGATCGACCGCGAAGGGGACTGGGTGACGATGTGGTTCCAAGTCCCCGTGGCTCTCGCCGAGTTGATGGTGGCGAAAGGTTCGATTGCGGTGGACGGCATCAGCCTGACGCTGGTCCAGGTGGAACGAGACCGCTTTAGTGTGGCACTCATTCCCCACACGCTCTCGATGACGACGCTCGGCCAGCGCGGCGTTGGCGACCCGGTGAACATCGAGACCGACATCCTCGGCAAGTACGTGCAGAAGCTGCTGGGGAAAGGCTGACGTGAGCGACATTCGTGTGGCTCCCACCGGGTATAGCAGCCTGTTGAAGAACCGTAGGAGGACGCCCCGTCCGTCCGTATCCAATTGAATTTCGCTCGGACGAGGCGTCCAAGCTACCGTTTTTCAACAGGCTGCGAGTGTAGTGCCTCACTCAGATGGGATCTTATTGAAGGACTGGATCGCCACCGCAAAGCATCCGACGACTGGCAAACGCTTCATCGACATGACCTATCAGCC
>CAMAYU010000346.1 GCA_945862235.1 Schlesneria paludicola DSM 18645
CAGCATGGCCGAAAGCGTGCGGAGATCCAGCTTCGCTTCCTGCACCGTCTCGCCATGGCACTCGTGACATTTCTGCGCGAGCACTGGCAGGACATCTTTCTCGAACGACGGCGGTGGCGGTCGTTTCGCATCACGAACCGTCAGAGTCAAATCGAACCGCGTGGCGTCACCGTGATGTGGTGTGCCGGTGCCGTCGGCGAATGCATCGACGATGAAGTAGATGAAATCTCCGGGCTGTATCGGTTGATCTTTGATGTGAAATTCACCGACCTGGTCTGGGCTGCCGAAGTCGGAACTGCCCGAAACCAATAGGGTGGGCTGGAAACCAAGCTTCTCCTCCGGCGCAGGGCCGCGTTCGACGTACCACTTGATTTGCGAGTTCACGCCGCAGCAGTTCTGTGCGTGCTCAAACACGCCCCGGATTTCCAGCATGCCCGCCACCGGACTGCGCCAGCCGATCACCACGGCATGTTCCGGCCCTGGGGCGATGAGCATGTCACCGGCTTTGAACTTCAGCCCCACGTCGTACTCGGCGGTCACCTTTCCCAACAGCGGTGCCAATCGCTGCCCTGCGCGATACGCCCAGCCATCGAGCGGCGAATCAAACAGCTTGTCGCCTTGTTCCGTCAGCGGAACGTACTTGCCATCCCGCAACCACTGGCGCGTTTCAACGGTACCATTCATCCCGGTCGTTCGCAGGAAATGCCAAGTGGGCTCGCCATCGCGATCAACATTGGGATTTGCCCGATTCGCCTGGCCGAGAAACTCCTCGCCGACGTTCCAACGCAACTCGGTGGCGACGGGCTCATCCGCGACTGCGAGGCTGGAAAAGCCCAGCCAGAACAAGGCTACGAGCAGCGGAAGAGTCTTCATTGGTTGTCTGTCACCAAGCATGTGTCGTCTCTCAATTCTTCACTTACTATTCCAAGTCAATCACACTTCCGCCAGATGTTCATTGGAGTCACCGAACTCCTCCAGGCGGATTCCGAATTTGTCGAGCAGCGAAAAATAGAGGCTGCACATTTTGCGGTTTGGCCCATTAGCATAGTCGAGCACACGACCGCCTTGCAGTCGGCCGCCTCCACCCCCCACGATTACACATGGCAGATTGGTGGCATCGTGGCCGCCGGTTTGCATGCTGGACATGTACATCAGAACGGAATTGTCGAGCGCGGTCCGCTCACCTTCCTGAATCGCGTCCAGCCTGCGGGCGATGTAGGCGAACTGCTCCAGAAAAAACTGGTTCACCTTCAGCCAATCGGGCGACATCTTGCCGCGATCGGAGTGCGACAGTTCGTGATGTCCGACCTCGACGTTGAGGTGAGGGAACTGCAGATAGCTGTGATCGTTGTTCAACTTCAGTGTGCAGACGCGAGTCGCATCGGTCTGGAACGCCAGCACGAGAATATCGCACATCAGCCGCATGTGGTCGGCAAGATTTTGTGGAATGCCCTCGGGCGGCCGCGGCACATTGGGCTTGTCGAGGTTCGGCCGCCAGCCCTGAAGTTCCCCATGCTTGCTCGCGAGTTCGAGACGCAGTTCGACCTCGCGCACCGAATTGAGGTACTCGTCGAGTTTCTGCTGATCGCTGGCACTGATCTTACCGCGGAACCGGCTCGCCTCGCTGAGCACCGCGTCGAGCACGCCTCGATCACCCCGCTCTCCCTCACCCTTGAAGAGCCGGTCGAATGCCAGGGCAGGATACAGTTCCAGCGGCGTCGGAGCGGTCGGAGAACTCCACGAAATGTGCGAGCTGTAAAGCATCGAATAGTTCTTGTGAATCCCCGGATTCGACCGCTCGCAGCCGAGGACAAGGCTCGGCACTTTCGTCGAGTGTCCGTAATGCTGCGCGACAAGCTGATCGAAACTGGTCCCCGAACGAATCTCGCCGCCGGATGCTAACGGTGCGCCGGACAGCAGGTTGCCCGTCTGCGAACTGTGAATGTTCCCTTTTAGAGCCTCCGCGTTGTACAGCCCGTTGATGAACAGCAGTCGTTCGCGGAAATCGGTCAGCGATTCCAGGACCGGGCCGAGAGTCATGTCTTTGCCAGCACCTTTGGCCCACCACTGACCGGCGTGGAAACCGTTTCCCGAAAACAACACGGCCAGACGGACCGGCGGTTCGTTCAGGCGTTGTGCGACCGTAGAAACGTCGTCGCCCCAAACCGGCAGCGACTCCATCCACGGCAGCGCCATCGTCACGCCCAAACCACGAAGGAAAGTACGTCGTTGGAAGAGTTGATTTCGCATGGTATTCATGAACTCCCGTCCTGATTCGTTTACCGCCCAGCCGAAGGCGCCGGCTGTCTGCAACTCCAATAGCCGGCGCCTTCGGCTGGGCGGTAAACAACTAAGAACGCCTAACAAAACCGACTTGACGAGGTTTGTATGATTGAGTTTTGGAGGATTTGGAATCCTGAATGATCAAGGAGGTATCGAGTCATGGCAGAGCCATTGGTTTCCGATGAGTTGTGGGCGGTGGTGGAACCATTGATTCCGAAGCATGTCGCCAGTCAGAAAGGTGGGCGGCCAAGGTTGGACGATCGAAAGGTTCTCACCGGCATCCTGTTCATTTTAAGAAGTGGCATACCCTGGGAAATGCTTCCGCAGGAGATGGGTTGCGGAAGTGGAATGTCGTGCTGGCGAAGGTTGATGGAATGGCAGGAAGCCGGCGTCTGGGACAACTTGCATCATGAATTGCTCAATCGCCTGAGAGCGGCTGATCTGATCGACTGGTCTCGAGCGACGGTCGATAGTTCGTCGGTGAGAGCGGTGGGAGGAGGCGAGAAAACAGGCCCAAATCCCACTGATCGCCGTAAACCCGGCAGCAAACATCATATCCTGACGGACGCCAATGGCATTCCGCTCAGTGATACATTGACGGGAGCAAACAGGCATGATGTGACTCAACTTCTTCCACTGATAGACGGTATACCGCCCGTCGGCGGGAAGCCCGGCCATCCGAAGAATCATCCGGATGAAGTTTATGCCGATCGAGCCTATGACTCCGAGCCTCACCGAAAAGAACTTCGCAAACGAGGCATCGAACCACACCTGGCCAAACGAAATCAGGAACACGGAAGCGGCCTTGGTATCTTTCGATGGGTCTCTGAACGAACACTCGCCTGGCTCCACAACTTTCGCCGACTCCGAATTCGTTTTGACCGCGACGACGAAATCCATCACGCATTCCTCAAGATCGCTGAATCCATCATCTGCTTCAGAATGCTTCAAACACGGTTTTGTTAGGCGTTCTAAGGTGACTCCTGTTGCGGCGTGTCACGGCCGCGGATCTCCCGAAATTGGCGACTCCTGACAATTGTGAGCACGGCCGTTGACGTATGATAACCATCTTCAGCCAATTTCTGCTGCATTTCCGCCAGCAACGGCTGATCTGACAATTGTGTCTCACGACCGAGCGCATATCCCAGTAACTTGCGACAAAACTGACCTACAACGGCATTGCGGCGCTGTTCCAGCAGATAGCTGCGCAGCCCCGTCAGCCCCTCCAGTTCGTGACCATCAGGCAGTTTCGTTCTGGTATCAATGGCGAGCCCTGTCTGGCTGAATTCACGGCGGCGACCGATGGCGTCAAAGCCCTCCAGAGCGAACCCCAGCGGATCGACACGTTGATGACACTTCGCGCAGGCTGCATCGCTGCTGTGTCGCTCGATCATCTGCCGTTCGGTCAGACCGTCCGGGACAGTGTCCGCGAGTTGCGGCACGTCCTTCGGTGGACGCGGCAGCTTCTCGCCGAGCAATACTTCACTGACCCAGTTGCCGCGCAGAATGGGACTGGTGCGAGATGCGCCGGATTGCTTGGCGAGCGTCGCGGCCAGGCCGAGAATCCCGCCTCGACCGTGCTGCTGGATGCCCTCGATCCGCCGCCACGATTCACCCTCAATGCCAGCGACGTCGTAGAACTTCGCCAATCGTTCGTTGACGAACGTGTGATCGGCGTTCAGAAGACCGAGCAACGAAGCGTCGCTTTGAAACAGATCCGTCAGAAACAGGATCGACTCCTCGTACATGTCCGTGCGCAGTTGCTCGAACTCGGGGAAGAGCTGCACGCTCTTCGCTTCCGTTGCGGGAAAGTCGTGAATATGCAGCCACTGGCAGGCGAACTCCGTCCCCAGGCGGCGCACGCGAGCGTCTTTGAGCATACGTCTCGTTTGCTGCTCCAGCATGTCCGGATGCCCGAGTGTCCCATCGGCAGCCTTCGCACGCAGTTCCTCGTCGGGTAGTGACGACCAGAGAAAATAACTCAGGCGATTCGCCAGTTCCCAGGGAGAGACCTGAGCCGACGACGCTCCGTCGGGAACGGACTCGAATCG
>CAMAYU010000347.1 GCA_945862235.1 Schlesneria paludicola DSM 18645
CGGCGTAAGCCCCCCGGTTCTTGGGCGTAAGCCCTCTCTGGAAGAACCGGGGGGCTTACGCCGCCCCGCTCGGAGATGTCTCACTGGACCGCTCACGAAGTCCTCATCGACTTTTGAGTCGCCGAGAGAACTCCGCCCACGACAGCGCGTTGGCGACATCGTGCTTTGTCAGTCCCGCGCGGCGGGCTTGATCGACGCCGTAGGTCAGCACGTCGAAGCCATTGACCGAATGCGAGTCGGTGTCGATCACGATCGGGATGCCGCGCGACTTGGCGGCGGCGGCTTGGATGTCGTCCAAGTCGAGTCGTGACGGGCACGAGTTGATCTCCAGCATGACGCCATGTTCGGCGGCGGCGTTCAGGAACGTCGTGTAGTCGATGTCGGCGGACGGGCGGCTGCCGATGAGGCGTCCCGACGGATGGCCGATCGCATCGACGTGAGGATTGCGGATCGCGTTGAGCAGCCGCTGCATGATCTGTTCGCGCGGCTGCTTCAAACCGTAGTGCAAGACAGCGATGACCCAATCGGCTTCGGACAGGACTTCGTCGTCGAGGTCCATTGTCGCGTCTTCAAGGATGTCGCATTCGATGCCGCACAGAATCTCAATCCCCGAGATTTGGCCGCGCACTTTGTCGATGTCGCGCCAGTGCTGCCTCAACCGCGTGGCGTCGAGTCCGTTGGCCATCGTCACACGCTTCGAGTGATCGGTGATCGCGATGTACTTCAGCCCGCGCGCCTTCGCCGCCTCGGCCATCTCCAAAATGGTGGCCGCTCCGTCCGTCGCGGTCGTGTGCATGTGCAGGTCGCCCTGGATGTCGGCCAGCTCGATCAACTGCGGCAGCGAACCCGCCTCCGCCAATTCGATCTCGCCCCGGTTCTCACGCAGCTCGGGCGGGATGAAAGGGAGACCGACCGCTGCGTAGACCTCGGCCTCGGTGCGTCCCGCTACGTATTCGTCACCGCGAAACAGACCGTACTCGTTGAGCTTCAGCCCGCGCTCCTGAGCACGCCGCCGGATGACGATGTTGTGCTCCTTCGATCCGGTGAAGTACTGCATCGCCGCGCCATACGACTCGACGGGGACGACTCGCAGATCGAGTTCGATCCCGCCCCGCAGTCGCACACGCTGCTTGGTCTCACCGCGCGCCAAGACCTTTTCGACGAGCGGGTGCCGTTCGAGGCGGTCCATCGGCAGCGACGAGTCTTCCGCGATAGCAAGAATATCCAAGTCGCCGCACGTCTCTTGGCGACGACGGCAACTTCCCGCGATCGACACTTGGGACACACCTGCCACCTGCGCGAGATCACTGACGATCGCCTCGGCAGCGGAGCGGGCAATGGAAATCAAAACACGCGATCCCGCCTCTTCGACATGTGCGATCCCGTCCAAGATCGACTGAGCCGTCTTCTTGCCGAAGCCTTTCAGTTCCGCGACACGCCCCGATTCGCAGGCCGCTTTCAGATCGACGAGCGTCGTGAGACCCAACTCATGAAACAGCGTCGCCACCTTCTTCGGCCCGAGTCCCGAGATGCGCAGCATCTGCACGACACCGGCCGGAACCTGCGCTCGCAGCTCTTCCAACTGCGGCAATGCACCGGTCTCGACGATCATCTTGATCTTGTCGGCCAAGTCCTGACCGATCCCGTCGAGTTCCGTCAGACTTCGACCGGCCGTCGCCACAATGTCGGCCGCCGATTCGGACAGACTCTCCAACGTGCGCGCCGCGTTGCGGTAAGCCCTCACGCGAAACGCATTCGCCCCTTGAATCTCCAACAGAGCCGCCAGCTCTTCAAACAGCGAGGCAATCAGCGGGTTGTGCATCTTGGCGTGATCCTATTGCCGGGTCGTTCAAGCAGAGGAGGACGACCCATCCAACTCATCTCTGAGCGGGGTGGCGTCTGCCCCCTGGTTCTTGAGCGTAAGCTCTCTTGGGCATAACCGGCAGGCTTACGCCGCACCGTTCAGAGGTCTCATGACTGACCGCGCGAGGTATCACTTTGGCCAACGACCACTCACTCCGTCGGCGTCGGCATCTCGCTCAGCGGCCGTGGTTGTGCTGGGAAGCGGCTGCGGTAGAGCCAGCGTTCCCACCAACGAGCGGGACGCAGTCGAGGATCATCGGGCGAGATCGTGTGCTGTTTGCCACGCCGCGTCACCAGCTTCAGGGTCCCGTCTGACAAGACTTCGGCCACGGCCCAGAACTTATCGACTTGGTACGAGTACCAGTCGCCATGCTCGGCGGGGTGGACTTCTTTGGCGCGCGGTCCGGGATCGGTGCTTGTCTTGCAGACTCGAAAGATGACCGGGTCACCCGGTTGAAGCTTGAGGCGCATGTCTGCCAGCCTTCTCGACAAAACCCTTGAAATCACGAACCGAAACAACGCGGATAACATTAGACCTCGAAGTCGCATGTGACAAGACGGGATCCGGAAATGTTCCATACGGGGAGTCAGGAAAAGGGGATTAAGGTTCAGAGAAGTTTTTCGGTGGCGTCTTCCGCCTCGACTGACCTCGTGTCGTTAGGGCGTGTTCGGCTAGTAGCCAATCGCCGTCCCACCGACGCGAGGTCGGTGGAGACGAAAACGTCGAAGCAGAAGTAGGATCAAGAGCTAAGTCGAGGATGCGAGTCGCCGAAGGTTCCCATTCCCAGCACAGAACACCTTCGCTATGAACCGCACGCTCCGACGAAGCCGGCTCGTTAGCCTGCTTTGTCTGAACTCTCAACCATCACCCCTCGACCATCAACCTACTCGCGAGACACCTTTATGACGGAACGGATTCTGAGCATCTCTGGTTTGCGAGGCATCGTCGGCGATGGCCTGGATCCTGAATATGTCGCGCGGTTCTCGGCGTCACTCGGGTCGATGCTCAACGGCGGGACGGTCGTGTTGTCGCGCGATGGACGCTCGACGGGTGAGATGCTGCGGCACGCGGTTGTCTCGGGATTGATGGCGACCGGATGCAAAGTCCTCGACTTGGGGATTGCCTCGACCCCGACGTGCGGCGTCATGGTGACGGCCCTCGGTGCGGCGGGCGGTCTGCAACTGACGGCCAGTCACAATCCGATCGAATGGAACGGGCTGAAGCCGTTCTCGGCGCAGGGGTCGGTCCTCGACAAGGCCCTCGGTGAGCAACTGCTGGCGGTCTTGAATGGCTCGCCCCGTTATCGGCCTTGGTCGGGACTTGGCTCGGTCGAAGTGGTCGCCGATCCGAACCGCGAACATCAGCGACGCGTCTTCAAGTTGGTCGATGTCGCGGCGATCAAGTCGCGGCGCTTCAAAGTGGTGCTCGACTGCAATCGCGGTTCGGGATCGGTCCTCGGGCCGAGTCTGCTGCGGGATCTCGGTTGCGAAGTGATCGTGATGGGAGAGCAGGCCGACGGTCAGTTCGAGCATCCCGCCGAGCCGTTGCGCGAGAACCTCACGTCGCTCATGTCGGCTGTGACGGCACACGGGGCCGATGTCGGTTTCGCGCAAGACCCCGATGCCGATCGGTTGGCGATTGTGGACAACACTGGTCGTTACATCGGTGAAGAGCTGACGCTCGCCGTGTGTGCTGATCATGTCCTGTCGCACCGCAAGGGGCCGGTGGTGGTGAACGGTTCGACCAGCCGCGTGACCGCCGATCTCGCCGCCAAGCATGGCTGCGAGTTCCATCGGTCTCATGTGGGTGAAGCCAACGTCGTCTCGATGATGCGTGCCGTCCGCGCGACGCTGGGAGGCGAAGGGAACGGCGGCGTCATCGAACCGCAGGTCGGCTATGTGCGAGACAGCTTCGTCAGCATGGCCTACGTGTTGGATGGTCTCGCCCAGCGCCGGTCGTCTTCGCGACCAGAGTCGCTGGCTGAGTGGGTCGATACGCTGCCGCGTTACACGATCATCAAAGACAAACTGCACTGCCCGCGCGAGCGAGTGGACCTCGCCTGCGCCGCCCTCCGATCGACCTTCCGCTCAGCCACGGCGACGGAAGGAGACGGCCTGCGTCTCGACTGGCCCGATCGTTGGGTCCAAGTTCGAGCCAGCAACACGGAACCGATCATCCGCATCATCGCCGAAGCCCCCGATGATGCGTTGGCGAAGTCACTCTGCGCTGAAGCGGTCGAACTGGCGAAACGCGCCGTCGCGTGATGGCTCCTGCGGGAATCTTCCGGTTGAATTGCAGAGCCAAGGCCATCGCCTTTGTGGATTTCGGGTGCCACGGTCACGGAGCTTCGACGTGGCCGTGCGAGGAAGTGAAGACTGTTTCTCCCTCTCACGGCCACGTCGAAGCTCCGTG
>CAMAYU010000348.1 GCA_945862235.1 Schlesneria paludicola DSM 18645
GCGGGGACGAGTTCTCTGGCTAACGCGAACCGCAGCAGGTGAGCGGTGAAGGCTCGGGCGAAACGTGGGTTCTCCTTCACCAACGAGGCTTTGAAACCGACGACGCCGTTGAACGGATGTTTTCTCAGCAGAGTTCCGCTGGCATCGACAGCTTTGCCGTTTTCGTATTTGTCGCGCCAGCGGCCCGTGATGTCGAAATTCTCCATCGCGAAGCCCAACGGGTCGATGCGCGAGTGACAGCTCGCGCACGACGGGTTCTTGCGGTGTGCGGCGAATGTCTCGCGGATCGTCAGGTCTTTGGCGGAGTCGTCCTCGTTCAGCGGAGGAATGTCGTTGGGAGGCGGCGGGGGCGGATCGTTGAAGATCACTTCAATGATCCACGCGCCGCGGGCGATGGGATGCGTCCGCTTGGGGCCGGAGTTCATGCTCAACATGGCGGCGTTCGTGATGATGCCGCCGTAGCGCGGGTCCGATGCCGCCACGCGCTCGAAGGTCGGAGAACGCATCTTCGCTCTCAGTTCGTCCTCGAATCGGCGCTGCGTCTCTAGTTGCACCTTCTCCGGCTCCTGGTTCGGTGGAACCTGTTTCAGGTTGGCTCTGGATTGATCGAGCGACTTGCTCAACGCGGCTCGTTTTTCTTTTTGTTCGGACGTCATGGCCAGCAACAGATCTTCGTCCGAAACGAACAGATTGTTGCCGCTGGACGACGCGGCCACTTCTTCGGCGGTCAAAGCGCGGTCATACAAGCGAGCCTTATCGATGCTCACCGTTAGAAACTTGCCGCCACCGGGCGGAGTATGACGCAGCCCAAAGAGCACCGCGCTTTGCTCCTTCGGAAACGTCGCTGCTCCTTTGCGAAACGGTTTGCCGTAGGGCTTGCCATCGCGGTACAGCGTCGTCGTGCCGTCGTCTGTGTAGACCATGACGAGATGCAATAACTCGCCGACCCTCGTCTCGGGTGTGGATTCGGGGAAGTCCTCAGTGCGAACGAATCCATTGCTGCCGGAGATCCAGTGTCGCGGTTGTCGTTCGCCGATCACGATCGTGTCGAAGAAATCGCCGGGGCCTTGAATGCCCATCACTCCGCCGCCGCGTTGATCGAGATTGTGGACCTGGCACCAGACCTCCAGGCTTTTGGCTTTCAGCTCGATCGGCAAACCTGGGCTTTGCAGGTAAGCCTGATCGAGGACCGCCATGCCATCTTTGAACTCGATCTTGCCATGAGCCGTCAGGTCGAGAGAGCCAATCGACTCTTTCAAGTCGCCATTGAATTCCCACGCCGCGAACGGCTTCAGGTCCACCGGCTTCTTTTCGCGGGACTCGTTCTTACGATCGGCCAACAGCTTTGTCTTCACGGGTTCAATGAGCGCGTCGAGGTCCGACTGCGCGGACTTGATCGCGACTTCCAATTGCCGGCGTTGCTCGTCGTTTCGCCGGTTGTCTTCCGCGATCTTCTGGAGGTCCACCGGCGGCGGCTTCATCTCGGACGTGTACCACGTTTTCAAGAAGTCGCTTTGATAGCTGAACTGCGGCGCGATGAGATCCACGATCGGCCGGTCTTCGACGAACACGGTGTCGAACAGCAGCAGCGGTTCAAGCAGCATCTGCAAGCCGGCCGGGTTGTCCTGATCGAGCTTGAAGTACTTGTTGATCTGCGGATCGGGAGTCGCCGCGAGCACGTTCTCCAACTGCAACCACTGGGAAGGAAACGTATCCAAGAAGCGTTCGATCTTGGGGTCGGCGAACATCCGTTCGATCGTCCGGTTCAACACGTCGGGCTGGGCGAGTTCACCGCTCTCGGCCAGTCGCAACAACTCCTGATCGGGACAACTTCCCCAGAGAAACAACGACAGGTTCGATGCCAGTTCGAACGGAGCGTCTCGGACATCCGTTGCGCCGGCTCGATACAGAAACAGCGGCGAGGACAGCACGGCCGAAGCCACCTTCTTCATGCTGTCCGTGAACGACAGCCCTTGCGTCATCTTCGCAGTCGCGTAGGCTGTGTAGCGATCGAGCGTCTCGGGTTCGATCCGGCCGCGAAAGGCGATCGTCAGAAACGGCTCCAACCGGCGTTTCACTTCGGCTTGCGCGTCGATCTCGTCGGCAGGTTGCCGAAAGAAGTCATTCCAGATCCCGACAGTCTGCTCGTTGAAATCCGGGCTTTCGACGATCGACACGCTGAGTCGCAGGAACGCATCCAGCAGCAGCGGCGACAGCGTCAACTGATTCGCCTGATTGTCGAATCCGTGCTCGGCTCGCAGATCCTTCGGAAACGCTTTGACATCGCGCAAACCGGCCGTGGGATTCAGAGCCAGCGATGCCACACGCACCTTGTCCGGCATTTTTCTGGTTGCGGGAGGCAGGTAGTTATCCTGCCGGGTCATCAGCTTTTCTGGCAGCTCGAAGACGTCGAGCTTCAACTGGAACAGATCGCGCACCGAGTTGTTGTATTGAAACCGATTCAGCCGGCGGATCTGAGACGGCTCTCGCTCCTTGCCGGTCGTCGCATCGCGCAGCATCGTCTTCAACGTAACCAGCAACCGCGTGCGAGTCTTCTCATCCAACTGCGGCTCGTCTTCCGGCGGCATGTCGTTGGCATCAACGGCGTCGATCATCTTGTTGATGAGCGCCGGCTGTGCGAGGAACTGAGCCGCCATCGTGATCGGCTGGAAATTGACCTCGCCGTTGACCTTCTCGCCGCCGTGGCATTTGAGGCAATGCTTCGCCACCAGCGGATTCAGGAAGTCGGCGACATCATAGGCTCGACATTCGGTCGCGATACCGCAGAGCAGGAAAAGGAGCAGCAAGGTCATGTAATTCGTAGGTCGTTCTGGCACGCGAATTCACCTGTTGTTTACGTTGTCCTGTGAGCGGCAAGGCGCTAGCCGCCGGTTGGGTTTGATTCGTTCAGGACCGGCGGCTAGCGCCTTGCCGCTCACTTCATTACGTCCAAAGATCGGAAACGACGCCCGTGCTGTCGGCGTAGGAGTCGATCTCCAAGCCCATCAACTGCGCGACCGTCAGCCACAGGTTCGAGTTCAGCGTGCCGCTCTTCATCTTGATGTGGCGCCCCTGCTTGATCCGGCCTTGAGCTTTGCCGGCGACGATCATTGGCAGATCGTAAAACTGGTGAGTCGCGCCATCGCCCAAGCCCGCGCCGTAGGTGATCAGCGAGTTGTCCAACATCGTGCTGCCGTCGGACTCCTTGAGCTCCTTCATTCTCCGCAGCAGGTAGGCATATTGCTGCATATGGAAGAGGTCGATCTTCTGCACGTCTTTGTAACCGTCCCCCTTCTGGTTGTGAGTCATGTTGTGGTGTTGCACCGGCTTGTCGAAGACCCCTTCGTACATGAGCGTCGCATCCCAACGCTCGGGGCCGATCATGAACGTGCTGACGTTCGTGATTCCCATTTGGAAGGCCAGCAGCATGAGGTCGATCTGCAAGCGGATGTATTCGCCGCGCGGTAGGACTTCGTTCTTGGGAATCTTCACGTCCACGCTGGCCAGCAGGTTGCTCATCTTTTCGATGCGGACTTCGATGTCGCGAATCATTTCCATGAAGCGGACCATCGTTTCCCGGTCATCGCGAGCCAGCTTCCGCGAGAGTGTCTTCGCGTCCGCCAGCACGAGGTCCGTGACATCGGCGACATGCTTCCGGTAACTGTCGCGCAGGAACAGCCGGTCGTAGAGTTTTTGGGGATCGCGAATCGACGGTGCGATCTTGTCCGGGCCGTACCAGGAAATGTTGTCGAACTCGATCGGCTCTTTCCCGGCCGTGAAGCCGTTGCAACTGATCTCCAGCGTATTGAAGATCGTCGCACGACCGACGGCATCGCCGATCACCTGGTCCAGAGTTCGCCCATTGGGATGCGTGATTCCTTTCGCCGTGGCTTGCACGGGCGACAGGCTCGTCAAATAGCACGACGCGCCTTGAGCATGCACGTCCTGGCCATTCTTGTAAGTTCGCTCCAGTCCCGTGATCAGCGTGACGTCGTCAGCGTGCTCGGCCAGTGGCTGTATGGTCGAGGTCAGCTCCAGCGGAGAGATACCCGGCAAGTTGGCGATGCGCTGCTGCTCCTTCGTCTTGTCCGCATCGAACCCGCCGATGAAACCCGGCAGTTCGGCGTTCTCTTCGCCGGGGAAGAAACACCGGCGAACGATCCCGTTCGGGATGTACATGATCACGAGCTTCTTGCTCGGCGTGGCCGCGATCGCGGTC
>CAMAYU010000349.1 GCA_945862235.1 Schlesneria paludicola DSM 18645
GAGAACTATCAGTCGGCGTTCAACCTGTTGACCGGAACGCAGGTGCGTGAGGCGTTCGATATCAGCGCCGAACCGGAGTTGGTGCGAGACCTCTATGGTCGGCACGAGTTTGGCCAAAGCACGCTGCTCGCCCGACGATTGGTCGAACGGGGGGTGACGTTTGTCACCGTTAACACACAGCCGTGGGATCATCATGGCACGGCGAATCGCTATGCCACGGCGGAAGGGGCGAACCTGCTGCTGCCTCCGTTCGACCGAGCCTTCGCGGCGCTCATCAATGACCTCGTTGAGCGCGGTCTGTACGAGAAAACGCTCGTCGTGGCGATGGGCGAGTTCGGTCGCACGCCGCGCATGAACGATGCCGCCGGGCGCGATCACTGGGGACACGTCTTCAGTGTTCTCATGGGAGGCGGTCGTTTGCCGCGCGGCGTCACCGTCGGAGCCTCCGACGCGCAGGGGGCCTATGTCACCGACAGACCCCTCACTCCCGAAGATGTCGCCGCCACGATCTATCACCATCTCGGCATCGACAGCCCCCGCACGTCCTTCCCCGATCGTTCGGGGCGTCCGCTGTATCTCGTTGAGTCGGGCGAGCCAATTCGCGAACTGGTCGGTAGCGTGTAGGTGCCGTTCCATTTCTAATCCCCTTCAGTTCACTCGACCCTCTTGCTCAAAGGCTGTTCACCATGATTCCGACATTGAATTCTTCTCGACGCCAGTTCCTTCAACAGACTGCGGCGCTGGCTGCGGCGGCGACGTTGGCTCCCGGTTTGGCAATGGCCGATCCGAGTGTGCCGGATGCTCTGGCCGGGCGGCTCTACAAGACCTTGAAGATCGGCATGATCAAGGGGAACGGGCTGGTCGAGCGATTCAAGATCGCGAAGGAGGCGGGGTTCAAAGGGGTTGAGATGAACTTCCCCGGCGATGACGTTGAGGAAACGAAGAAGGCCATCGCCGAATCGGGACTCGTCGTGGACGGCAGCGTCTGCGGAGACCATTGGTCGGTCAGACACACCAGTCCCGATGCCGCAGTGCGAGCGAAGGCGCTGGCGAGTCTCAAGCAGGCTCTGCGAGACACCCGCGACGTCGGAGGGCACAGCACGCTATTGGTCGTCGGCAAAGGTGAAGACGGACCCGAGCAGGAGATCTGGAAGCGGTCGGTCGAGAACATCGCTCAAGCCGTTCCGCTGGCTGCTGAACTCGGAGTACAGATCGTCATCGAGAACGTCTGGAACCAGTTCCTCTACGACCACAACGGCGATGCAAAACAGACGGCCGACAAGTTCGTGAAGTATGTCGATGAGTTCCGTTCGCCGTGGGTCGGGATGCAGTTCGACATCGGCAACCACTGGAAATACGGCAGCATGGGCGACTGGATTCGCCAGCTTGGTCCTCGCGTCCTGAAGCTTGACGTGAAGGGATTCTCCCGCGCGCAGAACAAGTTCACGCCAATCGGCGAAGGGGACATCGACTACGCCGACGTCCGCAAGGCTCTCAAAGAAATCAACTTCCACGGCTGGCTCGCCGCCGAAGTGAACAGCGGCGGGCTGGAAGAACTGACGAGCATCTCGAAGCAGATGGATGTCGCGTTCGGGTTGTGAGCGTTAGGCGGACTAAGACCGCACGTTGTCCGCTCAGTTAGCGATGCTGGTCGTTGCCGGTTGTTCATCGCTGATGAGAAGTACTCGTGCGACTTGGTCGTGACTTGCGGCCGTTCAGCAGTGCGCCGAGCCATGTGTATCGGACGCCGTACTCGTAGGTCCCCAGCAGGAGGGCTGTCACGCTGCCGCAGATCAGGGCGAACTTGACCGTCGAATGGATTGGCCAGTTGCGAACGAGGTGCTGGGCGGTGATGACGAGTGGCAGGTGAGCCAGATAGAGCCAGTACGCCGCATCCGACAGATAACGGATGTTGTTGTTTGGGTGGCTCGCATATCGACGGAACACTCCCAAACAGGCGAAGATCATCAGCCACGTGAAGCCGAGTTGGGGAATGGCCGTGAGCAGCGGGTTGCCCATTGTCATCAAAGCCACAGGAAAACAGACGGCGAGCGCGATGGTCAGGTTCCAGTCCCAGCGTCGTCCCACTATGCCGTTGGTGTCGTCCGCGAAGTAGTACATCACTCCGAACGCGAAGAAGATTGCGTAGTACGTCAGCAGGTGAGGCGGCGGAATGATGCTCGTTGAAGTATCGGGGCCGAACGCGGGGACCAGGACTCCCATCCACAATTGCGGCAGCAGTGTTAATGGCACGAGCCACAACAGACGCATGGGAGAGAGAACGGCTTTCTTCAGCAGCGGGCTTTCGAGCAGCGGGCTCAGCAAGGGGACTGTCACCACGAACAGCAATACGATCCACCAGAGAAACCAGAGGAACCACAGGTGCGAGAAGAACTCCCCGAGTACGAGGTGAAAGGGTGTCGCTCCGGTTTTCCATGTGATCTGCCACCGGTTCGAGGACAACCACGCAGCGTACGCAGCGCGTGTCTTCTTGAGCGGAGCCTCAAGGTCTGTCAGGAACGTGGGAATCTGTGATGTCCGAACCGATTTGGGCAGCAGCTTCCGACACTTTTCTCTGCCCGCTTCGATGTCGGCAAAGTCTCGAACAGGCAGTCCGATCGCATTGGCGATGTACTCGGTCAGCCCGCGGTTGGCGAGCAGGGTGTCTGACGGTGTTGCACCGTCTCGGTTTTTCACATCCAGCTTGGCCCCGCGCTGCTTGAGAAGTTGCAGAACCTCGGGGTACCCGCGAAAGACCGCCGCCTGGGCCGCTGTCGAACCGTCTCCAGTAACCGCGTCGATGTTGGCTCCCCGGTCGAGGAGGATTTGTATGGTCTCAGCATCACCGCACATCGCTGCCCATGCCAGCAACGGGACTTGAAATGAATTGTCTCGGGCGTTGACATCGACCGGTTCCTTGAGAGTCAAGTCGATCCCGCTTCGATCGCCCCGTTTCATGGCATCAATGAGCCGTGCCGCTGGTGTTTTCAGGTCTGTACTGGTCGCCTGCGATGCGGGTTTCGCCATCGCCCAATGAACAACCCAGTGAACGGACGGAACAATCGTCAGCAACCCGAGAAGGCAGGGGACAAGCACTCGAAAAAGGCGATGCCGCAACAGGTGCGTTGTGCCTTTGCGCTTCCAGAGCATCGCCGTGAAGAAGCCGCTCACGACGAAGAAGAGCGGCATGCGGAACCCATGCACGACCAAGAAGAAGACAGTGAGCAATTCGTTTCGGCTGACATCCTGCACTGGCCACGGGATCAAGGTGTACGCCATTGCAGCGTGCAGTCCGATGCCAAGTAGCATGGCAAAGCCCCGTAACGCATCGAGGTCGTGCCGTCGATCCGAATTCACAGACGGCAAACCAACCGTTTCACCCATCGTCGAGTCCTCTCAGACGCCTCAGTCGCGTGAATTCGCTCATAGTCAGAAGGCAAGGACAACGGGAAGCTGAGCAATTGGATCAGCGCAGCTTCGTAGTTTGTTCGTCACCACGGTGTCTGTGGAAACGGGTGCTTCGACGCTCGGCGTTGTCTGCTTAGAATCGGCGCAGGAATAACTGCCGTCCTACAATTGCGACAGTTATCGATGTGCCGATCCTTACGAGGCTCGCGACGCGGAACTTCAAGGCGTGCGGTCCCAAACAGAGGGTGGTATCGAGTTGGCAACGATGTCGGCACTTCTTCAGCTTCTTGTCGCAGTACTCGAATAAGGCAGGGTGGCCAAGCTTGACGTATTTCATTTCGTTAAACGTGCCATTGCTTGGCCGCTTTGGGACAAGCAATGCTGACCGAAGGGATAGCTTGCCACTCGCGCTGCTCCTCCGAAGACTTCGACGCGGTGGCGTCGTATCCGCTGTGTGTGACTCTGAGCGAACACGGACTACCAGATGCCTGCCACTCCGTAGCTGTCAAACTGTTCATCCGCGCTGACAATGGTCAGGTTGTCGGCGGCGGCTTGAGCGATCAGCAGTCGGTCAAATGGATCGCGGTGGTGAAAGGGGAGCGTCGCGACAATTGCGGCATGACGAACTTCGATGCGCAGCACTTGGAATCCGGTCCGATTCAACCCGAGTGACCAGAACGCTTCAAACGGGTGGTGCAGCGTGTACTTGCCGAGACT
>CAMAYU010000350.1 GCA_945862235.1 Schlesneria paludicola DSM 18645
CTGGCTACGACGCTTCGCCATCACGCGACTCAAGCACCATCCGCTCAAAGAAAGTTTGCGAGGCAAGATGCAAATCGCTGGCTGGAACGACGACTTCCTGGCGGAAGTCCTCACAGGTCAACACCTTTGATACGCGCTGGCCGTGGGGCTTTGCCCCTCCTGAGTCGGCGTTGCTCGCCGTGACCGGCATTGGTGAAGCATGTGGGTGGAGTGACAATTCGGGATATTATGTGCGCGGATTCACGGTTCGATGCGATTCTGGGCCAAGAGACTGGTGGTGGCTGAAACTAGAATTGAACCCTGCATATCCATCTTACGCAAAACAGGAACGCCTCTCATGAAGATCGCACGTATCTTTGCTCACCGAGTTGAGCTGCCGTTGGTCGAAGGCACTTACAAGTGGTCCGGCGGGAAGTCGGTGTCGGTGTTCGACAGCACGATCGTCGGTGTCGAGACAGACTGCGGACTCGTTGGCTACGGCGAGGTCTGTCCGCTGGGGCCGTTCTATCTGCCGGCATATGCCGAGGGTGTGAGAGCCGGGCTTCGCGAGTTGGGGCCGCATCTGCTCGGCTGCGATCCGCGCGAGCTGGCGAAGCTGAATCAACGGATGGACGCGGCGCTCAAGGGGCATCCCTATGTGAAGTCGGGGATCGACATCGCTTGCTGGGACATTCTGGGCCAGGCGACGGGCTTGCCGGTTTGCGTGCTGATGGGTGGTCGCTTCGGCGAGAGCGTGCGGCTGTATCGAGCCATCTCCCAAGAGTCGCCCGACGAGATGGCGCGGAAGGTCTCCGGTTATCAAGCGGCCGGTTACACCCGTTTTCAGCTCAAGGTCGGCGGCGATCCGGACACGGACATCGAACGCATTCGAGCCGTCCGCGCGATGCTACTACCCACCGATCGGCTCGTGGCTGATGCGAACACCGGGTGGACTCAGCATGAGGCGATGCGCGTTGTCCGCGCGGTTCGCGACGTCGATGTCTACATCGAGCAACCGTGCCTCACTTACGAAGAGTGCCTCGCCGTGCGACGTCACACCGATCATCCCTTTGTGCTGGATGAGAACGTCGACAGCCTCGACATGCTTCTGCGAGCGAAAGCCGATCTGGCGATGGATGTCGCGAACTTGAAGATCAGCAAGCTCGGAGGGCTGACCAAGACGAAGCAGGTTCGCGATCTGTGCGTGAGCATGGGAATTGCCATGACTCTGGAAGACAGTTGGGGAGGCGACATCACGACGGCGGCGATTGCACATCTCGCACACAGCACGCCCGAGGAGTTCCGTTTCACGAGCACAGACTTCAACAGCTACGTCACCGTCAGCACGGCCACCGGCGCACCTCAACGCGATCACGGCTTCATGGCCGCCAGCACTTCGCCGGGGCTGGGCATCGAGCCGAAGATGAACGTGCTCGGCAAACGAGTCGTCGAGGTGCATTGAACTTTGTAGCCACGCTCGCCAGAGCGTGGGTTCAACCGACGCTCGGCCCACGTTCAACCGACGTTTACACAAAGCGGATGCCAATGAGATCAACGCCTTGAATCGCTCAAACCAACCATTGCTGCACGGCTTAAATCAACAATCAACGGAGACAACGTCATGAGCTGGAAATCATTCCTTACAGCGCTCGCGCTATTCGCAGCAACGGTCATGAGCACCGTTCAAGCTCCGGCGGCGGAGCAGCCAATCTCGAAGCCGGACGGCAAGAAGAAGTCCGTGAAGGTCTTCATCCTCGCGGGCCAGTCCAATATGCAGGGGCATGCGGACACTTCGACGTTTGATTACATCGGCAAAGACCCGTTGACGGCGCCTATCCTCGCGGAGATGCGTGATGCCCAGGGCAAGCCAAGGGTCTGCGAGAATGTCTGGATTTCGTCGCTCGGCTGCGGCGGCAACCAGTACTCTGACATGCTTGAGAAGACAGGCAAACTGACAGCCGGATTCGGTGCGTCGGACAGTAAGATCGGCCCGGAGTTCACCTTCGGTATTTACAGTGAGAAAATACTCAAGGAGCCTGTCCTCATCATCAAGACATCCTGGGGAGGCAGGAGCCTGAACACCGATTTCCGTCCACCCAGTGCCGGGCAGTACAAGCTGCCCAAGGCGGTTCAGGACGTGTGGGACAAGTATCCCCAGGGCGCCCACGGGGTTCCCAAACTCGAGGATCGAAAAAAATGGCAGGAAGACAAGGATGCCGCCTCGGGTGTGATGTACCGGGCGATGATTGAGCATGTCAGGAAAGTGACCAAGGACATCAAGCGGGTCTGTCCGGAATATGACGAGAAGGCTGGTTATGAACTGGCTGGTTTTGTCTGGTTTCAGGGTTTTAACGACCTGGTCGATGGCCAGACCTACCCCAATCAGAATTATGATGAATACTCACGCTTGTTGTCACACTTCATTCGCGATGTTCGCAAAGACCTGTCAGCTCCGAAGATGCCCTTCGTCATCGGCGTGCTGGGAGTCGATGGTGATAAAAATGTGAATTTCCGCAAGGCCATGGCCGCACCGGCCGACATGCCCGAGTTCAAGGGCAATGTGGTTGCCGTTGATACCGCACCATTCTGGGATCATGACATTGCCGCCGCACAACCCAAGCAGGGCGAGTATAACAATATCGTCGGTACGGCGCACGCATTGAAAAAAGACGGAACTTTAGACACGGAACGGAAATGGGATAATTACTGGAAGCCGCTTGGCAAACCTCTGCCAGAGGAACGGATCTGGCGATTCGCTACGGTTGATGCCACTGAGAAGAAGGACAAGCTTGAAAAATATGACGGCAGGCGCTTCCGTGACATCACACTGCCGGCCGGGATGGAGAATTGGTACATGCCCGACTTCGATGACAGAGAATGGACGCCCGGCAAGGCGCCCATCGGAAAGGGCGCCTGGAAACACAGCGGAATCACCTTGGTTAAATTCCCCTCAGCCTGGGGTAATGGCGAATTCCTGCTGATGCGCACAACTTTTGAAGTGGAAGACCTCACCTGCGATTCGTATCGCATCGCGATTTTGGCGAGACAAGGGTTCCACATTTATTTGAACGGACAAAAAATACACACCTATATTTGGTGGCAGGACAGGCCGCAATACGGTTCCATCGTCCTCAATAAAGACCAGATCAAATTATTGAAGAAGGGGAAGAACGTATTGGCGGTCTATGCCAATGACCAATATGACCTTCAATCTCCAGAACATTATGCCGCGGTAGATGTGTGGATTGAGGGTATCACCAAAGCAGACCAGCAGAAGCTTGACCTCGCCTTGGAAGAAGTCTTTTCGCCCAAAGACAAGGACGCCCTCAAAGGCGCTTCCAATGGCGGCTACCACTATTTTGGCAGTGCGAAGATCTTTGCCCAGATGGGCAAGGCATTTGCGGAGACCTTGCTGCCATTACAGAAATAGACAATTAGATTTGATCCGTCGTTTGTAAGAATCGGCTCTCCGCCATTCGTGTTGAGTGGGTCTATAGGTGGGAGGGCGAGGCTCCCGCCGAGCCGTGATTTATAGCGTTCACGGCTCGGCAGGAGCCTTGCCCTTCCAAGAATCAACAGGAATGGCGGAGAGCCTAAGAACCCTTGGTCGTATCTAAGAAACTTTGAAGATCCGGGACTGGGAGTCACGCCGCGAATGGACATCCTCGGCAAACGAGTCGTCGAGGTCGTGTGATCACGGCACACCGGATTGTGAGCGGCAAGGCGCTAGCCGCCGGTGATTCCTCAAGACCGGCGGCTAGCGCCTTGCCGCTCACGAACAGAAGCAAACAGCGAGAGAAACAACAATGAGTCGAGTCTCCGCGTTCATGGCCTGCTGGCTGGTGATCGCCAACGCGTTCGTCGCTGCCGACGACCGGGCTGAGCATCCGAAAATCCTGGCCGAGGCTGAGACTCGATTGAAGTCGATCTATGACCAGCGGGAGTTTGCCCCCGCGACATTTTCAGGAAAGTGGCTGCGAGACAGTTCCGGCTATTTGGTTCTTGAGAAGCCGAAGGACGGTTCAGAACCGGAACTCGTCCAGTACGACGTGACGAG
>CAMAYU010000351.1 GCA_945862235.1 Schlesneria paludicola DSM 18645
AAAAGACAAGGGGCGTTTGAAGATCAAGATCTTCAAACGCCCCTTAAAATTGAGTGGAGGCGAGGGGAATTGAACCCCTGTCCTGTGATACCTCAGCATGAGCCTCTACGTGTGTATTCCGCTGATTGATGTCATCGCGGCAGGCTCAACGAACGAGGCCCGCTCACGACCAGTGTCCCACAAGTCTCACTCCGAGCGTAGGTCACATTGACCCGGAGCCAGCCGGTATTTGCGTGTAACTTTCGGACTCCAACGGCAAGGATTCCTCAGTCACGGCTGCACTAGGCAGCCAAGGTCAACGGCCGATTGGCAGTTGTTTTTTGATCGGCTTTTTACGTGGCCTGCTGATCAACCACGACACGCCACCCATACCTGCAGCGATCCAGTCGAATCCGGTCGCCCCCTTCTCTGCATCGCTCGGCCTGCTGAAAGGAACCGAGCGACGCCAGCATGGTAGCGGCCGGATGCTCAACTGCAAGGCGGTCGCCTGCGGCGCGAACGACGAGGACAAAAGTAAATGGTCACAGTTTGAGGCTTTTTGTCGCCAATGCGAAAACTGTTGAGAATAGGCTGGGCGCATCGAGCATCGTTTGCCAGCATGTCAGGGCGTTCTCTTCGAGTCGTTTGTGGTTCCTTCAAATGTTCCCTGCCACGGAGTCATTTCGATGCTGACCTTTTCCGCCGGCCATAGTCACCGTGTTTGTGATGGAACCAGTCGTCGAGACTTTCTCCGAGCCGGCACCTTGGGAATGGGCGGCTTGTCGCTGGCGAATCTCTTGGCCGAGCGAGCCGCCGCTGCTGAGAGCGGCCGGACGGTGTCAGACACTTCCGTCGTGTGGCTCTGGCTGGGTGGAGGCCCGACTCATGTTGAGACATTTGATCCCAAGCTCTCCGCTCCGGTCGAGTATCGCAGCGTAACGGGTGAGACCTCGACCAACGTGCCGGGTGTCTCTCTGGGAGGATCATTCACGAAGCTGGCGACGGTGGCGGACAAGATGGCGTTCGTCCGGTCGTTCGCTCATTCCAACAGCGGTCACGGCGGCGGGACGCACTTCGTCATGACGGGCTATGACAACCGCAACATCGACAACGGAGGACTGCCGACGCGGCCGTCGCTCGGTTCTATCGTGTCGAAAGTGCGCGGAGCCAATCACGATCAGACTGGTATCCCGTCGTTCGTCCGGCTTGCCGGGATCACCGCCGACGGACCAGCCTTTCTTGGCCCCGCCTACGCGCCGTTCGATCCGACCGGCCAAGCTCGTAGCAACATGAACTTGGGAACGAAGGTTGATCGCTTCGACGATCGTCGCGAGTTGCTCGGCAGCTTGGACCGCTTGCGACGGGAGAGCGATTCGCACGGATTGATGAACGGTCTGGATGAATTCGAGCAGCAGGCATTTCAGTTGCTGCTCGGTCAGTCGGCCGATGCGTTTGACGTGACGAAGGAACACGCGCCGACAGCCGCCAAGTACGGCAAGGATCTGCTGGCGCAACGGATGCTTGTCGCCCGACGATTGGTCGAGAAGGGCTGCGGGTTTGTCACGATCAATTACGGCGGCTGGGACATGCACCAGCAAATCGAACGCGGCATGAATCGCCTCGCGCCGGCTCTCGATCATGCCGTCGCGACTTTCTTGGAAGACGTGGCTCAACGTGGCATGTCCGAAAAAGTGCTGCTGGTCATCACGGGTGAGTTCGGTCGCACACCACGCATCAACCGCAACGCCGGTCGTGACCACTGGGCACCGTTAAGCACACTCGCCCTCGCTGGCGGCAATCTGAAAATGGGCCAAGTCGTCGGGGAGTCGATGCCGAAGGCGGACGTTCCCAAAACGAAGCCGATCCGCCCGCAGGATCTCATGGCGACCGTGTTTCATCATTTGGGGATCGACTCGAAGACGCAGTTCGTCAATCAAGGTGGTCGCCCGGTCTACGTCCTCGAACATGGGCAGCCGATCGCCGAGTTGATCTGACCTGCCCACGTCATTGAGGCCGTTGGATATCAAGTTGCTTTCGGTTCATCGAGGGGGAGCGAGACATCCGGGCGTTCGGCCGCTCAATGCCGACGCCCTGACAGCGAAGAGTACGCCTCATTCGCCAATTGAACTGCGTACGAATGCTCCTTATCCGTCAGCGGAACCTGCTCGCTGTTCGTTGCCAACTCCGTCGCCAGTCGCAAGGCCAGCTCCGCCTCTAGGCCCGCCAACGAAGCTCGTGGAAAGAGATCAACGATCCCCGGCAATTCAGGTGTCAAGTGAGACGCCTCCAACACCAAGCCGCCGTGTTGCAGGATGGCTCCGCGCCGACGGCGCTGCGCACTCCCAAGCAGCTTGTGGCCTTGAGCCACCAGATCGTGTTCGTCCTCGCGAGCGAAGCACAGTAGCGGCTCGTGCTTGAGCAACACGGTCTCGCCTCGCATATCAACGTCCACACCGCGTGATCTCAACACCGCGATGAAGCCCCTGTGAATGAGTCCATACAGTTCGACCGGATGTGCAACGACTCGCTGCGACGACGGCAGTACGAGGCTGTACGTCACCTCATGATCGTGGATGAGCGTGCCACCTCCAGACAATCTTCGCACCGCAGGCAGAGGTGAGAACCGCCTCTCCGCGCGGAAGTTCGTTTCATGCTGGAAGTGCCCAAGCGACGCCGTTGGCTCACGCCACCGATAGAAGCGCAATGAAGCCACGCCGCGCTCTAAGGCAGACTCCAACAACACCTCATCCACCGCCATGTTCCACGCCCCCGCACGCGGTTCATCGTCGAGCAGAATTCGTAGTTCAGTCAGCTTGAACATCGCACCCGATCAATTATCCAAACACGCCCGTCGCGGCGACTTGCCAATCCGCAGCGATCTCACCGTACAACTTCCGCGAGATTCTGACGCTTCACCGCTCCTATTCAAGACGTGCCAGATAAAAGCAGCTCCGTCCCAGGACTGGAGAGTCAATGAACTTGAGGCTCACAATCTGCCGAACACCCCCATGACAGCAATCTCCTTGATCGGACTCTTTCATTTCAAGCACTGCCAACGAGCGGTCCAATTCGGCGAGGCGGTCTTCGCTCCCCAGCGAATCCCTTCTGAGAATCGTGACAACCTGACTGCGCGATCCCGCTGAACATTCTGGTACTTCCGATAGCATCGTCTCAGTGCGGGTTCTGTTTGTGTCCGGGATCCACGCACAGGCCGCTGAGGTCCAATGGACGTGGGTTGCAGCCCCTGAGAACTTTTGTAAGAATCCCGGCCCCTTTTAGGGAGTTTGCACCTCGGTAAGTTCACCAGGGGTTGCGTTGTTGGGTCCCGATTTGCTTGGAAGAGAGAAAGAGCCGCGAGCCATGCCACTGTCGCGAAGTACGTTGGAGTTTCAGACGACTCAAGCCAAGGCCGCTTTGGCGAAATGGGTTGCAGTCTTGACCGAAAAGGGTGTTGAGCGTCCTGCATTCCGACGCGACCCAAAGTGGCGTCAGTTGAATGCTGATTGCAACATGATCAAACGCCGCCTGAATCGAGTGGCCGAGATCGAAGCCAATAATGAAGATGTGGCAAAGCGCAAGGCGGACAAACTTGCTGCGCTTGCTAAGTGACTTTGCTTAGAGTTTCGCCGCCGTTCGTGCCGCGCAGCGTCTTAGTGAATTGCCATGAGAGATGAGACAAAATGCTGTTGCGAAGCAGCCGGTTCACGACAAGCCCTCGGCACAGCACGCAGTGTTCTTGTTGTGATCACCCTGCATTGAAATGAGCAATGTTCTCGCAAGTCTTCGGGTAAATTAGGAGAGGTGGCAGAGCGGCTGATTGTGCAGCACTGGAAATGCTGTGTGTCAGAAATGGCACCGGGGGTTCGAATCCCCCCCTCTCCGT
>CAMAYU010000352.1 GCA_945862235.1 Schlesneria paludicola DSM 18645
AGCAAACTGGATGGTTCTGGAAAGTCACAACAGACGCTCTTCGATCAGCCCGACCGCGAGCGTCATCAGGAACTCGATCGAGTGGCAGATCAGATCACGGAAAAGTTCGGCAAGCTGGCCATTCGTCGTGGTGCCAGGCTCGATGGGAGCGTTGAGTGAGGCAGGAAAGGCGGGATCATGAGCGAGGGACCAAAGCCGAATGGCAAGAAGTTTTCCTTGATGGAATCCGTCGCAAGGGCGTTTTGTGTGTCGATCATTCTGGCGATCATTGTGAATGTTGTTTACGGTAGCAACGTCTGCTTGAACGATTGAGAATGACGTGCGAGTTCAGTCCATTGTTCTTGGAGGTCTGGCATGAGACGTTCGCAAATCAGGTTCTTGGTCGAAGGACTCTTGTTCACGGTGATTGCTGCAATCGCCTCAGCCAATGACGCCAAGGACGAAGCGATCAAGAAGGGCCGCAAAGAGACTACCGCTGTATCCTTCCAGCAAGGTGACGGAAGCCTCCAGATCGCTATCGGCGGCCAGCCGATTGCAGAGTACGTCTTGAGTGACGACAAGATCCTGCGGCCATACTTCCGACATTTACGCACATTGTCAGGCGTGCTTGTGACTCGCAATTACCCGCCTGTGAAGGGGCAAGACCTCGACGATCACTCAGCCATGCACCCCGGCCTCTGGTTGGCTTTTGGAGACCTCGACGGGGCCGATTTCTGGCGGAACAAAGGCCGAGTACGGCAGCTTCGTTTCATTGAGCAGCCGAAGGTCGAATCGGGTGGTGGCTCATTCGTCGTGGAGAATGTCTACGAGGCTGATGGACGGACTTTCTGCACTGAAACTTGCGAGATCACCATTTCGGTGCGGCCTGATGGCTACCTCCTCGACTGGAGATCAACCTTTCAATCGAAGCAGGACTTCACGTTTGGTGATCAGGAGGAAATGGGCCTTGGAGTGCGGGTCGCCACGCCACTTGCCGTCGATAAGGGAGGCGAAATCATCGACAGTGAGAATCGGAAGAACGGGTCGCAAGTGTGGGGCAAACAGGCCGACTGGTGTCAGTACAGTGGTGTGGTAGATCGACAGCGGATCGGCATTGTCATGATGCCCGCTCCCACAAACTTTCGGCGTTCATGGTTTCATGCTCGTGACTACGGCCTGCTGGTGGCGAACCCTTTCGGACAAAACGCCTTCACCAAGGGCGAGAAGAGCAAAGTCTCGGTGAAGCAGGGTGACAAGTTCTCCTTGAGGTTTGGCGTGCTGGTCTACGGAGTTCCAGCAGAATCGCCGCTCGACATCGCTGACCTCTACCGAAAATACATTGAGAAATGACTCCACTTCTGGGCGGCGAATCACACCGCCATGATCGGCGACCAAGATCGCCAGCGGCTGAGACGCATGCGACCGGAAGAGGCAGAATTCAGACTTGGAGCGAGATCACAAATGGCACGCAAGAAGACCTCGCCCGCTAACGAGCCACCCCAGACAATCAACTTTGATGCTGCCAAGAGAGGCAGTGACGGAAAAGTCTGTACTGTCGAAATGAAGTAGCGGCCACATTGTTGATTGTCGTCCTGCCCAAGCACACGCCGACTCACTGATTCCAAGGCGTGGTCCAGCTACTGAGGTTGCAGACTTTTCGTGAACAGCGACGACCAACACCGTGTGGCGATTGGTCGCGAATAACGGACCTGATTGGGAAACAGCCAGCATGAGTCGAATTCTCTTTGTTGCCGTGTTGAGTTTGGTTTCTGCGATGCCGTTGGCCGTCGCGGAGGACGTGCGGTTGCCGCGCAGTTCGCCGGAGTCGCAGGGGGTTTCCTCGAAGGCCGTCCGCGAGTTCGTCGAGTCGGCGAATCAGAAGATCGAGACGTTGCACAGTTTCATGCTGGTGCGGCACGGGCATGTCGTTGCCGAGGGGTGGTGGAAGCCCGAATCAGCCGAGAAGCCGCATGTCCTGCATTCGCTCAGCAAGAGTTTTTGCTCGACGGCGGTGGGACTGGCCGTCGCGGACGGGAAGCTGAGCATTGACGATCTTGTGCTGAAGTTCTTCCCGGACGACGCGCCCGAAAAGCCGTCGGATAAACTCAAGCAGATGCGCGTCCGCGATCTGTTGACGATGTCCACGGGGCATGAGACCGAGCCGAAGTTCACGGCCGACGCGCCGTGGGTGCAGACGTTTCTCGCGCATCCGGTGCCGCACAAGCCGGGGGCACACTTTCAATACAACTCGCCCGCGACGTACATGCAGTCGGCCATCGTGCAGAAGGTCACGGGGCAAACGGTGCTGGAGTTCTTGAAGCCGCGGTTGTTTGAACCGCTCGGCATTGAGAACCCGGAATGGATGAGCAGCCCGCAGGGGATCTCGACCGGCGGTTGGGGTTTGATGCTGCGTACCGAGGACATCGCCAAGTTCGGGCAGCTCTATTTGCAGAAGGGGCAGTGGAACGGCCAGCAGCTCGTGCCTGCGTCTTGGGTTGAGCAGGCGACCTCGAAGCAAGTTTCCAACGGCAGCGACCCGGTTCGCGATTGGGATCAGGGCTACGGCTTTCAGTTCTGGCGCTGCCGTCACGGAGCCTACCGAGGCGACGGAGCGTTCGGACAATTCTGCCTCGTGCTGCCGGAGCAGGACGTGGTCATCGCGATCACCGCCGATACGAAAGACATGCAGGCCGAACTCAACGTCATCTGGGACAAACTCCTCCCCGCGTTCCACGCCACCGCGCTGCCTGCCAACGCCGAAGAGGAAGGCCGGCTCAAAGCGACGCTCGCCAATCTCGCGGTCCCGGAGAATCACGTCCCCAATACGCTCAAGCTGCCGGGCACCCGGTAGTCCGTCCAGTGCGACCTCCACAATGTTCTGCGGACGATCGACCACTATCGCTCATGGCATCCGTGACGCTGCTGACAGCGAACTTGATGATCGATGCATGCAGTCTGTTCGCCCTGTCCTCCTTGCCGTTCGGACGCCAAAAGAGGAGCAAATGCTGATCGAGCGTTTCGCCAGCAGTACCGTGAGGACAGGACGGTTCTTCCCCCACTTCCCAAAGTGACAATGTGGTCGAGGATTCTTCATGAACAGCGACGACCAGCAGATTGTTCCCGGCCTTTCCGTCAGCACAAGTGGTCAGGCCACTGTTGACCCGTCGATCGCTGACATGCTGTTCGATCTGGCAATCAAGCTCGAAGAGGCGACGACACTCCCCGTCGATGTGCAGCACGTTGTGGCAGCTCTTGTGCTCTCGGCTCGCTGTGGAGAGCTTGACCCAACAAAACCGCTCTCGTCCGACGACCCTGTGTTGGCAGCAGTGTTGGCAGCTCAGTTGAAAACCGTGTTTGCTGTTTACGGTGGCAAGGTTGGCAGGGACGATTGAGAATGACGTGCAGGTCATCCTGCATCTGGGATGTGATGGGCAACGTCCATACGACGACGGGCCGGGCCTTCACTGCTGCCGAGATGGACAAGATTGTCGCCAAGGTGCATGGGGGCTGAATGACGCCATGCACCTTGGCGGTTTCTACGCAGAGTGCCTGTGCCGGGATGTGATGGAGCGTGCATGGTGAACGAGTCAGTCAAGATTGAGCATCTAAAACTCGTGAAGCTTCTTCAATTGGCTTACTCGGCCGAGAAGGCCGCGGCGTTTGCGTACATCGGCCACGCCGGTTCGGTGAAGAACCCGGACGAGAAAGTGGCGATCAAGCAAATCGAAATGGATGAGTGGGAACACCGAGAAACGGTTCTCTCCATCATGCGGCAATACGCAATTCCGCCGTCACGGTAC
>CAMAYU010000353.1 GCA_945862235.1 Schlesneria paludicola DSM 18645
GCGGTGGTTCGTCATGCATGCCCGGCGACCGTGCGAACCCTTGAAGGGGGCCATCATCACTCACTGGTCGATTACCGACCGCAAGCAGGTGGAGGAGGCGCTGCGCGAGAGCGAGGCACTCCACTGCGACAACGAACAGCGCATGACACTTGCCACCGAGGCGACAGGCGTGGGCATCTGGGAATGGCACCTACCCTCCAACCGGGTTCGTTGGGATGCGACGATGTTTTCCATCTTCGGCGTCACACCGACGCCGGATGGATTTGTGCGCTACGAAACTTGGAGCAGCGCGGTGCTGCCGGAGGATTTGGCGGAGCGGGAGGCGGCGGTGCAGGACACCATACGCGGGCGCAGGCACAGCGGAGGAAAATTCCGCATCCGGCGGGCGAACGACGGGGCCTGCCGCCACATCGAAGCAGTGGAAACCGTCCGTACGAATGCGCAAGGGCAGGTCGAGTGGCTGGTGGGGACGAATCTGGATGTGACCGCACGCCAAAACGCCGAGCAAGCCTTACGCGACATTGACCACCGCAAGGACGAGTTTCTGGCGACGCTGGCTCACGAATTGCGCAACCCGCTGGCCTCGGTGGGGAACGCCGTTCAAATTCTGCGCATAAAAAGCCCGGACATCCCGGAGTTGCACTGGGCGACGGAGATCATCGAAGGGCAGACGCAGGCGATGGCCCGGCTGATCGACGACCTGATGGACATCAGCCGCATCAATCGGGGCAGGATCGAACTCAAGCGGGAGCAAATCGAACTGGCGAACATCGTGCAGATGGCCGTCGAGACGAGCCGCCCGCTGATCGAGGAAATGGGCCACAAACTGACGGTGACGCTGCCGCCCGGCCCCGTGATCGTGGACGCCGATCTGACTCGTCTGGTGCAGGTGTTCCTGAACCTGCTCAACAACGCCGCGAAGTACACCGAGAGGGGCGGTCGCATCGACCTGCGTGCCGAGTTGCAAGGCCGCGACGTGGTGGTGTCGGTGACGGACACGGGCATCGGCATCCCCGCCGATAAGCTGCCGACCCTCTTCGAGATGTTCTCGCAGGTCGAGGAGGCGTTGTCCCGGTCGCGGGGCGGGCTGGGCATCGGCTTGTGTCTGGTCAAGCGGTTGGTCGAGATGCACGGCGGAAGCGTCGAAGCCAAGAGCGGCGGGCTGGGCCAGGGCAGCGAGTTCCTGGTCCGCCTGCCGATTGTCGTGGAGCAAACCCACCCGCGCCAGGTGAGCGACGACGGCGACCAGGCCCAGCCGACCTCCGACCTCCGCATCCTGGTGGTGGACGACAACCTCCACGTCGCCAAGAGCTTTGCGATGATCCTCACGTTGATGGGCAACAACGTCCACACGGTCCACGACGGCGAAGAGGCCGTGACCGCGGCGAGGGAGTTCCAGCCCCAGGTGGTGCTGTGCGACATCGGCCTGCCGAAACTGAACGGCTACGAAGCATGTCGCCAGATGAAGGCTCAGGCTTGGGACAAGAACATGATTCTCATCGCCGTGACGGGCTGGGGGCAGGCCAATGACCGGCGAAAGGCGCGGGAGGCGGGGTTCGATGACCATCTGGTCAAGCCGGTAGACCCGCAAGCCCTGATGAAGCTGCTGGCCAAGCTGGACTCCGTGAAGGTGTGACAGCGTACAAAACGCGGAAGCGGGCCGGGTCCGGAAGTGAAATGTTTTTTGGCGAACCGGGTGCCGTCAGCCCAAAGGCACTTTCTTTGACGTTTTCTGAGATAGCGGAACGGCGCAAGCCGTCCGGTTTCGTTGAGGTTTTCTGCATTTCACCGGACGGCTCGCGCCGTTCCGCGACCTAAAGTGAGTGCCATTGGGCTGACATCTTCAGGTGGATGTCGCAGAAACCAGGATAGGTGTCGTCGCTGTCCCGGTCGTCGACTCGGATGAAGACGGTGCCGCTGGTCAGGTTTCGGGCCTGATCGGGATAACCCTTGGCGAGTCGACCGAGGAGCGGGATTTTGCCGTTGGCGGCTGTCATAGGTCAGATTTCTGGGACGTGGATCTTCCTGTCTTGATGTTTTGTGTGGTTGCCGTCGATGTGCTGACATCCACGAGGCCCTGCGTTTCTTCCGTTTGCAGCGGCTCAGGTGTGTAAGTCGCAGCATCCTGGCAGAACATCGTCATGTAGCCTTTCAGGGACATGTAGCCTTTCAGGGATAGGTGAGATTCCGTGGCACATTTGCGGATGTGCCAGTAAACCGCTTCCGGGACTTCCACGTTGAGTGTTCGCAGTAGCTGAGGTGTGCCCGGTTGCTCTGCAGCTTGAAATGTGGAGTGTAATTCTTGCGGGTAGTCCCAAGCTTCGCCGCAGAACCGAGTCATGTATTCCTTCATCGAAAGCCGTGATTCCGTGGCACACTTGCGAACGTGCCAGTAGACCCAGTCCGGGACTTCGACGTTGATGGTTTTGGTCGAGGGAGACGCTGGCTGAGCAAAGTCCAAGGTCACCGATGAAGATAGATATGGGACTTCAGGCATGGCATTCCTGCCTCGGTAGTTGACGGTCGTCCGAGATTCCCACCAGAACAGCACGATTGTGGGGTCGGCTGGTTGGCCGAAACTTTCCCAGATTCAATTTCCCGTTGAATCGAGCCGGAAGTTGGCCCCAACGATTACGTTGAATCAGTTCGGCCATTTATCAGGGTAGGACTTGGCCGTCGATGACGAGAATTCCCGTGAATGACAGGGTACGGTTTAGGTATTGAGCCAGTTTGTCGCTGATCCATTGGCCTCCGCTGGCCCAGCGGGATGAACTTCGCCGATTACTTCTGGGGATGGTCCTGCCTGCTTGCCAACACCACCGGGGAGCGCAACATGTCCGCAGCGGCATTGTATCGGTCGATGGGTTTGAAGGGGTCTGAAGTCGAGGACACTTGGGAGGGAAAGAACGGGGCGCTGTTCGTCTCGGTGTCGGTACCGCGTGAGACGTTGCGGTGTCGGAGTTGTCGGTGTCGGCGGGTTCATTTGCATGAGCACCGGGACCGGTCTTGGAAGGCCGCGCCGCTGGGGTTGGCGCCGGTGATCGTGACGATGAAGACGCCGCGTGTGAAGTGTCTGTCGTGCGGGTGCAAGACTTGGCACCAGCCGACGTTTGCCGAGGGCCAGCGGCAGGTCACGAAGGAGTTCAAGCGGTGCTTGGAGGGCTGGCTGTCGCGGCTGACAATTCAGGATGTGGTCGAGACCTTCGGCGTCTCGTGGAACACGATCTGCGACCTCGACCTGCGGCGGCTGAAAAAACTGGCGCGACCGCAATTGGCGGGGCTGAAGCGGCTGGCAATCGACGAGAACTATCTGGGGAAGACTCACAAATACATCACAGTCGTGCTGGACCTCGACACGCGGGCCATCGTGTCGGTGTCGAAGGGACGCGGTCAGGCGGCCCTGAAAGGCTTCTTTTCCCGACTGAAACAGGCGGGTACGAAGATCAAAGCCGTGGCGACCGACATGGCGGGAGGATATATCGCGGCGGTCATGACGCACCTGCCCAAGGCCAAGCTGGTGTTCGATCATTTTCATGTGATCAAGCTCATGAACGACAAGCTTACGGCGCTGCGTCGAGACCTATATCGCGAACTGAAGGACCACCTGCATCGCGATGTACTCAAGGGGATCCGCTGGCTGCTGCTGAAGAACCCCGAGAACCTCGCGAAGACGGACAAGGTGGACGAACTGGCCCGGTTGCAGGAGGCCCTGAAGCTGAACGAACCGTTGGCCATCGCCTACTACCTCAAGGAGGAACTGCGCCTGTT
>CAMAYU010000354.1 GCA_945862235.1 Schlesneria paludicola DSM 18645
CCCCCCCCCCCCCCCCCCCGAAATATTTAAAATGTACCAAAAACCTCTTGCAAAGAAACACAGCCGCTCCTGGATGCCATGAATTTGCTATCTCCTCCAGCTTCGCGTTAGCCCGGATTATTCACCGGCGAAGTTTTGCGGGTTTCGTCCAGTGCAGTTTGGCGTTTGTTTGTCCGTCAGGACAAAGGTGTCTTGAAGTTTGCACAATTTCCCCCTCCCCAAAGCCTGCTAAATGTTGATGTCGGGTCCGTGGCAGCACGATAAAAAGGCGGTTTATGGGCTGCGGGGGTATTCCAGGGCCGCTTGGGAGATGCGGCGGTATTCCTCCGCGTACGGCCAACTGGCGCTCAGCCGCACGAGCACGCGTCGCGCACTGACGACAATCTCCGCGGCAGCCTTGATCAACCGCAGCCGCCACGTACTGGCGAAGCCTTCTCCGAGTGGATCTGATTGTCGCCGACGATTTTGCCAGGTACGGCGATCCGATCCGGGCAAGACCTCTGGCGGAACTTCAGGGTTCAGGTCGGCAGTGTTGACTGTGGTCTTGCGTGCGGTTGCTCGGCGCAGACGGACGAGCAGGTTCAAGGCGGCCGTGCGCAAATGTTGAGCCCGGCTGAAAATGGTGGCAAGGGGGAGGGATTGGGATTTGACCGGGGGCTCTGAGATTGGGATCGGTTGGTGGCGTGGTGGAGCTTGAGAAGCTCACTGGGGAACGGGCTTGAATCAGCCAGGTTTGCGGCGGCGTTTGGCATCTTGGAGGCCGTAGCTTTCGCCCTTCGTCCCGAGGATGTGGCAACGGTGTGTGAGGCGTTCACTGCCGAGGACTTCGGTCCAATTTTCAAACGGGAGATTGGTGGTCACGATCAGGCTGTTCCGTTCATACGCGGTGGCGATGACGTCGAACAGCAATTCGGCTCCGGCCTTGCTGGCGGGGACGTAGCCGAGTTCGTCGAGAACCAGCAGGTCAAGCTTGTTCAGTTGTTGCCGGTATCGCAGAAGCTGGCGTTCCTCTTTTGCCTCCAGCAGTTGGGTGATGAGTTCGGTGACGCGGAAGAACCGCACCTTGCGGCCTTGAGCACATGCGGCCATGCCGAGGTGCGATTTGCCGGTGCCTGACGGCCCCACGAGCAGAATGTTTTCGCGCTGGTCGAGGTAGTCGCCTTTCACTAACTGTAACACCAGGGGTTTGTTGATGCTGGGGCGGGCTGCGAAGTCGAACTCAACGAGCAGCTTCGCGGCGGGGAAGCGTGCGGCTTTCAGTCGCCTTTCCGCAGCCTTGCGTTGGCGTTCGATCAACTCCAGTTCGCTGAGTTGCAGCAGGTACGCCAGATGTCGGCAGTGTCGGCGGCACAGCGCTGGGCGATCTTCTCGCATTCGTTGTGCATCGTCGGCAGCTTGAGTGTCTTGAGATGGTGCTTGAGCAGCACCGTGCTTTTGGTATCGGTCTTGGTCATGGGATCACCTCGATGAGTTGTTGTTGTTGTTGTTGTTGTTGTTGTTGTTGTTGTTGTTGTTGTTGTTGTTCAAACGAAGGCTGGTCACTGCGCAGAGCCTGATAAGACGAGACATCGGTGGTCTCGACCCGCACCTGAGCCAGATGCGGTCGACCGTCGAGCGGAAACAGTTCCACGGGCCGGTCGGAGCGATGCTCGACGATCGTGCGGATGCTGTCGGCATCGATCACATCAATGTCGAGTGCGTATTCCACGGCGGCGGTCAGTTGCGTCAACGAGAATCTTTCGAGCACTCGCAGCACACGGATATACGACCGCGTGCCATGCTGTGGATCGTGAGCTTGCAGTCGCCGACGCAGCAGCGCCCAGCACGCGGGCAGCTCCCACTTCTCCAGCGGACGGGCATAGTCGAAACCACCTTGCTTGCGTTCGAGGAGTGCCAGATAGTGGATCGGCTCAAAGAACGTCCGCTTTCGCTCCCAGCAGCGCAGATGCTTCGCGACCAGTCGATCCTCGAACACCAGCCGGACATCTTGCACAGTCGCTACGGCGGTGATCTGGCGATGAGCGTACTGCACCGGCACCGAGTAATCGTTGTCATCAAACCGCACCAGCGACTGGGAATCGACCGTGCGATGCACGACACGACGAGCCTCGAACATCTGCTTCGGCAGCGGCAGGAATGCCGCTTGGTCCTCGCGCAGCAGTTCCTCTTTCTGAGCTGTCTTCCCGCGTGTTCGCTCCATTCGATCAGCCACGCAACGCTCGCGCAGCCGCTCATTGAGAGCCTCAATCGAGGCCACGTCAGGGACCGGCACCAGGAAGTTCCGACGAGCGAACCCGATTAGACGTTCCACGTTCCCCTTCTCGTTCGGACGCCGCACCAGACAAAAATGCTCTTGGAAGAGATAGTGGCTTTGGAGCCGCAAGAACTCCTTGGTGAGCTTTCGCTCCCGCCCCTTTAAGACTTCGATCACCGCAATCGCCGAGTTGTCATAGCTGATTCGATGCGACACACCGCCGAAGAATTCAAACGCCCGTCGGTGTCCTTCCAGGAATCTCTCCGTGCACTCACGCGGAAACGCCTGGATGAAGATCGCTCCCGAATACGGCAGCGTCATCACAAACAGAGCCACCTTTCGCTCGACGCCTCCCTGACGAATCGTCGCTTCTCCAAAGTCGACTTGAGCTTCGCCCGGCGGATGAGACAGCGGCAGGAACACCTCTTGGTGCGTCTGTCGCCACGCCCGCACCGCATCCTCCACCACCGTCTTCCCGCCCAGATATCCGTACTCCAGCTTCAGCCGCTCGAAGATCCTCTTCGCCGTATGCCGCTGCTTCTTCGGCGCCTTGCCGTCAGTTGCGAGGATCTCATGAATGATCGGCAACACCGAGGCCAGCACCCGCTTCGGCCGTGCTGCCTGCTGCCGATAACCGGGAGGTTCCGCATGCGCCAGAATCTTGTTGAGCGTGTGCCAGCCCAACTTGTACTTCGCACAAGCCGCACGCTTGCTCATTCCGTTCGCCAGCACCTGTTGACGAACCTCTTTCCATTCTTCCATGTCGCTTCGCACGTCCAGGGCACCTCGAAAAAGCCGTTTCAAATGGGGCTGACGCCCCATCTTCAGACTTCAACGAACTGCACGCATGCGCGCTGCAATTTTCACCCGGTTTTCCCCCGGCCCGCGCCACCATTTTCAGCCGGGCTCAACATCGTCTCGACCGACCGCAACTTGCGGGCACAGTTCTGCCGGATTTGATCGGGTTCTCGGATCGGTGCTTCGGTCATCACGGCGTCTCGGGGAGCATTTGGAGTCAACGGGTGCGTTCTACGAGTCGGCGTGACCGCCCGAAATCGTGATCGCTGAGATGGACGGGAGAGAGCAAATCACAATTACATTGAGTTAAAGGTAATTCAATTCGATCGCTGGCGAAGGCGGTTTACGGCGAACGACAAACTGGGCGGTGATGGCGTTGACGTGAACTTCAAAGCTCTTTGGGGCGATACTCACGGGACGTGGGTCGGCAACTCATTCGAGCTGTCTCATAACACGTCTCGTCGATGCTTACGAGCTAAATTTATCACGCAAACGTGTCATATATACATGAGGGGAGACGTAGCTCTCCGTATTGTCCTGCTCGAAAGAAAGGAGCGTGCAGTGATGATCGGACGGCTGACCATCCCGCGTAACCCGCCAAGTAATCCACCACACACTTTTTAAGGAGAGGAGACTGATGAGTCACATCGTTGAGATCAAAACACAGGTGAAAGACGTGGCGGCCGTGCAG
>CAMAYU010000355.1 GCA_945862235.1 Schlesneria paludicola DSM 18645
TTCAATCTCTTCCGGTTTCACTCGCAGACGATCCGCGATTGAGTTCAGAGTGTCCTTCTGAATTCGTTGCACCAGACCTTGTTCGATGCGAGCAATCGTCTTGGCCGCCACATTGGGTTCAAAGTCTTCTCGTCGCAACCCCCTCTGCTTCCGCAGCCGACGCAGGGACGCCCCGAATGTCCGTTCCGACTTCTGACGCTCTTTCGATACACGACGGCGATACTCCGGATCGAATTCATAAAGGACGGCGTCTGCTGCCGCCTCGTAATCGCCAAACCGAACGGTCTGGCCCGAGTCTGTCACGGAGAACCTGTCAAAGTCCGGTTCGATCCCGTCTCCCGACTTCTCGAACGCTGAAAAGGGAACGGTCAGCGGTTCCAGGCTTCCTCGCCAAAGGGTGATCGTTTGATTGGCAGGATCGAGATTGCCACCGATGAAGAGGTCGGGCGAGTTCTCTGCCTGCAACGCTTCGGCCAGTTCATCCGGTGGCAGAAAATCCTTATTCGAGGCGGAGGCGAATCGCTTGAAGCAACTGGTCAACGCGGGGATGGACAGGGGATTCAGGGCGTGGATAAGCAGGGCCTTACCCAGTGAACGGGGAGGCCCCAGAACGGTTTTGAGCAGGGCTTCGGTAAGATCCTTCTCGTAGCTGACCCAAAGGGTGTCCTTCGTCGCCTGAGCGAGTGAATCTCGCAAGCCCCCCATCGACGATACGACCTGTGGGTGGAGCAACGAAAATCGTTCAGGGCGTTTCTTGGCCTTGTCGAGCAAGAACATCTGAAGGGTGGCAGGTACGGGCTTGGTTTTCGCAGTCATGGGTTCATTCTCCATCGTTGTCATCATGCTCGTGAACGGGATTTGCGGGGTATTTCTCGTCCCACTGGTCACAGAGCAGTGTCCAGTTTTCCTCCGACTTGATGTGGTCGATGATCTCATCAGGTACGTCGGCGGGATCGGGTTGTCGATCCATGAACTCACCCGTCCGCAGACTGATCCGCCACGCCCGAGTGCCTCGCAGGATTGTCACGTGTGGGGGCTCCCGACGCTCCTTTTCCCGAATCTTGACCTTCCAGCGGGCTTTCCGAAGGGCAGCGGAGATAGGGAGATCAAATGGCACCGGCACGCTCTCGCAAATGAGTCGTCGGCTCGGCCGAACAATGGCCTCTTCCCTCAGTGGGTAAACTATGTCCACTTTGTTGAATAGTCAATACGGGACATTATGCCGCGTGACTCTGCGGACCTCCGTGACGTGCAGACTCCAGTCGGTCCACTGCGAGTCAGCCCACACACGGGGCGGCTGTTCACCTCGCCGTTTAGAGGTTTGCCGTCAGTACGCCGACATCAACTTTGAAGTACTCTGAAAGCTTTCGGATCATCTGCCGACTGAAGGACTTCTTGCCAGCGAGTACTTCCGAGATCGTGGATTTCGCCAACCCCGATTCGCGGTGGAGCTCGGCTTGGCTGACGCCTTTTGCTTCCAACAGATGGCGGAGCATGTCGGCATCCGAAGCCGGTGCGATTGGATGATGTTCATCTTCGTAAGACGCCACGAGGTCGCTGAGGGCATCGAGATACAGCATGGCACCGTCATCCAAATCGCCCTGAGTCAGGAGACGATCCATGACCTCTTGGGCTGCCTGGAGATGCTCCTCCGACTGAATCGACGTGAGCGGGAAAGCGAGAACGAGCTCTAGGTAGGCGTCCTTGACCTTGGCCTTGAGATGGTACTTCGTTTTTACGGCCATCAGTCCGCTCCTTTGGTTCGTGATGCTGGTGATTTGGTCGTTTGGGATTTCGATTTGGCGGGGGGCGGCTCGTAGCAGCCACATTCTGCTTTCCACCGGTCCTCGTCGTACTGGGCGTGGGTCATCACCTTCAGGACGAATACCTTCTGGCTGGCGTAGATGATTCGTGCCACCAGCCGGTACTTGTTGCCTCCGACATTGAAGACCACACAGTTGCCGACGAGGCTGACACTGGCAAAGTCCCCCTTCACGTCTCCCCACGAGTGCCACGTCACGGACTTGTTGCTGACATGCGTGTACCACGCCCTCAGTAGCCCTTCAGCATCCTGATGGCCGGGAGTCTCCCAGAATTGTTTCAGACGAGCCTTGGAAATCACCCGCATCTACATGCACTCCCGTAATCGACACTTCGCCTCAGGTTAGTTCGTGAAAAGCGAACAGACAAGAGGGGAAGTTCGAGAAATGCGAACATCACGGTATTGAAGAGGCTCTTCACGCGGCCTTCCGCTCGAACGACTTCACCAATCCAAGCCGCATTTGGTCGCGTGGTGGACTTCGACACAATGACTTCTCTGGTCAGGGGGCAGAAGGCCCCGGATCAAAACCGGGTACAGATTGCAAAAGTGTACCCGGTTTTTGCCAGATTACGGCTTTCGCCGGGAAATCACCGCTTTCAGAAACCCCTTGTTTTCAGGGATAAGCAGGGTATTCGCAGGCTATCCGAAATGCGTCATGGCACTACGGAACCGAAGGTTGCTGGTTCGAGCCCAGCGGGGCGTGGTTTTCTAAGTCCTGCCGAACGCAATAGTTGCGTACTTGTCGATGCTCGACAACGCGGCCTCTGAACGCCTGTTCAATCCGGTGCTGTACCGGATTCAGGATCTGAGGAGCCGTTTCATGTCGATTCGAGTATCCAAGTACCGCCACCACAAAGCCTCTGGCCAGGCGATCGTGACACTCTCTGGTCATGATCACTATCTCGGTCCCCACGACTCTCCCGCCAGTCACAGCGCCTACGAAAAGCTGGTTGCTGAATGGCTGGGAAATGGGCGACAGCTCGTTCCACCGGCTCGACTCGGCACGCTGTCGGTGAACGAACTTCTCGCCGCCTACCTCGCGTTTGCCGAGTCTTACTATTCACGGAATGGCAAGCCCACGAGCGAGTACGTCGCCGTCCGCGATGCCATGAAGCCCGTCCGTGAACTCTACGGCAGAACTGTCGTGCGTGACTTCGGCCCACTGGCCTTGAAGGCCGTCCGAGAGAAGATGATTCAGCAGAAGCTGGCCCGTCGCCACATCAATCAACGGGTCAACCGAATCCGCCGAGTGTTCAAGTGGGGAGTTGAAAACGAACTCGTTCCGCCACTGGTTCTTGAAGGTCTGCGAGCGGTTGCTCCGCTGAAGAAGGGTCGAACAGAGGCGAAGGAATCTCCGCCGATTCGTCCAGTACCGATCGAACACGTCGATGCGGTGATCCCACACGTCTCGCGCCAAGTGGCCGCGATGATTCAGTTGCAGATTCTCACGGGCATGCGTTCCGGAGAGGTCGTGCTGATGCGTCCATGTGATGTGGATCAAACCGAAGCCACGTGGGTCTTTCGTCCCCAGTACCACAAGACGGACTATCTGGACATCGAACGGACGATCTATCTGGGGCCACAAGCGCAGGAAATCCTGCGTCCCTGGCTGCATCGAGACAAGTCTGCTTACTGCTTCAGTCCGGCTGAAGCTGAGGCTGAACGAAACTTGGTTCGTAAGCAGACTCGAAAATCCAAGGTCACCCCGAGTCAGGCAGCAGGCAATGCCGTTCAGAGTTTGAGGGGGCAGTGTAGCGAAAACCCCTTTGCACGTTGGCGTTCGGACTCCGATGCCAGACGTTGTTTGGGGGGCTTTGGCGGGCTGTCGGATTTCTTGCGCGGCCAGTGACGACGTGATTTGGGGCCGGTGCGACGATAACTATCCGTCACCGCTGTCGCGAATTCTTCT
>CAMAYU010000356.1 GCA_945862235.1 Schlesneria paludicola DSM 18645
CAACATGACCGCCCCTCCGCCTCGCGAACACCAACCGGCGGGATTGTAGGGAGCATCGAACACATCGGCGAAAGTCCGACAACGCCGCGTCGTCTGTTCATGGCCATCGGATATTGCAGTTCGGCATGGCGGTCTTCAGCCGGTCGATGCCAGCTTGAGTGATGATTGAGCCTCGCACGTCAAGGCTTTTCAGCTTGGTCAGCGCGGCGAGAACTTGCAGTTCCTCCTCGTTGGCGGAGCATGTCATCGTGACCGTTTCCAAGGACGTACAGTTCGCGATGTACTTCATGCCTGCTGCCCCAATTGCAGATGAGCCGGATGCAGAGAAGTTTCTCAAGCGCGGGCAACCGCTCAATGCACGAAGGTCGTCGTCCTGTATTCGGCAGTATTGAAATCTCAACACTCCCAGAGCTGGGATCGGTCCGATTTCTTTCAAGGCGGTACAACTTGATGCTCGGTCGAGACCGAGGTGCTTCAGCGCAGGCAGGTCTCGAAGATTCTTCCAACCGCCGCCTGTCGCAGAGGGCTTGCTGAGCCAAAGATGTTCGAGATGAGGCAACCGTCGGAGTTCACCGAGGTCCGAATTCGCCTGCAATCCGGTGATCCAGACAAAGCTCAGTTTGTCGAGCGAAGCCAACGAATCGAGCGGGGTGCCGAGATGTCTCGGACACACCCCAGCACCAACTAGGCGGGGAAAGTTCCTGAGCCGATTCCTCGTAGCGACACTGACATCCGCATCGGGTAAGTCGATGTTCGCGATCTGACCATCGGTGCTGAGCAAACCAGAATTCTCTTCCAACCACGGAAGAAACTTGCCCCAGACTGAGAACGGTAGGCACGCACGCATTACCACATCAATGCGATAGCGAAGATGATCGTCGCTGACTTTGACGCCCGCCAGCATCACTGCCAGCATGTTTCTTCTAGGCAGCCACGCCGCGAACGCGGAGATCGCCACGATCAGCATCAGCACGAAGCCGATCCGCACGCGAGCGAGCTTCGACCACTGTCGCCAGGTGCGGCGGGGGTGTTGTTCGGTTGTTGAGTTAGTGGCAGAGGCTTCTGTCATGGGAGTCGGCTGGGTCTGCGCGTGTTGTTCGCAATCTGGGGTCGGGTGCAGGTGGCTGTTACGGCACATCAAACTGGCACTGAGGGAGCGCCCGCTTCAGACGTTCCATTCCGTCGGGGGTCACGTTCGTCGAAGTGATGGTCAGGTGTTTCAGATTGTGCAGGCGGGCGAGAACTTGGAACTCGTCGTCCGTGGCCGTGAAGTTGGGGAGATACAGTCTCTCCAACGACGATATTTGTGCGACGTGCTTCAGGCCGGTGGCTCCAATGCCCGAGGCCAGTTGGGCGGAGAACACCGTGAGTGAGTGATTGCCGCACAACAACCGCAGATCGTCTTCTTTCCGGACGCCGTGCTTGAGCAACAGAACTTCCAACGAGGCGATCTGTCCGACTTCATTCAGCGCGTCGAAGCTGGCGGGATGATCGATCACCAGCGTCCGGAGATGCGGCATGTCACGCAGGCCATTCCATCCTCCGCCGGTTCGCGGACAGCCTCGATACACCTCGACCTTCTCGATGTGAGGCAGGCGGCTCAGTTCACCCAGCCGGTCCGTTGCCGTGAGACCATAGACTTGGACATCCGTCAGCGTCTTGATCCCCGCCAACTCGTCCAACGCTGGACCAACCTGTGAGGCGTGAAGGGCAACACGGGTTAAACGAGGAAACCGTTGCAGCAGCTTGAATCGACATTTAGCGGACGGAGCATCGACCACAAAAACTTGGTGGACCCCCGCGTCCGTCGCGAGCCAATACGCGAGAGTTTCGCTCCACGGTTTCACAAACAACCACACGTCTGCTGGCAGTTGTGACTGAAGTGAGGCAACTCTGGCATCCGCCTGCGAGTCGTAAACATCGCCTCCCATCAGTAACACCGCCACCACCGTTCGACGAGGCCACCACACTAAGAACGCGAAGCTCGCGACGATCAGCATCAGCACGAAGCCGATCCGCACGCGAGCGAGCTTCGACCACTGACGCCAAGTGCCGCGGGATTGCTGCTGTGAGGTCGGCTTCAAGTCGATCGACATTGCCCGGCTCCTTCCGTCACTCTTCGCTGGGCCGGGCGCGATTGGACCAGTGGCCTTTCGGATCGCGGCCGCTAACCCAGACTCCCTTTTGGTTCCAGTCCATGTAGGCGTGGACATCGACGGGAGCGTAACGCAGCGTCAGGCCGCAGCGGCGGCGGTCGGAGATATTCGCTTCGGAGCCGTGCAGCAGCAGGTCCGAGTGCAGGCTGATCTCACCCGCCTTCAGGCAGTCGTTGACGAAGTGGCCGAACTGTTCGACGTTCTCAATCGTTTGGTTGAGGACGTTGTGTTCCTTCGGGTCGCTTGGGCGGAACGTCATCTTGCCGTGGTGGTGTGAGCCGGAGACGAATCTCATGCAGGCGTTCTCGACATCGGCATCGTCTACGGCGAGCCACGCGGTGACAGCCTTCGATGGCGTGAGCGGCCAGTAGCTCGAATCCTGATGCCACGCGACCGTCTTCCCATCCTTCGGCATCTTGCAGAAGAAGTGCGATCCCCAGCCGACGCAGTTCTCGCCGAGCAGGTCTTTCACAGCGGCGACGATCTTCGCGTTGGTCACGATGTCCCAGACGCGGCCGTACTTCAGATGGGCCGAGCTGATCGAATAGCTGTCTCCCCCGGCGGCGACCACCTTGGCGAGCAACCGGTCAAAGTAACCGCGAATGTCGGCGATCTCGGCGTCGTCGTAGACGCGGATTCCTTTCACATAGCCCTCGCGATTGAACTGCTCGACCTGCTCTCGGGTCAGAACTTTGGGCGTGTCATTCTTCACGGGATGAAAGCTCAGATCACGCGGCAGATTGGCAAGATCGTTCGGGTCGAGAACAGCGGTGAACTGAGTCGGGGGGGCGGTGGTCATATGCTGAAGCTCCTAGGTTTGAAGTGGGCGGAAGCCCTGTACCGCTGGAGTATAAGCAACGAATAGAGCCAGCGGCACGCAATGACAGGGACTCATTTTGTCGCAAGACTCGTCGCTGTACTTGCGAAGCAAATCCGCAGAAAACCGGATGCCACTCGCGATGTTGGATCCGTGGCCTGACGCTGTGACGCTCAGAAACTCTGACCCGAATTTGTGCTGCGGTCCGTGGAGCGACCGCGCATTGCATGTCGATGAGCGAGATCGCTTTCAAGCAGGATGTTCAGTACGCCAGCAACTCTTCCAAGGGTGCGGATCGGTACATCGTCTTGACCACTTGAAAGCCGAGGCTGCGATAGAGCCGGATGGCTGTGTGGTTGCACGCGGTCACTTCCAACAGCGTTCGCTTGTGGCCCGCCAGCGCGAAACCTTCCAGCGATTTCAGGACGAGAGCACGGCCGAGTCCCATTCCACGATGTTCCGGCACCACGCCCACGTTTTGGATTGAGGCCAAATGCGGTGACTGGCTCAGCCCCTGAATCGTCCCGCAGTCCGAGGGAAGCTCGTCGCCGCCGCAATACGCGATCATCCACGTCGCCGCTCCGAGAAACCCGCCCGTATGACAAATCTCTCGCATCAGTCGCTGGCAACCGTGAAAGTCGCCGAGACTCGAAAAGACCTCCGCATCCACCTCATCGCGAAAGCTGCGCAACTTGACGAGCGCGTGACGATCGACATCG
>CAMAYU010000357.1 GCA_945862235.1 Schlesneria paludicola DSM 18645
GGGGGATCGCAAGGAGTGAGAATGTTCGCCGATCGTGAACGCGGCTCTCGGCGAACATTCATCAGCGTCCTCGGACTGATGCTAAGACTATGCTGGCCTGACGTTCTCGGCACACGGGCCTTTCTGCCCCATGCCTTCAGTGTACGTCACCTTCTGGCCTTCGCGCAGGTCATTGAAACCGACACCTTGGACCGCAGACGAATGGAAAAACAGGTCTTTGTCAGTTGCTGTCTTGATGAACCCGAATCCCTTGTCCATCACCTTTTTGATCGTGCCTTCGGCCATGTCTGCTTTTCCTAGAATGCCTGTTTGAATGGAATGCTGATCGGCACACGATGCCGACTCGCTACCATCGGTTGGTTCGAGAAGTTGTACCATGTCCACGCATCGAGTTGATGGATGCGAATCATCGCGCTCGCCAGTGTGATCGTTCCGGGTGGACCATGATTGGGCTGATCGTCGCCATCTGGCGGCACGCATGCTGGGTCGCCGCAGCGCGGGCGAGCGCCGAAAACTTTGGCGAGAATTGAAGACCGGCCCGTCCCTTTTCAAAAGAAGATTTTCATGACGAAGATCCCCTCCAGCAAATTCTCAACTGCCAAGAAGAAGATTGATTCGACAAAGTTCCCCGCCGCCAAGCGGAAACTCTCATCAGGAAAACTTGCCAGCCCGTCCGCCAAAATCACGTCGAAGAAATTTGCAAAGGCAAAAGAAGGAGCGAAGCAAGGCGTCAATGAACCTGCTCCGCTCGGCCGCCCTGCCGATGAACAAGCCCGTCTGGACGAAATTGCGACCTTGAAAAGCCAAACGGATGCCTTGAAGACGGCGAGCAAACGAACTGCTCGTTGATCGAAGGCGCTTGCCGTCACACGTCGAACGCACGAGAGAGACATTGCGTGTGGGGGGCACTCAAGAAAATGAAACTCGGCCTGATCACGGACATCCACGAACACGTCGAACACCTGCGAACGGCTCTCAGTCTGTTCCGCAGGAAATGTGTCGAACAAATTGTCGTCATTGGCGACATGCTCGAGATGGGAGTACGGATTGAGGAGACGTGTCAGTTGCTGGCTGGGGCGAAAGTCATCGGCGTTTGACGATCAGGCTGGCTCATTTCTTCGACTTCTCCCGTTCGGTTTTCCTGAACTCCCACGGAGGCATCGGCTCCTTGTCCACCCACAGACCCTTCTTCCCCATTCGAGCTTCAGCTTCAGCCTTGGCAAGTTCCTTCGACTTTGAGTACGTCGTGTAGTGCCACGCCATCCCGTCCTGAACCATCTCCAGATTGATGTGGCGGCTCCCGATCATGACTTCACCGATAATGCGTCCGTAGCGGTCCTTCTTTTTCCATTGCACGACGACTTCTTCGCCTGGAAAAGTTCCTGAGGTGACTGATAGGCCGCGACGAACTTCGCCCCCACTCTGGAGCGGACTGACTCCACCGTTCTGCTTTTCGGGTCGCAGAGATACACAGCACCGACTCCGGTTGTCTTCGCCAAGGCCTCGATGTAGCTGCTCAAGTGCGGGCCATCCTCATGCGTGAAGAGGGCGACATCCGCCTGTGCCGTCGTCGTCTGTGTTGATTCGACCTGCACGATCTTGCTCTGCCGAATCGCCAGCCAAGCGGGAAAGGCAGCGGCCAGTTGAGTAAAAGTCCTGCGGTTCATGCTCAGTCCCTTTTGATTGCGGCTTGTTCGAGTCCATCAATTTGAGCGCACGGTAGTTTCGCCGCCAACGCACTTCGAAGTTGGGTCACTCAAATTGATGCGGCAGAAAATCTGCGTCACAGGAGCGGTCGAATCGGTTGGCCGCGATAGACGTGGTAGGGGCGGCCGGTGGTGTCGTGGAACTCGCGATCGGGGCCGATGCCCAAGCAGTGGAAGATCGTCGCGGCCAAGTCTTCCGGCGTGTAGGCCTCGGTTTCGGGAAGGCCGCCGTGCGAGTCCGTGCGACCAATGATGCGGCCGGGCTGAATGCCTCCGCCGGCGAAGAAACAGGGAAACACATCGCCCCAGTGATGACGGCCGGGAGTAAAGACTTCACCCGAAGCGTTCTTACCGCCCTCGGCAATAGGCGAGATTCGCGGGGTACGTCCCATCTCACCGCACATGACAACCAGCGTTTCGTCGAGTAATCCGCGGTCGGACAAATCGTCGAGAAAACCGCTCAGACAATGATCAATCGATGGCAGCAGTCTTCCCTTCAAGTCGCGAAACGCGTTTTGGTGCGTGTCCCAGCCGCGGAGATTGATCTGTACCATTCGAACGCCGGACTCGACCAGCCGCCGCGCGACGAGAAAGCCCTGCCCCCACTCTTCACGCCCGTACAAGTCGCGGGTACGGTCCGGCTCCTGCGAGAGATCGAACGGATTGTGCTGGCCTGGACGAGACGTCAGGAGGAAGCGCATTGCCTGTTTCCGGTAAGCATCCCAGGCGTCCTGCGGTGCCGATCGTTCACTCTGATCAAGATTTCGCCGCCGGTTATCCAGCGATTGCAGCAGTGCGGCGCGATTCTCCAACAGCGACACGTTGATTCCCTGCGTCTGACCGAAATTGGGCAGGTGAAAGTCAGGGTTGCGGCAACTCGAATTGTCCCACCAAGCCTTCGGACCTGGTCCAAGAAGGCGTTCGGAATCGAGATTGGGGTCGTCGTGACTGAAACAATTGGGGCATGAGCCAGCCGCATCCTTTGCATTGCACTTGCAAGCGAGGTCTACGCCAAGTCGATCGTATTGCGGTCCCAGCAGTCCCGATTCACGTCCCGGATAGTTCATCAAATTGCCGCGTGGCAACTCGATCGTCGCAGGCAAACCGACGTCAGCGGCTGTCGGTGCGGCATACGCCAGCATCGAACCAATTGACGGCCAACTGATCCGTCCCGCTCGCGGCTGTGCGATCGAAGCGTTCGTGTCGCCGACGGGAAGTTCGGTCGTTCCGGTGTGAATCAAATACGAGCAACTGTTGTGCTCGTTGCGAAACTGCCGCTCGGCCACATGGTGCATGGTCCGAACGACCGAAAACATCCGGCTCCGCGCCGCGAGCTTCGGCAGGTACTCGCAAAAGACCTCGCCGGCCACATGTGTTTGGGTGACGCCGTACTCGCCGCGGATGGTGTCCGGCGCTTCCGGCTTTGGACTCCACGTCTCATAGGGTGATGGACCACCGGATTGAAAAATGAACACGACCGACTTCGCCGTCCCCGGCCGAACATTCGTCGCCGCCGCATCGGCTTCCAGTCGCGATAGATCGCCAAGCCCCATGCCGATGAGGCTCAGACCGCCGACCTGCAACAGGTCTCGCCGTCCAATCTGCGGATGATCCTCATGGCGGCAGCCATTCCGACGCACTGTCTTGTGATTCGTCATTCGTAGGTAGCCTCTGAAAGATTGCGTCCCAATCTCTGCTAACTCACCGCACCGGTGAAGAGCGGCGCGATCGGTTCCCCTTCGCTGGCGTAGCTGGGGCGATTCACTCGGTCCTTGATGATGCTGCGCGGGTCGATGCCGAGTGACGAAAAGATCGTCGCTCCGAGATCGGATGGGTAGTACGGGTTCGAGGCGGGATAAGCGGCGATGTTGTCGGAGCTGCCGATGACCTGGCCGCCGCGCACGCCGGCTCC
>CAMAYU010000358.1 GCA_945862235.1 Schlesneria paludicola DSM 18645
CAGGCCGCAGCCGTTTGGCTTCGCCGGCTGAAAGACATCCATGGTAAGTGCCATGCCGAACTTGCGACTGTAGATCACATCTTCTGTACGCCGGATGCCCGATGTCTGTCCCTCGGCTTCAACACAGGCCAACGGCGCGACTGCGACGACCAGCAGAGTAAAGAGGGACTTCAAATTCCTGCTCATGGCGGACCCTTCGTGGATTTCACTGCGCTCATTCGTGTCATGGAGATTTGCCGAGCGTTTTTTTCAGAATGCAGATCATCAGCGATGAGACTCTATCAGCCGAAACACGCTCGCGTCTGGATTGTCAGCAACCGCGGCTATCAGTCTGTCCGAGTAATCGCCATGAGCACCGAACTGAGTGAGCCGCAAGGCGCTAGCCGCGGGTTCTTTTCATCGACCCTCGGCTAGCGCCTTGCGGCTCACTGAACCCAGAAATCAACACGAATGGCGGAGAGCTCAAATTCCTAAACGATCAATTCTTGGATCACACGAGCTTTGTAAACATCGGTCAGACGTTCATCCCGGCTGTTGTGGTTGAAGGTTAGGTGTTCGTGATCGAGGCCCAATTGGTGCAGCATCGTGGCGTGCAGGTCGGAGGTTTGGGTGCGACTGGCGATGGCTCGATAGCCGAAGTCGTCGGTCGCTCCATAGGCCTGGCCACCGCGGATGCCGCCGCCGGCCAGCCAGACGCTGAAGCCGTAGGGATGATGGTCGCGCCCCTCGATGCCGGGGGTCTTGTTGCCGTCGCGTTGTTCGGCGCCCGGAGTTCGACCGAACTCGCCCCCCCACAAGATCAGCGTCGATTCGAGCAGGCCGCGCTGCTTGAGGTCGGTCAGCAGTCCGGCGATCGGCAGATCGGTTTGCTCGCAGCAACTGCGAATTCCAGAAACGTTGTTCGCATGCGTGTCCCATGGCTGGCCAGCCATGAAGATCTGGACGAAGCGCACGCCCCGCTCCACCAGCCGACGAGCCATCAAGCAGCGTTTGCCATAGGAACGCGTTTTGTCTCGATCCAGGCCGTAGAGCTGTTGAGTCGCCGCGGTCTCTTGCTGGAGGTCCAGCGCGTCGGTGGCGGAAAGTTGCATTCGCGCGGCGAGTTCGAAGCTGGCGATGCGGGCGTCCAATTCGAGTTCGCCGGGTCGTGCCTGCCGATGCCGCTCGTTGAGCGTTCGCAGTAGTTCCATGCGCCCCGCGTCAATCGGCGCGGTTCGCGCCGCCTTTGGTTGGAGATGCAGCACCGGCATCCCCTCGGACCGAATCGCCGTCCCCTGATAAACCGGTGGCAACCAACCGCTCGACCAGTTCCGAGCACCATCGACCGGCATGCCGGCCGGATCGGGCAGCGAAACGTACCCGGGCAGATTCTGATTCTCGGCCCCCAAACCGAAAGCGACCCACGACCCGATGTTCGGGCGACCGGAAACGGTCAGTCCCGTGTTGGCCATCCAGATCGCCTGCTCGTGATTGCGGTGCTCGGTGAACATCGAACGGATGACGGCGATGTCGTCGGCGTGCCTCGCGATGCCGGGCAGAACCTCCGAAAACTCCAATCCGCTTTCGCCATGCTTCGAAAACTTGAACGGGCTGCCGAGCAGATGCGTCGTGCGATTCTCGTCGTCGGCGACTTCGCCCGGAGGGGCCTGACCGTTCAACCGAACCAGTTCCTTCTTTTCATCGAGCAAGTCCACCTGACTTGGGCCGCCATGCATGAAAAGCTGGATCACCGAACGGGCTCGCGGCTGATGATGCGGCCGCTTGGGATGCAAATCGTGAGTCACCCCCTCGGCCGCGCGCGCCGTGCGGTCGAAGTCGCCCAGCAACGCGCCGAGAGCAAGCCCACCGAATCCGCTGCCAATGCGCGAAATGGCCTCTCGGCGACTGAAGTGAGAAAGGCTTCCAGCCTGTCGTGTTCTGTCTCTCTTCATGGCATTCCTCGTTCGGTCTACTTTCGCACGATGACAGGCTGGAAGCCTATCCCACTTTCAATCGACATACACAAACTCATTGGACACCAGCAGCATGTGACACAGATCAGCCAGGGCCTTGCGGCGCGCGGCCTCCGACTGCTCACCGCCAGTCTCGTAGCGCGTCTGCTGCTCGGTCACGAAGTCCTGCAACACGGCGAGTTCGTCCGCCGTGGCCTCGCGCGACGAGGCCACGAGTGCGGCAAACCTGATCGGCGCGTCAGGCGCTTCGCGGAGGGCTCGGTCGGCGAAGGCGACGGAATAGGCGACCGCCGCGTCGCTGTTGAGCAACGTGAGGGCCTGCGTTGAGACCGTCGAGCGACCGCGACGCGTGCAGTTGGTCTCCATCACGGGTTGATCGTGGGCTTGCAGCATCGTCAGCGGATTGCCTCGCAGAATCTGCACGTAGATCGACCGGCGACGATCGTTCTGGCCGTCCGCGATGCTCACTTCACCATCGCCGCGCCGCGCGACCGGGATCGCACTGCCGAAAAATCGATGATCGAGCAAACCGGCAGCGCTCAGCATGGCGTCGCGCAGCGGTTCCGCATCGACTCGTCGCAGACGCTGTCGCCACAGCAAACGATTGTCGGGATCGACTTCCTTCGCGCGAGAATGCGACGCTTCATCCGTCGTCGAACGCTGGCGATACGCACTCGATGTCATGATCAGCCGGTGGATGTGCTTGATGCTCCAGCCACTCTCGACGAACTCGCGAGCCAGCCAGTCGAGTAACCGCGGGTGACTCGGCGGCGAACCCAGCGTGCCGAAGTCCTCGGGCGTCGAGACCAGTCCCTCGCCAAAGTGATGCAGCCAAATGCGATTGACCATCACGCGCGCCGTCAGCGGGTGATCGGACTGAGTCAGCCAGCGGGCGAATGCGAGTCGTCGGCCGCTGGTCTTGGCTTCCGCCGGCGACGGAGACCATTGAAACGCGACCGGCGTTGACAGCGTCGACAACACACCCGGCTCGACCGGCGGCCCCGGAGTCAGCGCGTCGCCGCGTCGCAACAGCGGCGTCACGACTGGTCCCGGCTGGTCATAGAGCGCTCGCAGTTCGTCGAAGCCGATGCGTTGCCGTTCCTGCGCCGCGATCGCCGCGTTGCTCTGTTCGAGTCCCGCGCGATAGTCGGCAAACGTCTCGGGCAGCAGCTTGTCGAGAGTCTTGTCGTCCGGTTGCAGCAGAGGCTGAAACTTGTCGGCGAGATACTTTTCGACCGCGGTGCGTTGATCCCCCGGTTTGCTCAACGCCTGCTTTACATCGGCCCGAATCGGTTCCGGTACCGACGCCAGTCGCTCGTCCGCCAGCCTCTGTTTGAACTGTGCCCGCAAGTCGGCCAGTTCTTTCTTCAGCCTCGCGATTTCCGCATCGAGCTTCCCGTTGTGCTCATCGGCAGCCTTTTTTTGCGAAGCCGATGCGACGAGCAACCGCCGATCCATCTGCGGAATCCATTGCTTCGGCCGGAACGCGGTCATGAAGATCGACTGCAAACGGTAATACTCGACCTGCGGGATCGGATCGAACTTGTGGCTGTGGCAGCGAGCGCATTGCAACGTCAGTCCCATCGTCGACGACGCCACGATCTGCAACGTGTCGTTGAGCGTCGGATAGAAGTACTGAGCGTCGGCATTCTTGATGGTCGA
>CAMAYU010000359.1 GCA_945862235.1 Schlesneria paludicola DSM 18645
CCTTGACGCGCGCCAGGAGTTGGTTCTTGAGTTCCTCTTCTCGCTCGTCGAGTTTCTCTCTCTGTTTTCGTATGTCATCGAGTTCGCGTTGGTTGTCGGCCAGCCCGAGCGACTCCAACGCGCGTTGACGCGCCTCCCCCCGAACTCGGTCCAGCAACTGCGGGTCTTCAGCGGTGATGACTTCGATGGGGCGGTCGATGCGTTTCGAGAGGCGTTCTTTCCAATCTTTCTTTTCGGCGACGGTGAGTCCGGCCATGTTTGATTTCCCCAATGAATGAGTCTGAAGTTTGATGCGAATGGACTGCGGCCTCATCGGCGGACGAATCTGCGAGCCACTGTGACCAGGACATTGGCCGCAGACGCGGCGGCACGAATGGCAATGCCGACCGCCGGGCTGGCGAGCACAAAGACAGCAAGCCGCCCGAACAGTGATGCGACTCGAACGGAACCTGATTCGAGCTTCATGGGATGGCTCCGTGAACGGGTTTTCAGTGAGTGCAAATGTGGTTGAAGACGACCAACCCCAGCCACCGCACCACAAACGAGGAAAACTTAAACAAACGGGAACTTGGCCAAGACTTGATTGCGACCGGCGATTGGAAGCGTTCCATTGTCGTGTTGGCTCGAACGGGAATCGAGTACGATGACGCGAAGGCCGAATTCCCCAAGCCGATAAAGTGTGCCGAAAATGCTGATCGCCCAGTGCCACAGTTCACCAAGACGCCCCCCGTTCGGCGTTGCACACCGCGAACAGGCCGTGGCCGCGTTGGCGATTCTGGTGGCGGGCGATTGCGGTCGTGGCCGTCATCTTCCTGTGCCGCGCGGCCAGCGCGGCGGACGTGCCGGATATGGTCTTGCAGACGGGACACCAGAGCGACGCTGCTGCCTTCGCCTTTCGTTCCGGTGGTCGGCAATTACTGACGGGCTCTTGGGATTCGTCGGCCATTCTCTGGGATCGCTCGCAGGGCTACTTGATACGGCGGCGGCTGGGGCACACGGGGCCGGTGGGCGGTGTCGCGTTCAGTCCGGACGGCAAGACGCTCGCATCGGGGAAATGGGGCGGCACAGTCACGCGGCGGGACGTGAAGCCCAACGCGAAATGAATCGACCAAGTCGCCACGTTCGCCGGAGCGTGGGAAGTCCCGCGAACCCCCGGCCTCTGACTGCCACCACATGGATTGCCCCACTTCCAGCCGTGAAATGAACTGCGCCCCTTTCTGCCTCTGTTCGGATGACATTCGCCATGCTTTCAAAATCAACGATCCTGTCCGGTTGCATCTGTTGTTTGTGGTTGATTCCCCTCGTGGGATTGTCGTCCAACACGGCGATTGCTGTTGAAAAGCCCGGCACGGAAGGGAACGGCAACCATGTCGTTGGCCCCGATTACAAGATCGATCCCGATCTGACGGACCGGGGCAAACCCAAGGGAAAATACTTCGAGTTCACGATGCAGCTGGCGGACAGCAAGATCTTCCGTGGCGATGATTCCACGCTCGACCTCAAGAAGCCCGTGCGCAAGCAGCGGAAGATTTTTGTTTACGTTCCGGCGGCCTACAAGAACGGCTCGAAGGCTCCGATCCTCGTCACACTCGACGGGCCGGGCCGGCTGAACCTGGTGCGCAACGCACTGGACAATCTGACGGTCTCAACGGACCCGAACCGCAAGTTGCCCCCCTTCATCGCGATTGGTGTCGAAAATGGTGGCGACGACGGCAAGGGGAGCGAACGCGGTCTGGAATACGACACGATGTCGGACCGGTTCGCCCGGTTCATCAATGACGAGGTGTTGCCGGCCGTGCTGAACAATGCGGAGATCAAAGCCGCGTATCCGAAGATCGCCTTCACGGACGATCCCTGGGGAAAGGCCGCGATGGGCTGCAGTTCCGGCGGTGCCGCGGCGCTCACCATGGGCTGGTTCCGTCCCGACCTGTTCCGCCGTTTGATCACCTATTCCGGGACGTTCGTCGATCAGCAGGACGATGACGCGCCGGAAGAAGCGAAGTACCCACTCGGCGCGTGGGAATACCATTCCAGCCTGAAGCTGATCGAAACCAGCGAGAAGAAGCCGCTGCGGATATTCACCCACGTCTCGGAGCACGACAACCGCGCGAACGATCCGGAGGCAACCTATCACAACTGGGTGATGGCCAACGAACGAACGGCGGCGGCCCTCAAGGCCAAAGGTTACGATTACCGCTACGTGTTCAGCCGTGCCACGAAGCACTGTGATGGCAAAGTGTTCGAGCTTACACTGGCGGACACACTGGTCTGGATGTGGCATGGGTATCAGGCGGAATGAGAACGTCCCCATACGGCCACGCCCGCCACAGAACGGAAACCCCGAATGTCGAGAACAGGAACGCTCGGCGGTGTTGGAGAGGGACATTGGGCATCTCATGCAGCCAGCGACGGAAACGATCGAAATAGATGCCCGACTCCAGATACGTGGTGTCGCCCATCGCTGGCGATGTGAGCGTCGGTTTTCCTGCGAGGACATCTTGCTTTCACCAGGAAGCGATCGACGGCGATGAGAGTCACGTTGACAGTGGCCATGCCGTTGTTCGACGGAGACGCGGGTGCCTGATGGCTAAGGAAAATGGAACACCTCCAGCCACCGGTTGGGGTGGCTGGAGGTGGCAGGTCACAGTGTGCTTCGGCGGCGACTTCAATCCACAACGGGTGTAATCGCCATCGCCTCACGTTCGAGTTTCGTAGCCGTATCATCCAACAGATCGGCGACCTTGCCCGCGAGGCGAAGTCGATTTCCAACGAAACCACGTTCGCTGAAGATATTGCCGACATGGAGGTGCTGCGCGCCTGGTTGGTGGAACTCGTCGAACAGGTCGCCCGCCGCCTGCGACAGCACGACATCAAGGGCCGCACGGTGGAACTGAAGGTACGGTTCGCGGACGTCCAGACGATCACACGTTCAATGACACTGGCCGCGCCGACCAGCATCACGCGGGATCTGCTGAACACCGGTCTCGAACTGCTGACGAAACGCCTCCCCGCGCGTCATCAACCAATTCGACTGCTGGGGTTTGGCGTCAGCAAACTGGATGGTTCTGGAAAGTCACAACAGACGCTCTTCGATCAGCCCGACCGCGAGCGTCATCAGGAACTCGATCGAGTGGCAGATCAGATCACGGAAAAGTTCGGCAGGCTGGCCATTCGTCGTGGTACCAGGCTCGATGGGAGCGTTGAGTGAGGCAGGAAAGGCGGGATCATGAGCGAGGGATCAAAGCCGAATGGCAAGAAGTTTTCCTTGATGGAATCCGTCGCAAGGGTGTTTTGCGTGTCGATCATTCTGGCGATCATTGTGAATGTTGTTGACGGTGGCAACGTCTGCTTGAACGATTGAGAATGACGTGCGAGTTCAGTCCATTGTTCTTGGAGGTCTGGCATGAGACGTTCGCAAATCAGGTTCTTGTTCATAGGAGTCATGTTCACGGTGATTGCTGCAATCGCCTCAGCCAATGACGCCAAGGACGAGGCGATCAAGAAGGACCGCAAAGAGACTGCCGCTGTATCCTTCCAGCAAGGTGACGGAAGCCTCCAGATCGCTATCG
>CAMAYU010000360.1 GCA_945862235.1 Schlesneria paludicola DSM 18645
ACATACGATTTGAAGCCGAACGCTCCCACCGAGGTGCGTGGGCCGTGTATGCCAATTTCCACCAACGTACAGGGGATGAGTCTCTGCGAACTGCTGCCTCTGCATTCACGGATCGCGGATCGCTTTGCGTTGATTCGCTCTTGCACACACGGCGACGGCGGGCACTTCGAAGCGCATGGCCGGTTTATGTCGGGCAATGCGGGGCTCAAAACGGGTACGTTTGAATCGACGCATCCCCAGATGGGAGCCATAGTCGGCCGTGCGCTGAAGTCTCGATTGCGCGGAGTGCCAGCGGCCGTCGGGATGGGACTGGTCATTTATGGAAGTGCTCACGGCGAGTACCTCCCCGGGATCGGGAACGGCTATTGGAGCAGTGCCTGGCGGCCACCGATCGTGACGAAATCCGGATTGCCCGACTCGACACTGACGATCGAAGGGGGACGGCTAGACGATCGGGTCACTCTGCTGCGGCAGATCGATCAACTCCGACGCGATGTCGACATCCGTGGCGTGATGGATTCGGTCGACGAGTTCAATCGCACGGCGATCGACATCCTGACGGCCGACAAAGTGCGGCAAGCGTTTGATCTCTCGAAGGAAGACCCTCGACTGGTCTCACAATATGGGGACGAGTGGGGACAGAACGCACTTGTCGCGCGGCGCCTAGTTGAAGCCGGAGTCAGCTTTGTCACCATCAGCGTTCCGGGTGGCGTCAAGGCGATGGACGCGCCGGGCTGGGACGACCACGCGATCAACATCGACCTGCCGACGATCATGCGTCATCGACTGCCGGTCTATGACCAGGTGGTGACCACGCTGATCAACGACATCTACGATCGCGGGCTGGACAAGAAAGTGCTGCTGATCGCTGCGGGAGAATTCGGACGGACTCCGAAAGGAACGCTTCAGCCCGGGACGGCCACGGGAAAACTTCAATGGGGCCGCGATCATTGGCCCGGCGCCCAGTCGATCCTGATTTCCGGAGGCAGTTTTCGCATGGGGCAGGTCATCGGGGCCACGGACCAGCACGCTGGCTATCCAGTGGAACGCCCGATCGATCCTCAGGATCTGATGGCGACGATCTATCGTCACTTGGGCATCGATCTCGAAACGCATTTCCCGGACGGAAGCGGCCGCCCCGTCGCCATTACGACCGGCACGCCGATCAAAGAATTGTCCGAAGGGTCGGGCAACAAGTCATGATGCCGACTGCCCGAATACATCGCAAAATGGAACGCACAGCCATCCATCGCCGAGAGTTTCTGGTCGCGTCGGGCCTTGGAATCGCAGGGGCATCGTGCGGGCAAACCGCTCTCGCGGCACCTCCCATGCCGGAGACGCCGACGGCCAGTCGAGCAACGGCGAAGTCCACGATCCTGATCTGGTTGAATGGCGGGCCGTCGCACGTCGACTTGTGGGACATGAAGCCCGATGCGCCGCGTGAGATTCGCGGAGACTTTCAGTCCATTTCCACTTCCGCGCCTGGCATCAACCTGTGCGAGCATCTGCCGCATATAACGCGGCAGGCGCATCACTTGACATTGGTGCGTTCGCTGGGACAGCACGGCCGCGGCCCGAACGACCATCATCCAGGGCACTACTACAATCTGACGGGACATCCGCCGGGAGAATCGTTTCCCAATTCTCGATTGGCCCTTCCGGATGACTGGCCGTTTGTGGGCTCGGTTGTGGCTCATAAGCTGCCCGCGCATCCATCGCTGCCGTCGCTCGTCTGGCTGCCGACGAAGTCCGGAGAAAACGGCATCCATCGTCCGGGTGCGATTGCTGCTCGGTTGGGCGTGCAACACGACCCGTTGTATGTCGAAGGCAAGCACGCGGCTCCGCTCGACTTTCGCAGTCCGGCACTGACACTCGAACGCGATGTGACGGCCGAAAGGCTGCAGAGTCGCCACGACCTGATGAGATCTCTCAGTGACGCTGAGCGGTACTTGGAACGCAACGCATCGGTGCGGAACTACAGCCTGCATCAGCGTAAGACGCTTTCGTTGCTGACTTCCCAAGGATCGAAAACAGCCTTCGACGTGTCGCGCGAGCCGGAGTCGGTTCGCCAGAAATACGGAAACACCGTCAACGCGATGAGCATGCTGATGGCGCGCCGACTTGTCGAGGCGGGTGTGCCATTCGTCACGGTCTACTGGTACCACGACTACGAGGAAGACAAGAAGCGCGGCTGTCTCGGCGGCGCGTGGGATACGCACTGGAAGAATTTTTCCTGCCTCAAGGATTACCTGCTGCCGCAGTTCGACCAACCGTTTGCCGCGCTGCTCGACGACTTGCACACGCGCGAACTGTTGGACCAGACGCTGGTGGTGGTCACGAGCGAGATGGGACGCTCGCCGAAACTTGGTGATCCTCGTTCGGGAGGCAGCGGTGCTGCAGAACCGGGCCGCGATCACTGGACTCACTGTCAAACCGCGCTCCTGGCGGGCGGCGGCATTCGCGGCGGACAGGTCTATGGCTCCAGTGACAAGATCGGTGCCTATCCGGCGGATCGTCCGGTCGGTCCGGAGCACATCGTCCACACCATCTATCACGCGATGGGCATCCACGACTTGGATGTCATCGACAACCAGAACCGCCCCTACAATCTGCTATCTGAGGGAAGCCCGTTGGTTGAATTGTTTTGAAGTCACTCAGACGCATAATCATTCCGGATGGACGTGATCCGCGATTCCGGTTCGACGATTGAAAGTCATCCATGAACAGTCCCGCCGCGACGCAACGACGACGCTTCTTGCAGGCCAGCTTGATTGCCGGTGGAGCTGGGCTTTCTTTGGCGGACATTTTGCGTCAGCAAGCGTTCGCCGAGTCGGCCGGGAAATCGACGGCGGACACGTCCGTGATTCAGATTTGGCTGGGTGGAGGTCCAAGTCAATTTGAGACGTTCGATCCAAAGCCAGAAGCTCCCGTCGAAATTCGCGGGCCGTACTCGGCGATCCAAACCAAGCTGCCGGGGATTCTGTTCTGCGAGACGTTGCCGCGCACGGCAATGGTTCTCGATCGTGCAGCCATCATTCGCACGGTCCGACACGCCACGAACGATCATCTCAGCGGCGCCCATTGGTGTTCCACCGGTTATCCCAGCAACACCAATCGCAGCACGCATCCGTCGTCGGGTGCGATGACATCGAGGTTTCGAGGGGCGGTGAATCTCGGAGTCCCCGCGTATGTGTTGCTCTCCGAAGAGCAGATTCGGAATCCGGAGATTGCGACTGTGATGGGAGCCGCGTATCTCGGATCTCAACATGCACCGTTCACAATCATACAAGACCCGTTTCAAAAGAGTTTTCAGCAGGACAAAGTTCTGCACGCGGCTTCCAGTTTGAAACTCGCGGACGATTTCACGCTGTCGCGCGTCGCGGACCGGCGATCGTTGCTGCGAGGGCTGGATCGTTTCGCACGTCAGGCGGATGCGACTCGTGCGATGGACGGGATCGACAGCTTCACGCAATCGGCGTTCGACATGTTGACGAGCGGTGCCGCCCGCCGAGCATTCGATCTCAATGAAGAATCGCCGGCCA
>CAMAYU010000361.1 GCA_945862235.1 Schlesneria paludicola DSM 18645
TCTGCTGAGAAAACATCCGTTCAACGGCGTCGTCGGTTTCAAAGCCTCGTTGGTGAAGGAGAACCCACGTTTCGCCCGAGCCTTCACCGCTCACCTGCTGCGGTTCGCGTTAGCCAGAGAACTCGTCCCCGCCGACTCGATCACGATCGACACGATCGTCAGCAAGACGGCGAAAGACGACTTCAAACTGCGATCACTGATTCGCGAGGTCGCGTTCAGTGCGAGTGCTTCGCTCAACACACGGTTCTCCGCCGTTCCTGTTGAAGGAAATGTGAAGTGAGCAGCAAGGCGCTAGCCGCCGGTATGTTTCAACTGAACGGCGGCTAGCGTCTTGCCGCTCACAAGACTGGCGAAGTCCAACAGAAATGGCCATTCACAACTCAAGGATCGTTGAACCGCTCATGAAGATTGACTCGTTTACTATTCATCGCTTGATACTCCGCAGCGTGTTTGCGGTGATTGTCGTCAGCAACCTGTGTGTCGCCGCGGAGCCGAGCAAGACTCCGCCGGACCTCAGGCAAGATCGCTCGGTCGATCGCGAGCTGACTTACAACCTCGGTGCGACCGGGTTGCGCGGTTGGATTCACACGAAACCGGCGACGCACTTCGATGGGCTGCAAGGTCGGACGACGGCGGCGAGTCGGCAGATTCTGGTGACGCATGTCGGAGCGAATTCGCCGGCCGATGGCGTGTTTCAAGTCGATGACGTGATCCTCGGAGTCGGCGGGCAGCCGTTTCAGGACGATGCCCGCAAGAGCTTTGCCGCAGCGATTCAAGTTGCCGAGAAGGAATCGAATGGCGGCATTCTCAAGTTGACTCGCTGGCGTGCGGGGGAGACGGAAGTCGTGCAGCTCAAGCTGCGAGTGCTGGGGACGTACTCGGCGACCGCTCCTTATGACTGTCCGAAGTCGACGAAGATTTTTGATGAGGCGTGCGTCGCGCTCGCGAAGGAATCGCTGCCTGCGAACTGGCATGGGGCGATCAACGGGCTCGCGCTGCTGGCGACGGGCAATGACGAGTATCGACCTCGTTTGAACAAGCTGGCTCAGGAGATCGCGACCAACGCTCTCAAGTCGGAACGCGTCGGGATGGGCACGTGGGAGAGCGGCTATCGCGGGCTCTTCTTGTGCGAGTACTACCTCGCGACGGGCGACTCACAGGTGCTGCCAGCGATCAATTCCATCACGGTGTCGTTGGCTCGCGGGCAGAGCATGTATGGGACTTACGGGCACGGCTTCGCGGACCGCACGCCCGACGGAAAACTGCATGGTTCGATCCCGCCGTATGGCCCGGTGAATCAAGCGGGACTGCCGGCCAATCTGGCGATCATCTTCGGCAAGAAGTGCGGCGTGCTGGATGAAGAAGTCGATCCAGCTATCGAGCGGGCGTCAAAATTCTTCGGGTACTTCGTCGACAAGGGGACGATCCCCTACGGCGAGCACGAGCCTTGGCCCTTTCACGACAACAACGGCAAGAGCGCGATGAGCGCCGTGCTGTTTGGCCTGCAAGACAACAAATTCAGCGAGGCTCAGTTCTTCGCGAAGATGACCGTCGCGAGCTATCGCAGTCGTGAGTGTGGCCACACCGGGCAAGGCTTCAGCTACCTGTGGGGAACGCTCGGAGCGAACGTCGGTGGGCCGGATGCGGCGTCGGCGTTCTTCAAGGAATCGTCATGGCATCTGGATCTCGTGCGTCGCAGCGATGGCTCTTTCACCTATGACGGTGGCGAGCAATACGGACCGGGCAAGACCGAGGACAACACCTACTACGGCAAGAGCAGCTATTACGGCCTGAGCCCCAATGCGATTTACGTGCTGACCTACTCGTTGCCGCTGAGGAAATTGCTGCTGACGGGCAAGGATGCGAATCCGAAGTTGAAGCTGATCTCGCCCGAAATCGCGGCGGCCGTGACATCGGGGCGCTTCGATACCGATCGCAAGACGAAAACATTGCCCGAACTGATGGAGGCACTCGGCGATTGGTCGCCGATCGTGCGCGGCTGGGCGGCGGAAGAGATTGCCTCTCGCCCCAATACGAAGACGATGATCCCCGAGCTGCTCAAACTAGCCGATGGGCCGGACAAGCATCGTCGCCAGGGAGCCTGCGAGACGCTCGCCAACATGCGGTCGCCCGAGGCGCTGCCGGTCTTGATTCGAATGCTCTCGGACGAGGACCGTTGGCTCCGCTTCAAGGCGGCGCAGGGCATTCGCAAATACGGAGCCGATGCGAAGCCCGCGCTGACTGACATCCTCAAGGCTGTCGCCAAGACGAGAGAATCGTGGCAGCCGATCAACTGGGCCGACCCGGTTCAACTGACTCACGGGCAGCTCGCGGCCGCGCTGTTTTCGAGCCCGCTGACGGACTCGCTGAAGGGGATCGATGGCGAGTTGCTTTACCCGGCGATTCGCGCGATCGCCTCGAACGCGGACGGCATGGCCCGCGCGACGCTGCGCGGCTTCTTCGAGAACAAGCTGAGCGTCGATGACGTGCAGGCGTTGGCTCCGGACATCTACGCCGCCGTCAAAACGCCCAGCCCCGCCGATACGATGTTCGGCAACGAGATCCGCATGGGAGGCTTCAAGGCGTTGACCAAATACAACTTCAAAGAGGGCATCGAACTGGGAATCGTGTTCGCGAAGACTCAAGGGGGTCACGGCAGCGAGAGTCGCACCGGCGAGATCATGAAAGAGATCGCAAAGTACGGCACCGCCGCGAAGGACGCGATCCCGGAACTGCGAACGCTCATCACGGAATTGAACGCCCAATGCGATCGCGGCGACTTCCCCAAAGGCCAACTCAACGACCGCCGAGTCAACGCCGTCGATGCCGCGATCAAGTCGATCGAAGCGGCGACGGATCATCCGGAACTGCGGAGCATCGCGCCGGCGTCAACTCAGGGAAATCGTACGAAATGAAGGACAACGCCAGCATTAGTGTCTTCAACACCGACAACGCCAGCCACTTCGCCAGCGACGCCCAAGCGTTTTTCTACGTCGAGTCGCGTAGCGGCAAACTGCTCGTCCGCGAGTACCAAACCCAAGACCGCTGGCAGACCGGCTTCTGGACTCCGGTGAGCTGGAACGCAGTCGCGAGTTGATGAGAGTTGAAGCCACTGCCCGAATTCGATGTGCCCCATGATCCGTCGGAAGGATGACTCATGTCGAAGCCAGCTTGGCCGAACCGCGTCGCTAATCCACTTTGTTTGAGAACCACCATGACATTGACTCGACTTGTGTTTGCGATCTTTCTCGTGAATGCGGTGATGGCCAGTCGTGAGGCGTCGGCGCAGGTGCTCGACAAGCAGCAGCAGCTTGAGGCCCAGACATTCTGGGACAACCGTGATTGGGACTGGTATGTCGAGCAGATTCCGTTCTTCGAGTGTCCCGATGCCGACATCACGACGACGTATTACTACCGCTGGGAACTGCTGACGAAGCATCTGACTTACGGCTCACCCAACAGCGGCTACTCGTTCACCGAGTTCATCGATCGGCCGTTTTGGTCGG
>CAMAYU010000362.1 GCA_945862235.1 Schlesneria paludicola DSM 18645
GCGATCCGCAAGAACGTCCGCAGCGACAGACCTGTCGTGGCACCGCCACGCGATCCCGCGCCGCGACGTGATGTCCTCGAAGTACCCCACGAACAGCATCCGAAAGTAAACGCCCGGCGGAATCGACGGCCGCCCGCCCTCGGCCTAAGAGGGCATCTGGAAAGATAAATGATCTGGGTTGGGATCGTCAGACTGTGGATACTCCGGGTTGAGTGGCTGGGATTTCAGCACGACACGGAGGTCGAACATGTCAAACACAGCAGCACGGCGGGCGTATGTTTCGGATTTGTCGGATGATCAGTCGTCGATGGTTGTGAGCGAATTGCCACCGGCCCCCGGAGGTGGTCGGCCTCGCACCGTGAACCTGCGAGAGATTGTGAATGCGATCTTCTACAGGCTTCGGACCGGCTGTTCGTGGGAGATGGTGCCTCACGACTATTTCCCGAAATCGACGGTGTTCGAGTACTTTGTCCGCTGGCGGAACGACGGAACGTGGGAGCGTCTGCACGACACCTGGCGACGGGCGGTGAGGAAGCGGGCGGGTCGGGAACCAACGGCCTCGGCGGCGATTGTCGATAGCCAGTCTGCAAAGACCACGGAGACTCGTGGCGAACGCGGCTACGATGCCGGAAAGAAAGTGAAGGGACGCAAGCGACATATTCTGGTCGATACGCTGGGGCTGCTGATTGCGGTGGTGGTCACGGCCGCCAGCGTTCAGGATCGTGACGGAGCGAAGCTGGTGTTTGAAGACGCACGGGGTGAAACGCGACTCGAAAAGATCTGGGCCGACGGGGGCTACGCTGGCAAACTGGTGGAATCGACGCGGCAAGAGTTCGGCTGGGATCTGGAGATCGTGAAGCGCAGTGATGACGTGAAGGGGTTCAAGGTTCTCCCGCACCGCTGGATCGTGGAACGCACGTTCGGATGGCTGGGGCGTTACCGACTGCTCTGCCGTGAACACGAAGCCACCCTTGCCAGCAGCCGCACCGAGATCCACCTGTGCTTGACTCACATCATGCTCCGCCGTCTGACTCGAACACAAAAAGCCCAGCATCAGAACGAGCACCTGCTGGCCCACATCACCTGACTTTCCAGATGCCCTCTTAGGTGAAAAGCCATTCAAACGGACTTACTTTCGCGTCTTCGCGGGCGGAAAGAACTCATCGCGCACCTTCCACATCTCATTCATGTCGAGCTTGTGGCCTTCAAAGACGATCTGGCGGCTCTGCTTGTCTTTCCGGTTCTTGAGGGTGCGGGTCACGTTCATCCAGCGGATGGTGCCGTCGCCGCTCATCTCTCCCTGCTGACGGAGGACGAGATACACATCGACCGGCTGGCTGATCCAGTATTCGAGGTGCCGCTCGTTCTTGCGGGACCGCAGGTAGGAGTTCCCGCTCTTGAGCTGGATGTAGATCCGCTTCCCGCTGGCTCGGCCGTCGTTGTCTTTGACACTCCACTTCGCCATCGATGCCGTAGTCGAACATCGTCACCGGGCGGAAGATTTGGTTCGCCTCGCCGGCGATGGCTATCATGTGGCCGATCTGGATTTGCTCCAGCGCCTGCGTGTCGAGTTGGCGCGTGGCCGTTTCTTCCATCTTCAGGATCTTGCGAGCCACGGGATCGCTCTTGAGCCGCTGCTCGATGAAGTCGAGCAGCGACACCTTCTCGTCGCAGCCTTGGCAAAGGAGGAAGTCCTTCTTCGCGGCCAGCCGCTTCCGCACTTCGTCGTGATCTTGCACTGGTTTGCCGCAGTACTGGCAAACGTAGCAGCGGTCGCACGTCACGTCGCAGACATACTTGGCGAGTGGCGATGGGCATACTCGATGAATCAGACCTCAATGCTGCGTCTTCGACTATGGATTCGTTGAAGCTGTTCTTTGCTGAAACCGCCATCTATTCGCAATGACCCCAAGTTTGCGAAGGCCCAGGACATTCGCAAGGGACGGGCCGGTCTTCAATTCTCGCCAAAGTTCTCGGCGCTCGCCCGCGCTACGGCGACCCAGCATGCGTGCCGCCAGATGGCGACGATCAGCCCAACGATGGTCCACACAGAACGATCACACTGGCGAGCGCGATGATTCGCATTCATCACCTCGATACGTGAGACATGGTACAACCTCTCGGACCAACCGATGGTAGCGAGTCGGCATCGTGTGCCGATCAGCATTACATTCAAACAGGCATTTTAGGAGAAGCAGACATGGCCGAAGGTACGATCAAAAAGGTGATGGACAAGGGATTCGGGTTCATCAAAACGGCGACGGACAAAGACCTGTTCTTCCATTCGTCCGCTGTCCAAGGTGTCGGTTTCAAAGACCTGCGCGAAGGGCAGAAGGTGACGTACACCGAAGGCATGGGGCAGAAAGGCCCGTGTGCCGAGAACGTCAAGCCAGCATAGTCTCAGCATCGGTCCGAGGAAGCTGATGAATGTTCGCCGAGAGCCGCGTTCCCGATCGGCGAACATTCTCACTCCTTGCGATCCCCCTGCGATCCTAGTCGTCCTCTGCGCCGTCGCACCGCTGCCAAAGTTCGACGTGTCTATTGAGCGGCCTCCTGCGGTGGAAGAGTACGGACCAACTCATCCGAAACGCTCGCGTCGGACTTCGAGAGAACGGATGGTTCACCGAAGACATTCTCTTCGATCTTCCACCCCGAGACTTTGTCCTGATCCTGCTGACGCCCACATCGGGCAATCCCTTGTTGCAGGAGTACCGCCATCCGGATCGACTGCGATCTGCCATCCCTCATGCCGAGCGGCTGAAAGACCTGCCCCGTTCTCCCTTCATCGGTGAACTGAGCTATCGCAGTGTGATCGACATTCTCACCGAGCAACAACGATGGTTCTCGTTACCGGAACGACGGCTCATCGAAGAATTGAACGAATATCTCCGTTTCAAATTGACGATGCTTGCGAGGATGAACGGCGGCAGTCACTGAAGGAACACAATTTCCGAGAGTGCGTCGGTTAATCTAACGGCCGCTAGACCGACGCGTCCAAGCCTACTTTTCGCTGCATCGGCCGATGAAACTGGAGCGTCCAACGATGGGCGATTGAAGCGGACATCAGTTTAGCAGATTCAACGAGTTCTCGATCGCGACGCGCGATGCCCTCTCACTGTTTTCGAGTTGCTTGCTGCAAGCCGGAAGCTCCGCTCGGTCGATCTCCCTCCTCTCGTGCGTGTTACGCCAATTCAAGTACCATTCCTTCCCACCACTCCTTTCCTTAAACTCTTCCCGGTGCTACGACCTCGGAAAATTCGGTGCTGCGCCCGCCTCGTTCTGTTTTAGCAAAATGAAAATATCTTTCGTCTCTCCAAAATGTTTTGGAGCCGACACGCTTTTTTACGCTCATTGAGGAGCAAAACGCATGGTTTCTTCGACTTCAGTTCTCGCGGATAAACTGCACGAGTACCCCCAACAAGATGTGATCGACGGAACCGGCGGTGGAACGGCTTCGATTCTCGATG
>CAMAYU010000363.1 GCA_945862235.1 Schlesneria paludicola DSM 18645
TCCGCCACCTCGCCGGCCTCGGCGGCTTCCTCATGAGAAAGCGCGATGGAAACCCCGGCTGGATCACACTCTGGCGCGGCCTCGACAAACTCCTACTCGCCATCAGAGGATTCGTCGCAATGAACCAAAGATGTGGGTAAGTTCAAGCGGTTACTCCCCCGCCACTGCGTTCCAGTTCACTTCGCGCAGCCGCGCCGCTTCGGCGGCCGCCTTGAGCTTGCCGACGACGAAGCTCTTGTGATTCGCCACCGCCTGTTCGCTGAGCTGCATTCGCGCGGCAACATCCTTGTTGGACCAACCGAGCACGAAGAGCAACTCGACGCACTGCAATCGCTCGAACTCGCCTCGACTGAACCACGATTGAATGAGTCCACGCAAACAGTCACCGAGAACCCGTTCCTCGATCGCGCGTCGTTCGCCGCTACGCGCGAGGCTCGATGCGGGACGCTCACGTCCCGCCGGTTCGCGTTGGTCTGCACCCGTTGCGTGGGTCGAGTCTCCGCTGGTCGAATCGTCTCGCAGCACGAGGGACAACGCGGGACGCCGCCCTTTGCGCCGCAACGCATCGATCAGTTTGTGAGCCGCGATTGCGAAGAGGAACGATTCCAACGGCGTCTGATCGTCGTAGTTCGGCAGCGACGTGAGGAACCCGATGAACGTCTCCTGCACGACATCCTCAGCCGCCGCGCGGTCGCCCAGTCTCGGTTCGACGAAGGCCGTGAGCCGCCCTTCGTACCGCGCAATGAGTCGTTCCCACGCCGCAGCCTCACCGCGCCGCACGCCGCTCAACAATGTCGAAGCATCGTCGGACAAAGGATTCATTCGAGGTGCCGTTTGTCGAAAGAGGCCGAAGGGAATTTCGGATCACAGAGGGGAATATCAGATCACGGAAGTGGTTGTTTCTCAGCCTGGAGGGCGACACTTCCACGTCGCTCGAGTGTCGCCCTCCGGGCTAAAGTGTGCTCGCCAACGCTCAAACGCGACATCACCAAGGTGGCGTTCTCGGTCTACCACGACTCACGATCCAAAAAGATCAGGAAAGTGCCGTTTTCGTTTCGCGCGAGGTATAGTCCCCGGCCACTGGCGTGTCGATGCGACGGTGCTTCGCCAACGTAGGCCACCGGTTGTGACTGCCCCGTCCGCCGGATGAATCTCTCACTACTACCTCGTATTCAATAAGGACCCCTTATGTTGACTCGCTCTCGATGGATCGCATTGTTCGTTGGCCTCGCTGCGGCTGGTTCGACGCTGATGTCTCATGACCCGCGACTGCTCGCACAAGAGCCGATCGTTCCGGTGGGTGCCGTGCCGGAGAAGTTGTTTGAGTCCAACGTGCTGACCGAGGGCGTCTGCGTCGCACCCGATGGACTGGTCTACTTCAGTGAGATCACGTTCTCACACAAGTCGCGCGATAAGAACGGGGCGATTGAGGCCGGCCATATTTGGAAGTTTGATCCCGCCACGAAGAAGACGACGATTTTTCGCTCGCCCAGCGGGATGTCGAACGGCATCAAGTTCGATGCGGCGGGAAACATGTTGATCGCCGAGGGAGCCGATTACGGTGGGCGACGGATCGTGCGGACCGACATGACGACCGGCAAGAGCTACATCGTGGCGGGGATGTTTGAAGGTCGCCCCTTCAACTCGTGCAATGACATCACGATCGACGAGCAGGGGCGCATCTACTTCAGCGACCCACGTTATCTCGGGTACGAGTCCCTCGATCAGCCGGTCATGGCGGTCTATCGCATCGACACGAATGGGACCGTCCATCGCATCATCACCGACGCTGGCAAGCCGAACGGCGTGGCAATCTCGCCCGACCAGAAGACGCTGTACGTCGTCAGCAACGACAACGGCGCGAGCGGGTTTGAACGTTTGAACACGGGTGACGCCAACGTGCCGAAGCAGGCCGACAAAGTGGATGCTCCGCTGCGCAAGGGCTTCATGGCGCTGATGGCTTACGACCTCGCGGCCGATGGAACAGCGAAGTTCCGCAAGACGCTCGTGGATTACGCACCGTTCGATGGCCCGGACGGACTGGTCGTCGATCAAGACGGCAATCTGTACGTCGCCGTTCGCGCCGAGAACCGTCCCGGCATTTATGTCTATTCGCCCGAAGGTAAAGAGTTGGCCTACATCAAAACGGAAATCCCGACCAACGTCGGCTTCGGTCGCGGAGCCAATGCCAAGACGCTCTACATCACCGCCGGGTCGAGTCTCTACCGCATCCAACTCAACCGCGCGGGCTATCAATTGCCACCGAAGCGGTGATGGCGACCGGTTTCACGGCGTAGGGTAAGCGTCTCGCTTGCCCGTGAAACTGGTGAAACGACGGCCAAGCCAGAGGCTACGGTTTGGCACATTGGTGAGTGCCCTCATTCGCTGCGAGGCGGTGAGTTTTTCGTGGAACAGGCGGCTCGCCTGTTTGTGTTCTCAGAGAAAGGCAGGCGAGTCGCCTGCCCGACGAAAAACTCACACGCTTTGCGCGAAAGCCGCACAACTGCGGAGCGGGCATCGAATCACCGCTGTGGTCTGACGTTCCAGATACGGCACCGCCTCGCTCACGCTTCAGGTTGGTGTTGTCGGTGAACAGTCGCGCCTTCCCGCCCTTTTCAGGAAGTCACGTCCTCGCCATGCGCAGTCTGTTCCTCGTTCGATTCGGTCGCCGGGAGTGGCACGTGTTGCCGAGCGTGGCTGTGCGCGGGGCGATCGTTTCGTTGGCAATTGTCGTCGTCGCGTTGTTCGCTCTTGATCGCGTTGCGCTGCCGATGCTCGAACGGCGCGGGTTGACGGCGGGGGCCGATTGGCAGCGTCACAACGCCCTCGTCGTGGCCGAACATCGCGCCAAGGACACGTCCGCTCCGGTCGATCCCGCGCTGCCGATTGCGACTCGCTTCGGCGTGCGAAGTTGGCGGGGGCATACCGTGGAACGACGGACAGAGCCACGCGCCGAGTCCGATCCCGTGCGCATCCTCGTCATGGGGGATTCGTATGTTTGGGGGAGTCCGTATCTGACGTTGAACCACATGTGGTGGCGGCAGCTTGAATTGGAACTCGTTGGGCGCGGGTACAACGTCGAGGTGATTGCGGCAGGACAATCGGGGGCCTCGACGCGCGATCAGCTTGCCGTGGCGAAGCGGATCATTCCCGAGTACCGACCGGACCTCATCATTTGGGGCTACGTCACGAACGATGCGGATGAAGGGTTGGTCCGGCAGATCTCACAGTCGCAGCAGTCGCTTCCAGGATTCAATCGGATCAAGGACGCGACCGCGCGTGTTTGGCCGCGACTCGTCGCCAAGTTCGATGCCCTCCGAGCGCACAAGCTGGCGAAGTCGTTCACGGGACCGAAGTACGGCTACGAATACGGCGAGTGGGAGTTGAAGCTGGTCGAAGCCGCAAACCTCGCGGTCTATCGC
>CAMAYU010000364.1 GCA_945862235.1 Schlesneria paludicola DSM 18645
TTGGAGACCGAAGATTCGGACACCGACTATCGCGGTGTTTATCTTCCGCCCGCCGATCTCCACTGGTCGCTGTTCGGCGTTCCCGAGCAGTTGGAGAACGATGCCGCTCAGGAATGCTTTTGGGAGTTGCAGAAGTTTTTGACGCTGGCTCTCAAGGCGAACCCGAACGTCTTTGAAGTCCTCTACTCGCCGTTGATCGAACACGCGACGCCGCTCGGTCGCGAGTTGCTCGCGCTGCGCGAAAGCTTCCTGTCGCGCGTCGCCTATCAAACGTTCAACGGCTATGTCCTGTCTCAATTCAAGAAGCTGCAAGCCGACGTGCGTAACCACGGCGCGGTGAAGTGGAAGCACGTCATGCACCTGATCCGGTTGCTGCTGTCGGGCATCTGCACCCTGAAGCACGGCTACGTCCCGGTGCGAGTCGAACAGCATCGCGACCAACTGCTGGCGATCAAACGGGGCGAGTTGCCGTGGGTGGAAGTCGAAGCGTGGCGGCTGAGCCTGCACCGCGAGTTCGATCTCGCCCTGACCGAGACCACGCTCCCCGAACGCCCCGACTACAGCCGAGCCAACACCTTCCTCATCGACGCCCGCCGCAGGGGACTGAACGAAGCGTTGCCGTGAGAGACAACCAGTCCTCGCTGAAACCTATTTGGAGTTGCGATGTTGTGTATTCCTGCCACAACAGGGCAGTCGTAAGTGATCCAAGCTGGTAAACGAAACTCGTTCCCAAGCGACGACTTGGGAACGAGTCTTGACGGCACGCGCAACGTATCACGCTATGGTCGATACGAATCCGTGCTGCGCATCTTTATCGACTCCGGCACGCCCAGTTCCCTTCGTTTCGCGTTAAACTCCTTATCCGAAAACGGGCCATAGCGTTTCTTCTGTGGGGCATCGACAATCCAGAACTGGTATTTGCCGGATACCGGGTTGTATTTCTCATCAAGCAACTGTTGCTTGGCGATGATGTATTTCTGGTCGAAACCACATGATACAACCTTTGCGGGAACACAATCTTCCTCACTCAGGCTGCCATTGACTGTTATATTCACAATACTCCCCGACATCTGTATCAACTGGCAGTTATGACCTAGCTCCACATGAAAATCTGTATACCCTGGCCCAAATCCATCACAGCCGAAAATAAACAGCACAGCACCCAGACCAATTACTCGGCACATTACCACTCTCCTGTTATTGGCGTCATTGGAGCTGTCCACTTGTACTTTTCAATCATGCTCAAATGCTGACTCGCCCAAGCGAGGTTAGCTGCGGCAGTTAGGCCGGCTCCATTAAGATTGCCCTGATAGTAGTTCCAGCTTATCGAAAAGTCGTATATATCAATTAGCGTGGCGTTCAGCGTGTAAGTGTGGCCTGCATTGAGAACGAGCGTGTAATCAATGGTCGCATTTTTGATCCCCGCCTCAAGGTCACCGTTGCTGTAGTGGATTGGAACTCGCTTTTTGTACGTTCCAGGGCCGTCAGCTATGTGGTCTTCCAGAATCTCGCCAACCACACATGCAAACTCCGACGAATCGGCAATCGCTTTGTTGACGAAATGTCCTGCTGGGAAGGTCAATGTAGGTGGATTGTCCTGTAAGGCATGATCGAGCAGCATGCCTGCAACTGGTTTTTCAGCTAGGAATTGGCTTGCGATCAATCGCCAAGTGCCCCAGTTTAAGGACTCAAGGGCATCGAAAGACAATTGCCCCAACCCACGCATGTCGTCCCAAAAAGACAAAATTGGTCCGGTGGTCATTGGAAAGTTCCATCCGGAAGCAGCAGCGGTCGTTGGCGTACCACTAGCGGCAAGCCAAGCCGCTGTCGCCGAGGACATCGCTGATGTCCAATTTGCCTCGACGAGACTTAGATCGCTCTGCAACTCAGTATCGGCGAGTGCAAGATCCGTAGCCAGCCACGCATTTAACAAACTCAATTGCGTGTCGGTAGAACTACGGATAGCGGCAAAGGCCACTTCGCGATCAACGTAGGCGGTATCAACAGTCGTAGTCCACGATGCGACGGCGGGGTCCATCGTTGAGGTGAATGTACTCCATGCTCCTTCTCTCACCCCGACAAATGCGTTCCAGCCCGCAACCTCAGCCGTGAGCATCGTTTCCCAAAGCTCTTCCTCAGTGACACCACTTCCTCCACCGGAAGAATTCACCATTCCCATATCGTTATTGAAATCATCGAGCAGGCTTTGTACTAAAGTTTCATAAACCTGATTCGCAGGATTTGTAATGTTAGAATAGGCTGTCATCGCTGAATTGTACGTAGTCGTCAAGCTTTGCTCGGCGGAGTTGACCGCATCCCAGAATGCGTCATTAGCCCCCTGCAAACTCGTTTGCCTCAATGTCGAAAGAGCCGACAAATCATCGGCGTACTGCTGGGCGATGCTGTTGATCAGCGAGTTATATCCGTCGATGGCCGCATCTTGGTCAATGGCATACTGCGCGACAGCAGGCACAAGAACATCAAGGGCGGCATACCAGCCATCGGGATTGGATGAGTCTTGGATGAATTGGTCAATATCGGCCGGTACTGACGCAGACAACACGACTCGAGGTTCGAGAACTTCGATCATCGCGGGAATGGCGGAACTGATCCCACGGCCTACTCGCCGACGAGGTTGGAAATCGCGACTCGACCTCCCCCCCCCCGATTACCCAAACTCCACAGGCGGGAAGACAGCCGATGGAGCCAATTCGACTTGGGCATGATGCAAATTCCTTGAACGAGTGAGTGGAACCGCGACCGATTGGCCTCTACACCGAACCAGAATGATTCGGCACGCTCGAACCAGTGTGGTCAAGCAGGCGGGACGCTACCGCGTTCGTCGAGCAAAAAAAAGCAAGTCGCCGTTTTGTAAAGCTGTGATTCCATCACTCGTTCCCAACCGGTCTATTGGGTCCGAGGGCGACAGGGCTTATCCTCGGGCCATGACCTCACTGATCTATCTCGATAACAATGCGACGACGCCCATGCTGCCTGATGTGGTGGAGGTGGTGGCGCGCGTGATGCGGGATTGTTTTGGGAACCCCGGCAGTCCGCATCGGGCGGGGCGCAGGGCACGGCAGGTGTTGGAAGAGGGTCGCGAACAGATCGCGCTGTTGCTGGGGGCCGGTCCCAAGGAGTTGATCTTCACGAGTGGTGGGACGGAAGCGAACAACCTCGCGCTGCGGGGTCTCACTCACGGGTTGACTGGGACGATCGCGTTGTCGCCCGGTGAGCATCCATCGAGTCTTGAAGTCTGTCGCGCACCGGCGATGCGCGCGTGGAACCTGCATAAGTTTCCCGTCGATCCGTGCGGGCAGATCACGTCGTGTGAGATGCCGAGTGATACGCGGTTGGCGGCCGTCATTCTCGCTCACAACGAAACGGGAGTGATTCAGGATGTGCAGCCGCTCGCCGAC
>CAMAYU010000365.1 GCA_945862235.1 Schlesneria paludicola DSM 18645
GCCGTCAGGGATCGACCACTTGCTGCCCAGAGGTGACGGGCCGCGCCGTTGTGCCGCGACACGCAACTCATACGGGTCTTTCACCGGCCAGTGAGAGTAGCTGCCACCGTTCGCCGCCAGCTCAAACGCGAACGATGGCTGAGCCTTCAACCCGCGAAATCGAAACAGCAAGTCGATCGCGCCGACATTCGGTTCGGGATGCTCACCGTTCTCGGTGAAAGTACCAATCGTGTTGCCACTGATGTACGTCGTCGCAGGCCAGTAACCGACATCCCCCATCGGAGTCCCATCCGGCCGCCACCCGTCCTTTGCCGGAGCCGTGTTCTTCGTGATGCCAACGAACTCGACGCTGCGACCATCGGGCAGGTTGGCGACGTAAGAACCCGGCTCGGCTGGTTTCACAACGCCGACGGGGTTCAGCGACGTGGACAACACGATCAAAGCGACTTTGCCCTTCACGACATCGAAGACGACCGGAGTACCAAACAGAGACTCAAGGGTGACGTTCGCTTGATACCGGCCGGATTGCAGATGCGAAACGCGGTGCGTTTGGGTCTTGGCATCGAACACCGGGCGATGCAGATCGCATTGGTCGCCCGCCGCCGAATTGAAGACTCCAAAAACCATGTTCGGGAGGAGGCGCATGACATTGAGGATTGCCAGTTGCTTCAACGGTTTGCCGTCATCTCCCAGCACCTTGACATCGACGCTGCCCGTGTCAGCGGGGTTGTAGACGAGTTGCTCGTCTTCCTCGCCGCCGGTCAGTGGCCAAGCGAGTGGCTGCAACGTCTCGGCGAGCGTGATGCCGACATGACCATCGCCCGGAGGGACATCGTTGATAACGAACTGCTTGCCGTGTTCGAGCGTCACGTCGAGCGTTCGTGAAATGACCAACAGTTGCCGCTCTCCGGGTACGGCGACTTGTTTGTCGCCAGCCGGTCTCTTGTTCGGCGGAACCGCAGCATCCGTCAACCAATCTTGGGGAGGATTGGAATACAGCCTCAAACGTCCCTTCGTCGTCGGGCCGTTCCACCAGAGCTTCACCGTTCGAAGCTGCGTTCGGTTCAGTGTGATGTTGCGACGAACGACGGACGGGCCGACTTCGATCACTTTGATGTCGAGAACTTCACGCAGGTACGCCGGATCGCGCGGGGGCGAATTGTTCGACGGCCAGTCGCGAACGTCCTTCAGGCTTACAAAGAGCCGTCCCCAATTCGGATCAACCCGGACTTGGTAACGGCCATCGTCACCCAGCGGTACTTTGGCCCGTCCAACCGGCCCCACCAGTGCCCCCTTCACCGGCGAGCCATCCTCATAACGAAGTGTCCCCACCACGAGCGGCCATGCTTTTAGCGGCTGAACCGCTTGGCGAGCCGCATCGTCGGCCTCGGGAAGCACCGCTTGAAGCTGCGTTCGAGACTCGGGCCACTCGGCCAGCATCGGTTGAGGGATCGTGAGCGTCGCATACCCCAACTTGCAGAGGCCGAGCGATACGTCTTGAGTGCCGTCTGCAATCGGCGGAATTTCAGACGCGGTGTCCTCGTTGTTGAAGTACAGCATTGCCTCCGGCCATCGAACCCAGTGCGCGTCTTGTTTGCGACCGGGGCGATCCATTGAGATCGAACCAAACCGAAGCTCAACCTGCCAACCCTTCGGAACAATCTTGCGAACGCGATCCCTCAGTTCAATGAGGTTACGTTTTTGGTCTTCCGTGACCCAGTGATTGAACTCCGAGGCCGCTGCGGAATCATCGTCATTCAGTTTTCGATCCGGCTTCGCGTCGGATTCATCTGCCTGCGCGACGGCTTCGCCTTGATCAGTCTCCTCCGGCTGCGCCGCAATCGGACGTTGAGCCGCAGCAGTGAGCCAAGCAATTGACAAGCTCGCCGCCAGCAGCCCGCAAGCCGTCCACGGATGCCGTAGCCTCACGCGACTCTCCACGGGATCGCCGAGCAGCCGTGCAATCCGTTGCCTCAGCGTGGACGGTCGGTCTCCGGTGGCGAAGAGGCTGACGGCGGTGAAGGAACGACGTTGGTTGTGGCCGCGCTGTTGCTCGGTCTCGCGGCTGAGTTCGGCCACGCGCAGCAGCGACGCGGCGTAGTCGAGCGGCACGGCTCCGCAGGCGATCACGAGGTCGTCGCAGCAGTGTTCCCGCTCATCCCGCACGCGGCGCGAGACCCACCAGACCGCCGGATGAAAGAAGAGGACCGATTCAATCACGCACTGCATCAGATTGACGAGGTGGTCGTGCCGCCGCAGATGAGCCAGTTCGTGAGCCAGCACCGACTCAATCTGGTCGGGGGCGAGGCCGCTCGCCAGCGAGACTGGAAGCAGGATCATCGGTTTCAAAATCCCCAGTACCGTCGGCACGGCGACTCGCTCGCAGTAAGCCAATGCGGGAACGAGCGTCATTCCCAACGCATCGGCCTGCCGCTGCAAGGCGTCGAGCAGCGAACGCTCCGTGATGAGCGTCGCTTGGTTCCGCAACCGCCGTCCGCCCCACAGACCGAACGCCAACCGCAGCCCCATCAACGCGACGCCGATCAAGTAGAGACTCGTCACAACGGGCGCGTACTCACGCCACCAGACCGGTTCGCGCTGAAGAGCATCGGCGGCGCGCGGCTGTTCTGACAAACCGTTCGCCGCGCGTTCGCCCTGTAGGAGGGACTCCCTCGTCCGTCCGTCTTCGTTCGCATTGCGTGGTTGTTGGCCAGCATCCCCCGGCTCGCCCCCGGGAAGAGGACGGACGAGGGCGTCCATCCTATGCGCCTCGTCGGCCGCATCGCCGTGACTCGTCGCGCCAACCGATTTCGCAACGAGTGCCGCCGAACCCAAGTCCGACGCGCTTTCAACCGATGTCCCTGCCGAAGGCATCGACATCAACACGACCAGCGTCACGAAGGGACTCACCGCCATCGCGAGCAGCCCGCCCAGCCACGCGCGATACCGAGCGTCCGCCGTCTGCCGTCGCTTTGCTGCGACCGCCGTCACGATGGCGATCAGCGTTCCGATCCACAGAAAGTGCCCGAACGACAGCACCAACGCGGCAGACAGGTCTCGCAAGAACAGGTTGTTCATGACGGGAGGCTTTCGTTTGAGAGAGCGAAGGCGAAGGCATACGGCTGAAGGGAAAACGGGATTCCACCGAACCAGCCCGATGGACGGCAGCAATGATCCGTCCGATCTGACTGTTCCGTCCGATCTTCTCGCCGCCGATCACGTTGGCTCGGTCTTCCCGCGGGCCTTGCGGTTGATCAACGACCGAATCTCTTTCAGTTCCGCTTCGTCCAACTCGGACGTTTCCAACAGATGCTGCATCACGGCCTTGGCCGATCCGCCGAAGAGGCGGTCCACCACGTCTTGCAGCATATTTCTGGACGCCTTCTGTTCGTGATACGTCGCCTCGTAGATGAA
>CAMAYU010000366.1 GCA_945862235.1 Schlesneria paludicola DSM 18645
GTTGATGCTGTGCTCGAAGATGCCCAGTCGTTGCGGAAGCGACTTTCTGTTTCGGATCGGCAGCGGTTTGAGGAATATCTCGGCAGCGTCCATGAGATCGAGGGGCGCATCAAACGGGCTGGACAGGAGCGCGACGCCGGCAGCTGGAAGCCGAGCCTGACCGCCCCCGATCGCCCGCGGCCCACCGATGGCATTCCCACTGAGATTCCGGACTACTGGAAGCTGATGAATGATATCGTGCTGCTCGCCTTCCGCACCGACTCCACGCGGATCGCGACCCTCAAATATTGCAACGACGGCTCGATCCTCACTCACGCCCACGTTGGCGCCAAAGATCAGCATCACCAGATGGCCCACACTCAGCCGCAGGAACTCGTCGCCGTCAACCAGTTCTTCACGTCGCAGCTCGCGTATCTATGTGAGCGGATGGCGGAGGTTCAGGAAGGCGACCGCACGCTGCTCGACAACACGGCCATCATGCACTGTTCAAGTATGATCCACGGCAATCATGACTCAAAGCAGTTGCCGGTGGTCCTGCTCGGCGGTGCGGGAGGCAAGCTCCGAGGTGGTCGAGCACTCGACTACCTCGATTCGCCCAACCGGCGCATGTGCAGCCTGTTCCTCAGCCTGATGGAGTGGGGCGGCCTGGAACTCGACAGTTTCGGCGATTCGACCGAGCGGCTGACGGGGATTTGATTTACCCGTACGACGACTTCCAGTCCCTCGATCGGCGCGACGGACTGGAAGTCCGTCGTACAAACGCATCGACAACACCTCCAGTCCAACCTTTCAGGAACATCAACTATGCCAACACTCAAGGCATTCGGCAACACGACGAGTCACCTCGAAGAAGTGTGAAGAAGGCTCGATATGAAACGATCTGAGGACTAGCTCGAACGCAGCTGTTGGATTTGTCGTGGATCGCTGTATGGTTCAGCGTTGGATCGCCGACGGAACAACGACATTCATTTTTTCGCCGGTCTTAAGACGCCTGATGCGTATCTTCGACTTGTGTTTCTTGTGGCGTTCCTATTCAGCAGCACATCGACAGCATTCGGGCAGTTCAACGACAAGTCCGTCGATCAGGCTGCACTCCCCAAAGTTCCCGATGAGTTCACCGTGACGCTATTCGCCAGCGATCCGATCGTCCGGCAACCGTGTTCGATGGCGTTTGATGAATTCGGACCTGACGGTGCGTTGTGGATTCTCGGCTGGAGCACCGGCTACGGCGCCGAGTGGAAGAACGCTCCACCGGTTGCGGCGCTAAACTCCACCGGTTGTGGCGCTAAAACTGTATGGAGAAGAAAGTGGGATAGACATCCTGACTGTCGACTCAATTGATTCCGAAGGCAAGAAGCGTGACAGGCTGGAAGCCTATCCCAGGACGGCTTTGAAAGACTTCGCCGTTGAAGAGTTGATGGCTGAGTTCGACTCACTCCTGCCCGTGCGGCGGATCAACCCGCAGGATGAATTGGTGCAGCGCGGAATTGGCGTGCAGCGGCAACTCGTGGCGCGGCTGACCGACGATCAGCAACGCGACGGCAAGCTGACTGAGAACCAGGAGACGTGGACTGTCTGGGCTCTGGGCCGCATGCCGTCCACGAGGTCGCTCGCCGGGTTCCTGGCGAGCACGTTGCGAGCAGACTCGAACGCATCGCTCAACATGCAAATTCAGGTGGTACGAGTTTTTGCACATCGAGCGAAGCAGCTCGGACAGACCGAACGGCTGATGGAAACCCTGCGAGTGGCGTTGTGCGCGACGTGAGGGTTCTGAGCAATGCTGGCTACAAAACGGCGGCATGCTGAGCAGCTCGACCGGGAAGAAGACGGCGAATGAAACGTGGGGACAGGCAGCGGCCTGGTGCGATTATTCGGGAACGAGCGGTGAACGCTCCTGTGGCATTATGCTGATGGCGAGCCAAGGCAACTTCCGCGAAAGCTGGTGGCACAACCGCGACTACGGCGTATTTGTTGCGAACCCGTTCGGGCGTGAAGCCATGAAACAGGGTGCTCGCAGTAAGGTCACAGTTGCCAAAGGAGAGACATTCCGTATCGCTTTTGGCGCTTTGGTCCATTATCCTCAGACAATTGATCTCGCGGACGAGTACATGGCCTTTGAAAAACTGTCAGTGGCCGACGAACCAGACAGCAACAATCGTTAGGAATTGTCCCGAAGTAGTTTCCCGATTTGTACGACGGACATCCTTGTCCGTCGCGGCAGTTTCGACGGACAAGGATGTCCGTCGTACGAAAGTTATTTCGGGACATTTCCTTAGTCAACGGAATCTGGATGATCAACATGTCCCAGCCGTCACAACACCCACTCGCGCGGCGCCGGTTTCTGCACGCCGGGTCGCTGCTCAGTGTCGGATTGGGACTCTCTCACGTCATGCGGCTGCGAGACTTGTCAGCGTCCGAATTGCCTGCCAGGCGTGATGATACGGCTGTGATCCTGGTCTGGCTCACTGGTGGGCTTTCGCACATGGATACGTATGACCTAAAGCCTGAGGCACCTTTGGAGTATCGTGGTGACGGGTGAGTTCGGACACACCCCGCGCATCAGCTACCAGAAAGGAACCGGCACCGGCGTGATGCAACCCGGACGTGATCACTGGCCCGGCGCGATGTCGATCCTTGTTTCCGGAGGTGGTTTGCGAATGGGACAGGTCATCGGCTCGACAAATCAACTTGGTGAGGCCCCAAAAGATCGGCCATTGTCGCCCAACGACTTGTGGGCTAAGGTTTATCGACATCTGGGAATCGACACTGAGCACTCATTCTTCGACCACTCTGGCCGGCCGATGCCGATTCTGACGGACGGCGAACCGATTCGAGAGCTGACTTAAGGAAATTCCCTGATGAATATATGACTCCCGACAGCGTCCAGACAGCGTCCAGACAGCGTTTACAGAGAGCCGATGATGCTCGCTAACGAAACGATTCACGATTGGTTCCGCAGCCACCGAATCCTGGGTCGGTGTTTGCTCGTTGTTGTGTTGGTGCTGTGCTCTGGCGGCGTGAACGGTACGGTGTTGCGTGCTATACCGAAATAGATTTTCCGGACGGGGATACTGAAGGAACCTTTTTATGCTCGATGGACGTGAATCCGATCAGTTTTCTCGCCGCGACTATTTGCGGCTCGGTCTCGGCGCGGCGCTCGCCGGGCTGAGCGGGTGGCCGACCATCGCGGCGGACGACATACCAGCCAAACCAAAATCGGTTGCGGCGGTGATTACCGTCTACTTTCGCAACTCACACGCCGATGTGCTCCTCACCAAGATTCTGGAAGGCTGGCAACACGACGGCGGACCTGGCCCTGCACTC
>CAMAYU010000367.1 GCA_945862235.1 Schlesneria paludicola DSM 18645
AAGTCGCCATCGAGATAGGCCACCGCCGCCAAGCCGTCGTAAGCGTCGATGCAGTCCGAATCCAAAGCCACCGCACTCTCGAAGGCATCATTGGCCGAGGCATGATCGCGGGCCTTCAACGCCGCTCGACCCGCCTCGCAGAAGGCTTCTACTTCGGGGGTGTTCATCAATGCTGGCCTTTGGGTTGGGGCGAGTGAGGCAGGGCGACGATGATGAAGTTTGGTGATTGCGACATCCGATTGGAGTCCAGCGCAAGGTCCGCCGAATCGTGGGCGGATTATAGGGGCAGATGAAAGCGAAGGTCAAAACCAGTTCTGTGTCGCGGCTGGAGAGCCTACTGCGCTGGCGATACGATCTCGCCCGTCTGTCGGCAGGTGAGCAATGTCGTGAGTCGCTCGGCGGACGAATGGAGTTTGCGATGGTGGCGACACCGACCTTCGGTTTGGGTTTTATTGAACTGCTGCTGATCCTGTTGGGTGGAAGTGGCTGGCTGGGAATGCCGCCCGGTGAGCGTGATGCCGCGCTATTAAAAGCCGCTCCGCAACAGACGCTGTTCTATTTGGAATGGGCCGGTCGTGGAGCGGGGCAGCCGGGAGGAGCGGGCATCGACGGACTGACCGCCGATCCGGAAGTCGTCGCGTTTTTTGTGGCTCTCGATCAGGCGCTGGCCAAGGCGGAAACTCCCGATGCGGACGAAGACCAACTGCGGTTGCGAGAGAACCTGCCACAACTCGCCAAGTTGCTGACGGCTCATCCCGGCAGCCTGTCGATCGGCTTTGAAACGCCGCCGCCGGAGCAGGCGCTGCTGAATGTTCTCAAACGACAACCGTTGACCGGACAGTTTCGGATCGGACTGGTCTCGTCTGCCGGACGCGATGCGGCGGTACTGCTCGAAACACTGGGACGGCTGCTGGAGGCCGAACTTGAGCCGCAGCCGCAGTTGCAAGAAGTCTCATTCAAAACAACGAGCGACACGATCAAACTGACCGTTCACCGCGAGGCGGATCGCGTGCTGATCGGGTTCGGCGAAGGCACCGTCACGAAAATTCTTGCCTGCTTGAAGGGCGATGCTCCGGGCCTCGATCAGAGTCCGCGGTTTCAAGCCGCGTGGAAACGAGTTGCCCCGACGCGCGTGGCGACGGTCGGCTGGTTCGATTTGAAGGGAGCGATTGAAACCGCCACGCGCGCGGCCGGACCGGCGGGCGTGTTGTTCCAACCGATGTTGCGTGGCTTTGGTGCGGATGCGCTGGAGTCGCTCGTCACGGGAACGGGCGTTGAAAACGGGAACGTTGTGCAGCGAACTTTCCTCGCGACGGGTGGTCGCACCGACGGACTGTTACTGCTGGCGGGCGGGCCGACGATTCGATCCGAGCAACTCAAACACATTCCCGCCGATTGTGATCTGGTCGCGGCGGGAAGCCTGAATCTCGCGCAGACCGTGCGCGGCGCACGTGAATTGGTGGGCCGAACAACGCCCGCATCGGCCGCGATGTTCGACGAAGCGATCAAGCAGTTGGAGTCAGAACTCGGACTGAATTTGGAGCGAGACATCTATCCCGTCGTGGGTGACACTTGGACGGCATTCGACTCTCCGTCCGCAGGCGGTCTGATTGCGACGAGCTTGATCGTGGCGGTCGAGGTCCGCGATGCGAAGCGGGCCGAAGTGTTGTTTGAACGCTTGATGAAGCTGGTCGAACAATCGCTCGTCACCGAGATCGATCCCGACTTTGAGAGGAAGACGGTCGAACTCAAACGGCAGTCGTTTCTCGGTCATTCGATCTGCTACGTGAACACCGCCGGTTGGGAGCTTGGCTCCGAAGCCGCGACGACACCGTCATTCAGTTTGACGCGCGAACACATTCTCTTCGCGTTGCACCCGCAAGCGTTAAAGGCTCACTTGAGACAGCAGTCGGCACCGCGACCCACCTTCGACAGCGTGCTGCCGAAAAAGCTCACTCGACCCGAGGGGGAGTTGCTCGCATTCGGGACACTCGACGGCGAACGAGCAATCCAAACGCTCTGCGCGATCGCGCCGTTCTACGGCCAGTCCGTCTTGAGCCATCTGCAAAGTAACGGCTTCCCGCTGGATGCCTTCGCCATCCCGTCAGCCGCTGCGCTGTTGCCGTATGCCAGCGACTCCACGTTCGTCGTCGTGAGACAGCCGGAGGGGTTGATGCTGGAAACGAAGAACCCTCACACGGCGATCCTCACGGCGGCGGTTCTCGGCTCGGCCAAAGCGTGGTTCCTCCCGAACTACGACGAGTACCTCGAAGTCCGCCGCCAGCGAAACCACTCACAACTCAACGCGGGCTTGGGCGACGCCGAAGGAAAAGTTGTGCCTGCCGCTGCCATTGAACCAGCCCCCAAGAAGCCAGAACCCGCGGCAGCCGTCATCGCAAGGAAGTTGGCCCCGCTATTCATCAAGGCGATGATCCCCGACGGCATCCAGCAGGCCATTCCAGAAGACGTGTTCAAGAGGCTCGAACAACCGCCGTCACCGGAAGCCGTCCGCCAGCGAGAAGAACGTCGCCAGCAAACAGAAGAGCGACGCCAAAAGCGTCTCGAACGCCGTCAGCCTCCAGCCGTGAAGTAGTGTTGTCTCGTGGCTCTCGCCTTGTCCCCTCGCCCCGGCCTTGCGGGGAGAGGGTTAGGGTGAGGGGTCTTTTTCTCCCCCACCATCGAAGCCCAACGCGCAAGCGAAGAACGCTCGACGCCAATCCTTCGCTCGCACGTCAGGCTTCGCAGCCCGCAGCCCGGCTCAGTGCTTATAGACCTTGTGCTGAGGACGGCCGGAGAGAATCTGTTCCTTGCCCCACGTCGTCACGGCGCGGAAGGCGTCGCTGCGGATGAAGGTTTGGAAGGCCGCTTCGTCGGACCATTCGCTCGTGATGAGGTACGACGCGCCGTCGCTGACATCTTTCCATAGCGTCGAACTGGTGTGCCCGTCGGCGGCTCGCAGTGCGTCGATCACTCCGGCAAACTTGTCTTCAAAGTCCTGCTGCTTGCCTTCAATCACATGGTAATTCATGCCAACCGTAATCATTCAGACCGTCCTATCGAGTGTGTGAAGTCGTTGTGTCGCAGAAGCGATGCCGTATCGTGTCCGCACGCCGAACAAAGTGCCCGGTCGCGAGCCGATCATAGAAGGGCCGCGCGTGTTCTGCGAAGCATCGGCGCGGGACAGGGCCATCGCCTTTTTTCATTTCGGGTGCCACGGTCACGGAGCTTCGACGTGGCCGTGCGAGGAAGTGAAGGCGGCTTCTCAGTCTCACGGCCACGTCGAAGCTCCGTGAC
>CAMAYU010000368.1 GCA_945862235.1 Schlesneria paludicola DSM 18645
TCAAAGTTCATTTTTCGCGGCGAAAAATGAACTTTGAACCACCTGACCCCGAACGTGCTATCAAGCGATGACGCGCCGCGAGCTGCCCAGCACCCACCGATCACCACAAACAATCGCCGCCGCGAGTCCCGCGGTCGCCGCCGCTTCCACGATCGCGATCGCCAAAACTCCCGCAGCATCTACGCTGCGTCCGTCGAGGAAACCGAGTCCCAGTGGCAGGACGACTCGCCACACCATCGCCACGGCGAACACCATTCCCACCCAAGTTATCGGGCCGCTCGAACGCACGTTTGCGATCGCAACTTGCAAGCCGCATCCCAGCAGAGTCGCCCAAGCCAACTGCACACCCAATCGTTCGAGTGACAGTCCATCCAGCAACAACCCGACACTCGCCGACCACGCCACCGCCGCCGCTCCGTTCGACCAGAAGGCGATCGCGACCAGAACCAGCGCGGGCAGAAACGGCCGACAGCCCGCCGGCCACTCGCTCACGATCACGCTGCTCTGCACGGCGACCGCCAGATAGATCGAACAGAGGATTGAGAACGACCTCACCACAATCCACTCTCCTTCCACTTCACGGTTGTTCAATCACTAGCCCGACGCGCAAGCGAGGGCAAACCGTCGTAAAAAGTGAAGCCCTCGCTTGCGCGTCGGGCTAGTGTTGAACCCCGTAATACAAATTTCTTCGCTTACATCCCCGCCGCCAATCGTTCGGCATTCACATTCATTCGCAGCACTTGCACCGAGTTCAAACGATTCGGCAGCGGAGCCGGTTCCACGAGAACATGCCACTCGCGATCATCCGGGCCGAGCGTCGCTTCCACGACGCGACCGTAGTAGAGCGGAGTCGTGACGAGACCGTCGCGTTCGGCCGTGTAGACGCCATCGCCGACTCGAACCGACTCGGTAGCAGCGATCCCTTCCAACTGGCAAAGCGTCCCGCCCTGACCTTTCAGAATCCCGCGACCGCCCCACGCGAAGCCTTTGTCGGCGGCATGAATCAACTGGGCACGACCTCGATAGGCCGCATCGGTCAGCAACAGCAGTGTGCTCGTCCAGCGACCGACTCGTTCGACTTTGCCGATCACACAGCGCCCCAGCAGCACCGCATCTTCCGGCAACAGCTCGCCCTCTTGTCCAAGATCGAGCAGCGGCTGACGACTGCTCACGACGAGCGACGATTCGCGCACGCCGTTCGCCGTTCCGCGATCGAGCAACTTTCCACTTCGCCATTGTTCGGCCAACACGTCGCCCAACACAGCCGCTTCGATGAGCGACGGCGATGTCAATCGCGGCAGACGCTGGATCGTGGACGGCAGCGAGTCCTCACGAGTTCTCTTGTCGTGCGATTCCGCCAACCGAGCGACCAACATCGCGCTGCGAGCGTTCGCCGCATCCAACTCCTCGCGCAATCGAGCGACCTCGCGCTGTTGTGTCTGAACAGACGGTGATGAGATCGCGGCCAACCCGTCCCGCAATGTCTCACCCGTTGCACTGACCGCCTGTTGTCCCGGTCGCATGACATCCGTGATCGCGCCGCGCAGCCGGGACGACACCGCATCGGGGGCGAAGTGCAACCCGACTCCAGTCAACACCAAGCCGCAGGTTGCGAACAGACTCCACGACGACATGCAGGGTTCCTTACGTAGCCCTGTCGCTCCGCGACAGGAAAGCCGAAAGCGAGTGGTCTCTCAAAACCGAAACGACACTCGACCGACCGTTCAAACGTGGCCGTCGCTGGTCTCCAAACTGTCCTTCCACTGAGCCAGATGTTCGACACAGATGGCCGCGCCGCGAACAACCGCACGTTGCGGATCGGCCGCGACTCGAACCGGGATGCCGAGTTGCTCGCGAAAATAGAGATCGAGTCCCGGCAGCAACGCGCCGCCGCCGGAGAGGACCATCCCCGTATCAGACAAGTCGGCAACCAGTTCGGGGTCGCACTGTTCGATGACGCTCTTCACGCCGCTCAGAATCGATTCCAGCGGACCTCGCACGGCCTCACGCAATTCTTCGCTGGTGATGATGGCTCGCCGTGGCACGCCACTCACCGCATCAATGCCGCGCACTTCGCCGGTTCGTTCCGCATCCAGTGGGTACGCGCAACCGATCCGCATCTTGAGTTGCTCGGCCGTTTGATCGCCGATGCGCAGTGAGAAGTTGTGCCGCAGGTATTCGATGATTGCCTGATCGAACTCGTCCCCCGCGATGCGCAGCGACTTCCCCGCGACGATCTCGGTCAGACTGAGCACCGCGACTTCGGTCGTACCGCCGCCGATGTCGCAGATCAGGCTGGCGAGTGGCTCGGCGATCGGCAGTCCCGCCCCAATACTCGCCGCTTTGGATTCCGAGACGAGGTACACGCGACCGGCCCCGGCACGCTCGGCACTGTTAAAGACCGCGCGCTTCTCGACGTTGGTGATCCCACCCGAAACGGCCATCACCACGTTCGGCCTCACGCCGGGAGTCGTGCGCGCAGCCTTGCGAATGAAGTAGCGCAGCATCGACTCACACAGCTCGAAGTCGGTGATCGCGCCGTCCTGAATCGGCTTGACGGTGGTGATCGAATCGGGCGTGCGGCCGAGCATTTGTCGAGCCAGCTTACCGACGGCGGTCCCGCGTCCAAGGACGCGCCGCGTCCCTTTTTGCAAGGCGACGACCGACGGTTCGTCCAGCACGACCCCTTCGCCCTGAATGGCAATCAGCGTGTTGGCCGTCCCCAAATCAATGGCCAAGTCTGGGCTGAGCCAGCGTTTCAGGCGATGGAGCATCCGTGCATCCGCCGAGCGAGAGAGAGAGAGGTTCTACGAAACGTACGGCGCGAGCGGACACCACATCCAAACGGGGCAAACTGTTGAAAAACGTAGAGTAGGCGGCTCGCCTGCTTGCTTTTCTAGTTGAAAAACACAGGCAAGCCGCCTGTGCTACGACTTTTTCAACAGGCTGCTAACTCGCGCGGGCGGCGTTGTAGTTCTTACATCCACTTCGGACAAGACGGGGTTGCTGCACGGGAGCGGCAGTCGCCCAAGAGTGGTAGCCCTGTCGCTCCGCGACAGGAAGCGAGAGCGCACGAGTGGCGTTTGCCGATCGTTCGAGATGACTCGACGAGTTGGTGTCACCTACTGATCGCGCCGCCTGTCGTGGAGCGACAGGGCTACTTTCGCTGGAACGCCTGTCCCGTGCATTTTCAACTTCCGAGAGTTGCTGCCGAACGGTCGATCAGGGGTCAGGTGGTTCAAAGTTCATTTTTCGCGGCGAAAAATG
>CAMAYU010000369.1 GCA_945862235.1 Schlesneria paludicola DSM 18645
AACTTGAGGTACCTCATCGAAACACCGGATGAGCCTTCACCAAAACAGCAGCCCGGCATTTTCGAAATTCCGGGCTGGACTATGTGTGACTTTGCATCCTCGTTGGACTGTCTGTGAAATCGGCAACACCTCACTTCGTCAAATCCTGACGGGAAAGTGACGTGAGCAGTCTGCGAGGCTGACTCACGGCTCTTCCGAAACACACAAAAGGCTGGGACAAGCTCGATTCGAACGCCGTCCACCATCATGGCACAACGGAAATTTATGGTGTTGCCTGGCGCGGCGAAGCCCCGCGGTCCCACCCCACGCCGACTTTTGTTCGGTCACGTCGTGGATTGGCATCCAGAACCGCGGCAACGCTGGTTGTCGCGACCGCAATGAGTCTCTTTCGTGATCGACCACGGGCAGGTTACAAGTTGACTCCAAGTTCGCGTCCAGCGGTTCTTAGGATTCAAACGTACTCGTCACGTTTAACCGCCTGTTGAGAAACGTAGAGTAAGCGTCTCGCTTGCCCGTAAGTGCCGTTGAAAAAGGGGGCAAGCCAGAGGCTTACCCGACGTTTTTCAATGGAAGATCAACCACCCCACGCACGCGGACTGTTCTCAAACAAACACATCAGTCGCAGGATGACTCCCCGATGGAACAGACTCCCCAATCGAACGCGCCGCGCAACCTGTGGCTCGTTGCGGCGCTGTTGACTGGCATCGCGGCAGCATTGCTCGTGGCCTTTTTCCTCATTGTGAGAGGTTTCGATCCGCAGCCGGGGCCACCGAAAGGTGGTTCCGGAGGGACGACTGCGGCGGCGAAGAAACTGCCACGGGAGGCGACACTCAAACTGCTCGATCAGCGGGATCGAGCGGTCGCCCACTTGGAGAACCACGAGTTCGAGCAGGCCGAGGCGTTGCTGTTGCAGATCATCGCTGAGGTTCCGAACGATCCGTTTGGGCCGCGCAATTTGACGGTATGCCGCGAGCTGTGGCTCGGTGTGATCGACGCCACGCGCGAGCCGGCTCGTCAGGCCGAAATGCTCTCCAAGGCGCGCGAAGCATTGGAACTGTTGGCCAAGGTCGAGCCGAACTTGCACGTGCTGCATGTGCTCGACGCCCGCATCTCGATCCGCGCCGGTGAGATCGACCACGCGGCGTTTGCGTTGAGGCGCGCGAGTGAACTCGCGCCGAAGTCGGCTGCGGTTTGGTACGACCTGTACTCGTTGAAACCCGCCGCACCGGGTGAGTCTCCGTCCGCCGAGACCGTGGCGGCGTTAAGAAAAGTCTATGAACTGGAGCCGGACAATTTGTTCGTCCTCAAAGACCTGCTGCCGCTGCTCGTGCAGTTGAAAGACCCGACATTCGCTGAAACGGCAGAGAAGGCCAAAGAGACACTGCAACCGTTTGCCGACATCATCAAGACGCACGCGCGGGTGAACGTACTTGATCTGCTCGATGTCGTGGCGAAGGCGGCCCGCGAAGGGAACTGGCCGCTGGCAACCGGCCGCACGATGGCGATCCGCAATGTGATTGTGTCCGAGTCCGCGCGGGACGACCGCTACGTGAAACTCGATTCGCTGGAGTACGTCCTGCAGGATTTCGGCCCGGCGTTTTATGAACGGGCAGAGATGCCGGTGGCGTCCGGTGGTGAAGGGATTCCCGTTTCGTTCGCTCTCGCCCCGCCGGAACAACAGCCCGCGCTGCCGCCCGGTGTTCGAGACCTCGCGGTGATTGATCTCGATCTCGATGGCCGCATTGATGGTGTGACGCTGCACGAGGGCCGCATCGTCGCGGTGATGCCGTTCAGTCCGAAGTCGTCTGACGAGAAACCGTCGCTCGTCAACACGGTGATCTCAGGGGACTACGGCCACCTTCGCGCGGTGGACCTCGACGATGATGTCGATGCGAAGTTGAAGGATCGCCCGAAAGACGCCGCCGGATGTTTGCTGGCCGATCCCGATCTGATCGTGTTCGGTCCGGCCGGTGTGAAGTTTTTCGAGAACCGTGTCTCGAAAGAGGGTCTTCGCGAGTTCATCGAGAAGCCCGTTGGCGACGCGCTCGGTTCACTGCGCAGCGTGGGGGATGTCATCCCCGCTGACCTCGATCTCGACGGCGATCTCGACTTCTTCACGATCACCTTCAATGGCATCCGGCTCTGGTCGAACCGCAGCAACTGGACGTTTGAAGAGATCACCTCGCGCTCCAAGTTGCCGCCAGCAATTTTCTTCCCGAGTGCCGCTGCCGTCTGCGATTGGGACAAGGATACGGACCTCGACATCCTCATCGCGGGAGCGGAAGAAGTCGGTCTGCTCGAAAATTTGCGTCACGGTCGATTTCGCTGGCGGGAACTGGATGACGGCTTCAAACAGCTCACGCGGCCAATGTCGATTCAGATCGAGGACCTCGATAGTAACGGTTCGTGGGACATCATTGGTTCAGGCCCGACAGGGGTGCAGATCGTATTCACGCAGATTACGGCGAGAGGAGTTGTCACGACGAAAAGAACGACGGCAGGAATTCAAGATGAGGTGGAAATTCATCCGCAGTTCTTCGATTTCAACAACGACGGGAATCGCGACTATGTTGTACGGTGCGACAAAACCGGCACTTGGTTGGATGCCGGTTCCGCAGACGGCGAGCTTTCCGGAAACCAAGACACCAGCCTGCAGGTGAGAACGGTACTTAATCGTACGGGTTACTTGTCAAAAATGGCGATTGCCGACGTAGACCGCGATGGAGACGAAGACATCATCGTTGTCACGCGGGACTCGACGACTTGGCTGTCCAACAATGGCGGCAACGCGAACGGCTGGCTCGACGTTTCTCTGCTCGCTCAGCAGATCAAGCCGAACGAGCAGAACTACAGCAAGCGAGTCAATCACGCCGGGATTGGTTGCACGATTGAATTGAAAGCCGGCTCGAAACATCAGGCCCGAGTCGTCACGGGACCGACCACGCACTTTGGCCTCGGCCCGCAGAAGAAGGCGGATGTCGTGCGAGTCATCTGGACCAACGGCGTCCCGCGCAACCTGATCGATCCCGAACCGAACCTGCACGTCTGCGAAGAGCAGAAGCTGGTCGGGTCGTGCCCGTACCTCTACACGTGGGACGGCGAGCAATTTGTGTTCGTGACAGACCTCTTGTGGAACTCGCCCATCGGTTTGAAGTTCGCCGAGTCGGTCGTCGCCCCGTGGCGCGAGTGGGAGTACCTCAAGATCGACGGCAGCAAATTGAAGCC
>CAMAYU010000370.1 GCA_945862235.1 Schlesneria paludicola DSM 18645
CCGTCCCAACCTGCTATGCAACCGACATGCCTCACTACGACAAGAACCCACTCAACACACGCAACCCCAAGCCCCCTAACGAGTCAGACGCAACAACTACCGCGAACAGACACCGGAAAACCTTGTAAGAATGTGGGTAAGTTCAAGCATTGGAGCCGGGACCGGGCTATTCACGCGGCAGTTTTCCGACGCCGTAGGCAAAGACGGTCGAGTGGTCGCGGTGGATATCTCGCAGAAGTTCTTGGATCACATCCAGAAGACCAGCCGTGAGGCCGGACAACAGAACGTCGAGACGTTGCTTTGCACAGCCGACTCGACCGAGCTGCCCGCCGAGTCCGTCGATGTCGCCTTCATCTGCGACACGTACCATCACTTCGAGTTCCCGCTGAAGACGATGGCGTCGCTGCATCGAGCACTGAAGTCCGGTGGCCGAGTTATTCTCATCGACTTTCGACGCGTCCCCGGCACGAGTACCGACTGGGTGCTGAACCATGTCCGGGCCAGCCAAGAAGTCTTTGAGAGCGAAGTCGTGCAAGCCGGCTTTCGCAAGACATGCGAACCCGAAGGTGTGCTCAAAGAGAATTACCTCGTCGAGTTCACCAAGAGCGCCTCCCCTGGCTTGAAGCCGTTGGAGTTTCCAATCATCGCGGGCTTTGGCGGAGTCGTGGTGTTGCCGAGCGCCGTCGAGAGGCCACGGTCGGGAGCCAAGATCGTCTTTGATGTCACCGCCGACGCGAAGCCGAGCGAAGTCAATAAAGGTCTCGACCGAGCCGCTCGTCTGTTGAACCTCTACGGCGCGGCCAGCCTCAAGGCGTCCGACATCAAGATGGTAGTCGTCCTGCATGGCGAGGCGACCAAGTCCGCATTGAGCGATGAGTTCTACCAACCGCGATTCGGCGTCGAACGAAATCCCAACCTGCCGCTCATCCGCGACCTGCAAAAGGCAGGCGTTGAGATTTTTGTATGCGGGCAAGCTCTGAACTACAAAGGCTTCGCGGAGTCAGCCGTGGCAAGGAATCTTCCCATCGCGGATGCGGCACTGACCGTGACCGTGAACCGGCAAATGGACGGCTATGGCTACCTCCCGGTTCCGTGATACCAACGCGCGGCGGCAACTCGCACAACGCCGTCGGTAAGGCTGATTAACCGTCTTGACCATGTCGGAGTCTCGATCATGAAACTGTTGATTGTTGGTGGTGTGGCTGGTGGAGCTTCTGCGGCTGCTCGTGCGCGTCGTCTTTCCGAAGACGCTCACATCGTTCTGTTCGAGCGTGGCCCGGATGTGTCGTTCGCCAACTGTGGGCTGCCGTATTACGTCGCGACCAGATACAGCGTCCCCTGCCTCTTCCACACTAAACGCCGCAGAGTCTTGCCGTCGATGGCGATCAGTCCGGCGTCGTGCTGCGCCTGCATTTAAGCAGCAGACGCGAATCCGGTCGAGCGGTCCAAACTCGCGACGGAGTTCCATGGAGTGTTCCAAGAAGACGGCCAACCACGCCCGCCGCTTGTTCTTGCACATGTTGAGGTCGGTCCAGTCGTCGCCACCGCAGGCCACGGCCAAGATAGAAATCGGGTTGATCGGGAAAATGCGTGCTGAGACCGAAGTGCAAAGCGACAAGGGATTTTGGAGGCATGACGCCGATGTCCAATGCCAATTGCGGAGCGAACATGGCTGACGTAGGCGGCAGTCGTCTGGAGAAACGGAGTCTGGCTCTGCGGGGACGCAACCAAACAAGGAATATCTAGGCCTCCGATGCGCCAATGGCGTGTTCGGCCCTGATCGGATTCGTCTGGTCAGGGCCACTCTTTTTCACACCTTGGACATCGGAGCCATGCCTCCAAAAGCCATTCTTCGTATTTCCTTCAATTGCCAGAGCTTCGGTCTCAGCACGCATTCCCCTGATGAATGCGTTAAGGCCGAAGACGTGAAGCGCCGCCTGAATGAGGCGGAAACGATTATTAAGGAGCACCAGAAGTGAAGGTGACACTGGCAGAATCTCATCTGCTGTTCGCCTAATGCTACAGCGCCACTCTGATCTTTTGGGAAGAGATGAGATTGGTATAGCGCTTGGTCACACCAAGAGGTGTGCGATGACGGTGACGGCGTTGGGTCGGTTGTTGTCGGGGTATCTCGAATTGTTTGCCAAGTGTTATTCGTCTCGTTCGATCTTGGAGCACTTTGGGGATACTGTCGCGGCTTGTTGTCGGCCCTGCCGTGGAAGTCGTTCGAGCCGATTGCGTTGCAGTGGGGGACGCCGGTTCGAACGTTGCAGCGATTCCTGCCAACTTCGATTTGGGACCACGAGCGGATGCGTGATCGTTATCACGCAGCGGTTGGCGGCATCGCCGCAGTTGGCCAAGCCGGCCAAGCCGGCCAAGCTGAGCGAGCCTCTAAGCTGAGCGCGTTGAGCGAGCCGATCAAGTCGGACGATTTGGGGACGATCGGGCTGATTGACGAGACCTCCGTCGCGAAGAAGGGGGACGTGACTCCGGGAGTTCAACGACAGTGATGTGGGGCGTTGGGCAAGCAGGAGAACGGCATCGTGACGGTGCATCTGGGAGTGTGTCGCGGCGGGTTCAAGACGCTGCTCGACTCTGGCCTCTTCCTGCCCGAGAGCTGGAGCCACGACCGCGAGCGCTGCCGCGCCGCCGACATTCCCGACAGCGTGGTCTAGCGATCCAAGTGGAAGATCGCGTTGGAACTGTTGGAACCGTCTCGCACCAACGGCCTCCAGTTCGACACGCTGATCTTCGACGAGTACTACGGCGGCAAGCCGGACTTTCTGAAGGGACTCGACGAGCGCGAGCAACCGTTCCTTGCCGAAGTTCCCAAGAGTTTCCGCGTGCTGATGAAGCGGCCGCGCGGACCTCGACCGAAGAAAGGTTGCACGGGCAAACGCACCGAAAACTTCGCGAAGTTCAGCGCAGCGTGGCACCAGCAACCGTGGCAAAGCGTGCCACTCGCGCGACTCACGCTAGCCGATCAGGTGTGGGACGTGCGGGCCGCACAAGTCCATCTCGTGCGCGACCGCGAACGGACCGACTGGCTGGCTGGCTGATCGTGGCACACAACCCGGCAACCGGAGAAACGAAATACTTCGTGTCGAACGCCCCCTCCGACACACCGCTGGACCGACTGCTGCGGATCGCGTTCCTCCGCTGGAACATCGAACACCTCTTCGGCGTCGGCAA
>CAMAYU010000371.1 GCA_945862235.1 Schlesneria paludicola DSM 18645
CCGAAGCTGACGAAGTCGCAGGCCGAGAGCTCGCTGTATCGCACTTGGACCGAGACACACGGCTTGAAAATTGGCGGTGCGAATGAAGTGATCCGAGCGGTGCTGCTGTCAGCCAGCGAAGCCAAGCACCTTCAGACCACTGCCAAGTCTCCGGCATTGGAAGTCGTCTCCGTCGGCTATCTCGAAGATGACTCGCCGCTCTGGTGGGAGCGGACGCTCTATCGCGGCGACCAATACGAGTTCCACAGCCGCCTTGGCCCGATCCAATCTGCAACTCCCGCGCGAGGCAAACTGCGATGAGTTCACGAATCGAGAATCTCGCGGCTGCCGTGGTTGGCACCGGGTTCATTGGTCCGGTGCATGTCGAAGGTCTGCGGCGAGCGGGTGTGCCAGTCGCCGGCATCGTCGGTTCATCGCCGGAAAAATCGAAGGCGGCCGCCGAGCGACTCGGTCTGCCGCGCGGATATGAGTCGTTTGACGAACTGCTCCGGGACGACTTGGTCTCGGCCGTGCATCTCACAACGCCCAACCGGTTTCACTTCGAGCAGGCCGCAGCCGCACTGCGAGCCGGCAAGCACGTGCTATGCGAAAAGCCTCTTGCGATGACGTCCGCCGAGTCTGCGCAACTGGTGCGGATCGCGCGGGAGAGCGGGCGGGCGGCCGGAGTCGCTTACAACATCCGCTTCTACCCGCTCTGCCACGAAGCGGCGGCACGCGTTCGAGGCAACACGATCGGCGATGTGCTGCATGTCGTCGGCTCGTACGTGCAGGACTGGCTGCTGTTCGACACCGATTTCAATTGGCGTGTGCTGTCCGAAGAAGGCGGCGAACTACGGGCGGTCGCCGACATCGGCACCCATTGGCTCGATCTGGTGCAGTTCATCACCGGGCAACCGGTCGTCGAGGTGTGTGCCGACTTGCGAACGATCCATGCGACGCGGAGGCAACCGATCGGCGGTGTTGAGACGTTCTCTGGACCAGGCAGTCCGCGCGTTGAGTCGGAGACTGTGCCGATTGACACGGACGACTGCGGCTCAGTCATGCTGCGATTCGCAAACGGAGCGAACGGCTGTTTGTGGGTCTCTCAGGCGACAGCGGGCCGGAAGAACTGCCTGCGATTCGAGATCGCCGGCGCGAAGCAGTCGCTGGCCTGGAACAGCGAGTCGCCCAACGAACTCTGGATCGGACATCGCGACCGCGCGAACGAGACTCTGATTCGAGATCCATCGCTGCTGCACGAGTCGGCGCGCGGCATCACCAGCTATCCCGGTGGGCACAACGAGGGCTTTCCCGACACGTTCAAGCAGCTCTTCCGTAGCTTCTACGGCTACATCGCCGCCGGTGACTTCTCCGCTCCGTCACCATTTCCGACGTTCGCGGACGGCCATCGCGAAATCCTGCTGTGCGAGGCCGTGCTGCGCAGCCATCGCGAACGGCGCTGGGTCTTGATCGAGGAGAGTTGCTGATGGCAGGTCTACTGGCCGGAGTGGATCTCGGTGGAACTTCGATCAAGGCCGCGCTCGCTGACGAATCGGGCCGAGTCCTCGCGCGCGACGTGATTCCCACGGAGTCGCATCAGGGACCGGACGGAGTCCTCGCGCGCATTGCGGACTTGATTCAACGACTGCGCTCGAACATCGCCAGCGAGTCGCCACAGGCGCAGTTACTCGGACTGGGAATGGGCGTGCCGGGGCTCGTCGATGTGCAGTCTGGGACCACGAAGTTCCTGCCGAACTTGCCGACGCAATGGCGCGATGTCCCTGCGGCAGCCACGCTCAGCGAGCGACTGGGTTCTCCCGTGCGGTTGTTGAACGACGTTCGCACGGCGACGCTCGGCGAACTGCGGTTTGGTCATGGTCGCGATCAGCCTCGGATGACTCTCGCGTTTTTCTCGATCGGTACAGGAGTCGGCGGCGGAGTTGCGATCGACGGACAACTGCGACTCGGTCTACTCGGAGCTGCCGGGGAACTCGGTCATCAGACTTTGATGGCCGATGGTCCGCGTTGTGGGTGTGGAAATCGAGGTTGTCTCGAAGCGCTCGCCAGTGGCCCCGCGATCGTTGCCGAAGGAGTGCGGCTGATGCGAACGGGGCTTGCTCCGAAATTGCATCAGCTTGTTGCCGGTCAATGCGATCGAATCACACCACGAGAAATGCTCGCGGCGGCGAACGCGGGAGACCAATTGGTGCGCGAGGCTTTGCAACGAGCGGCGACCTGGATCGGCATTGCTGCGGCGAACGTGGTGACAGTGCTGCATCCGGATCTGGTCGTGCTCGGTGGCGGCGTCACGGAACTGGGCGACTTGCTGACCTCGACGGTTCAGAGCGTCATCCACGACCGCGTCGGGATGTTTCCAACAGACGCCGTGCAAGTCGTGCGCTCGCAACTCGGAGATTCTGCCGGACTCATCGGAGCGATCGCGTTAGCTCAAACACTCGTGGGATAGGCTTCCAGCCTGTCAGTTTTGTTGCAGTTCAGATTGCCGTTAACGACACGCAGGATGCCTCTTCCACTTCTCACACAACTTTCCATTCGAAGGACAGCCCCATGAAGTACACACTCGAAGAACTCGCCAAGATGATCGATCACTCCTTGCTGCATCCCACGATGACGGATGCTGAACTGGAGGCGGGTTGTCGTCTTGCTGCCGAGTACAAGGTCGCGTCGGTGTGCATCAAACCGTATTTCGTCGCGCGAGCGGTCGAATTGCTGCACGGCAGTGGAGTGCTGGTGGGCGCGGTGATTGGGTTTCCTCACGGCAACAGTTGCACGGAGTCGAAGCGATACGAGACCGAGTTGGCCTGCCGCGATGGTGCGGCCGAGATCGACATGGTGATCAACGTTGGAAAGGCCCTCAGCGGCGATTGGGACTACGTGCAACGCGACGTTCAGGCTGTCTGCGACGAAGCGCATCGACACGGGGCGAAAGTGAAAGTGATCTTCGAGAATGACTACCTGACGAACGGCGGCGCGGGCCTGAGCAGCGACGATTTCAAACGACGTCTCTGCGAACTCTGCGAGCGAGCCGGAGCCGACTGGGTGAAGACCTCATCGGGCTACGGCTTCGTGAAGCAGACCGACGGTTCGTACAACTACAAAGGGGCGACCGAACACGACCTCGCGCTGATGCGCGCGAGTGTCTCGCCGCGCGT
>CAMAYU010000372.1 GCA_945862235.1 Schlesneria paludicola DSM 18645
CGTCGCTCGACTTCAACACGAATGGCAGCGCGGATTCCCAATCGGCGGCTTGCAGGATGTGCCAGCGGGCGACGGCCTTGTTGGCGACGGGGTCGTCGGCGTTGGTGAGCAACGTCGCGCTGGCGGCCTCGAACCCCTTCCACGATGCCTCGCGCTCCGTCACTTTGGTGCGGGCATCGACAATCGTCTGCTTGACCGGCGCGGGACTGCTGACTCGTTTCGTGGCGGCTTCCGCCGAGTTCAACAATGCCAGCGCATCGGCAAATCGATTCTCGACCGTGGCCGCCTGAAGAGCCTGTGCGACGGCGGCATCAATCGCGGGCTTGGCACTGCTGTTTGTCTTGCTGGCTGCGAGGAACTCACTCAGCAGCCGCACTTGTTCTTTGTCCGCATCGACTTCAAACAGCTCGACCAGCCGTCCAGCCCCCTTTTGAAATGTGGCGAACTCACCCGCGTCCTTCGTCAATGCAAACACCGCCGTCAGCACCACGTAGAGGTCATCGGAGGAGGCGGCTGAACTCTCCACGACGGCCATCAGCTTCTTGACGACCTCCTGCCGCTTGGCGTTCGTCGTCGCCTTCGGAATCTCGAACGTCTCGTCCAAGACTTTGCGAAGTTCTGCTTGTCGCGATGGGGAAGGAACGTTCGCCCGCGTTTGAGCAACGACACTGGTGGCCATGCTCAAAAAGACAGTGGTGGCCACGCTCAACCAGATCACTGCCGTGAACAGCGTGAAACGAATGCAATGGGAATTGACCATGCTGCTGGACCACTCCGTTCCGTTGATAATCAAGCTCAGGAAAACCACATACCGCTCGTCGAACCAGACCGCGTACCCGGTCACTCCGCCTTCCATTCCTCGTGCCATTGCCGAATCTGTTGACCGCCGTCTTTGGGGGGTTGATTGACGCTGTGCCAGGCGAGGTAGGCGTCCCCCTCGGCGGAGATCATGACTAGGCCGGTGAGAGCCTTGGCTCGCTGGAGTGCGGCGAGGGCTTGAGTTGGAGTTTGAGCGATCGGGCTACCGACGTTCAGCGACGTGTTGACGCTGACTTCGACTCCGACTCGACGACCGAGGGCGAGGAGATAGGCGTGAGTGAACGGGTCATGTTCCGGACGCACGATCTGGATGCGAGCCGTTCCGTCGTGATGAATGACAGCGGGAATTTTGGCCTTCGCTTCAGGGCGGGCGAGAACCGTGAGAACCATGTAGTTGTAGGCGTTGTAGTTGTCGTCCACCGCGCCGGGGGCGAGGACGAAATACTGTTCGGCAGCGGCCCGCGTCATCATCGGAGCGAGCGGCCGGATTGGCTCGCGGTTCTTCACGCGGAGATTGATGTTCTCCAGTGAGTTCGGGTTGCAAGGGTTCGCGATGATCGAGCGATGCCCCAACGCGCGCGGTCCCGTTTCCGCCGCTCCTTGGAAGATGCCGAGGACTCCATCGCGCGACAGCACAAACGCCACGAAGTCGGCCACGTCGAGCAACGTTTGTGAGTTGGACGTGTCTCCCAGCGGAAGGAATCCGATCTCGGGTTCGGCGGCGAAGGCCGCCGTGATCTCGGCCCGCGTGGGTGCCAGACCGCAGTGGAAGGCATGTTGCATCGGCGCGCCGGGCTTCGCTCCCGCTTGGAGGGCGAAGTTGTACGCGGCTCCCAGCCCAACACCCGCGTCGCTGGGGATCGGTGGAATCCAGATGTGCAGGCAGGTGTCTTTGCCGAGGTTCCGGCGATACCACGCATTGTCGAACCGCGCGGCCAACTGCATGTTGGCCAGACCATTGAGCGCCGTGCCACCCGTCATGACGAGTCGGTCGCTGCCAGTCGATCGAATCAGGTAATCGACGATGTGGAAGAGTGCGTCTTCAAACACTAATTGCGTCGCGGCGGCGAGATCGACTCGCTCGCGCGTGATGGCCGAGTGCTGCACGTCCTCAACCTTGAGGACCGCATCGGGGTTCCACATTCGCTCGGGCGGGATCGGGTCACCGAGCAAGTCGCGGGTCGCCTTGTTGTACGGCCGCAGTTCACCGGCGTTCTGCCAGTTGACCAACGCACGATTGATCTGCACTTGGCCTTTGTCGCCGAAGTGGAGCATCTGACGCAGTCGCCGATAGAACGGGTTGGTCAGCCGATCATGATCGCCCCACGCGACGGCTCCCATGTAACGCCCTTCACTGCTGAGCGTCGTCCAGCCTCCCTGCGTCGAACTGATGATCGAATAGAAGGCTCCCAGCGAATCAACAATGCTGTGATTCTTGCTCAGCACACGCAGTTGCCCCTGTTCGGCGACATACAACGAGATCGCCCCTTCGTCACCGAAGCCGTCGAGCACGGTGACCATGACCGGCTCGTCGCACTGCCCGAACGGCGATGCGGCAAAGCCAACCGCAGCATGATTGTCGTGATGCGGCAATGTGATCAGCGGCACTCGGCCCGGCAGCCCGAGGTCTTTCGCCAAGCGTGCTTGCCCACCACGAACTTGGACTCCGATCTTTAAGAACGGGATTTTGGGACAGGCTGCGGGGTGCGCGAGTTGCAGGCTGAATGGAAAGTGCCCGAAGACTTCTTTCATCGAGAACGGGCCAAGCTCGGGATAATCCCACCCGGCGACGAACGCATGGATGTCGCTCGGCGTCAGTCCTCGTTCTTCCAGCCGCCGCTTGAGCAGCGCGACACAATGCTCGGGATAGCCATCGAAATGCTTGACCCCGGTGAAGCGTTCTTCTTCATCATTGGCCAGCAGCCGAATGCCGTTCGCGGCGGAAGCCTCGATCAACCCGATGCCGCAGTTGTGCCCCGACGTGACCATGCCGACCACGTAGACGGTCTCACCGCGAGCCAACTTGTCACGCATCGACTCGCGCCGCTCATTGGCATACGAACTCGCGCTGCGATGCACGCCGCACAACCAATAGGGGAACAGGTAGAACGGCCGGGAAATCTGATGCGCCAACCAACCCAGCCACGGAGTCGAAGGGCCAACGCGGCCAAAGATTTCAGAAATCGTGTCACCTCAATGGAATCAAAGTCGCCAGCGAAAGCACGAAGCCGCTCGCGAACAGTTCGCGAGAGGCTTCTCACACACTCGTAACGCGAGCGGTGACGGATCATGTCATAGCTCACCCCGTTCGCCAAGCAGGGCATGTGGA
>CAMAYU010000373.1 GCA_945862235.1 Schlesneria paludicola DSM 18645
ACTTCGCGACCTTTCCAGTCCGTCGCGTACGTCACCGCGACCCACGGGGAGATCATTCCCCAACCTGTCGAAGATGGCAAGAGGGGACTTTGCCTCGCCTCACATTTTTCAGGAAGTCGGACACGGGCGGGATCGATTGGGTTCGCTCATTCCATTTCAGTGTCCATGACCTCGGCCTGCCTGCGTGAACACATTCCGTCCGTCAATCAATGAGCGTGAGTCACGGGCTGGCTGCGGATGCGTGTTCCCTGCGGATGTTGTGACGGATTGAGGTGTTGGTCGAGGCCAATCACTTGCAGCGTCAGCCCCTTTGACTCGAAGTCGCGGCTCAGCTCATGCAATTTTTCCATCGTCGTGTGATCGACCAAGATCGTCTCGGAAAGATCGACGATCACGTTTTTATCCTGCAACAGCCCGTACTGGTAAATCTGACTGCGGAACAGCAACCAGTTGCTGAATACGGCCGACTTTCCCGCCGCGATGCGACAAGTCTTGTCGTCGATTTGTTCGATATTGAGAAACGGTCGGAAGAGCGAAGTCATCGGCATCCCGTGCATGAAGTGAATCAGCAGCTTCACACCCATGCCAATGAAGATGCCAACCAGCAGATCGGTGGCCAACACTCCGATGATCGTCGCGACGAAGACGACGACCTGCTCGCGGCCGATATGGTAGACGTGGGCGAACTCACGCGGGTGAGCCAGCCGAGAACCGGTGAAGACCAGCATTGCCGCCAGCGCTGCCAACGGGATCAGGTTGAGCAGGGTGGGGATGAAGGCAACGGCGGCGAGTAAGAACATCCCGTGAAACATGTTCGAGAACTTGGACTTTGCCCCGTTGTCGATGTTCGCGCGGCTGCGAACGATCTCGGCGATCATCGGGATGCCGCCGAGAAATGCTACGACAGTGTTAGCCACTCCGACCGCGAGCAAGTCGCGATTCAGATCGGTCTTGCGTTTGAGCGGGTCGAGCGTATCGACCGCCTTCGAGCTGAGCAGCGATTCTAGGCTACCGATGATCGCGAACAGCGCGATCCACTTCCACGCGAAGACTTGCTTCAAGATCGAGAAGTCCGGGAAGACGACCATTCGCGTCAGATCGAGTGCTCGCGTGCCGAGCGTCTGCACGGCGTCGAGCGGGACGTTCACCAGATGCTTCTTGGCTGCCAGTGTGAAGCTGCCGCCGAACGCGGAGTACGTGTAATCGGCCGCGCCGGGAAACGGGACGTGTAGCACGAACAGCGCCAGCGGGATGGTCGCGATTAACACGATCAACTGTGCGGGAACCCGCTTCGCCAGCTTCGGGAAAAACGAGGGCATTCCAAACATGATGATCAGCCCCGTGATGCCGATCACAGCGATCAACGGATTGAAGTGAGTCAGTGCCGTCGGGAGATGCATGATCAAATCGAGCGGTTCAAAACTGTGGCCATGCGCGTCCATCAGAAATTCCTTGGGGACGCCGAACGCAACCGGAAGCTGCTTCGCCATGATGATGACACCGATCGAAGCGAGCAGTCCGTGAACGGCAGATGACGGAAAGAAGTCGCCCAGCACACCTCCCTTCAACGCCCCGAACGCGATCTGCATCAGTCCCGAGATCACAGCCACCGCGAGCATCATCTTGTACGCGGCAAGTGCGGCGTCTCCTTCCGACAGTCCCGCATCCTTCGCGAAGGTCGTGCAATCTGCGACGCAGCCTAACACGATGACGATCAGTCCCGCCGCCGGTCCTTTAATCGTGAGCTGCGAGTTGCTGAGCAACGTCGCGATGATTCCTCCCGCGATCGCCGTGTAGATCCCCGCGATCGGCGGACAACCGCTCGCCCCTGCAATTCCCAAGCAGAGTGGCAACGCGATCAGAAAAACCATGAATCCGGATCGAAGATCGCTGGCAAGTGATGAGGAGCGATTTGTCGAAAGTGAAGTTGTTGCTGTGGACAAGATTATTTCCTCAAGTTAGTCGATTTCGTGCTCACTCGTATCGTGTTGTTCCGAACCATCATGGAGTTCGTCGGACGGGAGCCTTTCTGTCGATAGGCCCTGGCGGTGTTGCAGAAGTTCACGAGCGGCTCGATAGCGGGAGACGATGCCGCTGTGAGGCAGCAGTCCCCCAAGCACGATGAACGCCGCGAGCGTAAGCACCGCGAAGCGTTCGTGTGGGCTGAGTCTCAGTGAGACGGTCGATTGATGCCGCATGCCGGTGAAGAGTTTGAAGTACGCCTGCACGACGGCGATGCCGTTCAAAGCGGCGGCGATGACGACGGCCACGCCGACGTAGGGATACGTTTCGACGGCTCCGTCCACGAGCAACTCGGCCCCCACGAAGCCCGCCGTACCGGGGAAGCCAACGCTGGCGAGACCCGTCAGCATGAAGCAGACCGCCAGTGCCGGGGCATGGACATACAACCCTTGATGTTCGACGAGGCTCAGTCGTCCGCGACGGGCTTCGAGCGCACGCAACGTCAGTCCAAAGCCCGCCAGCGAGAGCATGATCGACACCCAAACGCACAGTGCGCCGGTCAACCCGATCGGCGTGACCATCTCCAAGCCGACCAGCACCATGGCCGAGTGACTGAGAAACAGGAAGCAGATGAACCGGCGGGCGTCTCGTTGAACGATGGCCATCCCCGCCGCATAGACCGCCGTCACGAGCGAGATCACTCCCATGCTTTGCAGCACCCAGTCGGGAGCAATCGGCAGCACAAGTCTCACGGCGGCATAAGCTCCCGTCAGCGGTGCGGCGAACAGCAGTGCCGTTCCTAGCGAGGCTCGCTCGAACAGGTCGGGGAGCCAACTGTGAAACGGCGCGATCCCGCTCCGAATCAGAACCGCTCCGAGCATCGGCACCACACACCACAGACTGTGAATGCGACCGTCCCCTTCGATTTCGTACTTGGTCCAGCCTGCGACCATGAGACCGACGAACACCAACATGTACAGCGAGTAGACGCGCGTCGGCTGACCGCGCGACCGCAGTTCCAGATACGGCGGGATCGTGCCAGCCGCCAGCAGCGCGATGACGAGCCACGGCTCCTTGCAACTGAACGTCGCGAGCAGAATGGCTTCCGAAATCAGGGTCGAGACGAACGAGAACCGGTGGACCTTCGTTCCCTGCGTGGTGAGCGTCGT
>CAMAYU010000374.1 GCA_945862235.1 Schlesneria paludicola DSM 18645
TCCGCCACCTCGCCGGCCTCGGCGGCTTCCTCATGAGAAAGCGCGATGGAAACCCCGGCTGGATCACACTCTGGCGCGGCCTCGACAAACTCCTACTCGCCATCAGAGGATTCGTCGCAATGAACCAAAGATGTGGGTAAGTTCAAGGGTTGGAGCGTCCTCGCGAAACCACGGGCTTTCTTCGCAAAGCCTCAGTCCAGCCCCGGCCATCCAACCCCAAAGTTAAGGCAAGACAACGCACGAGAAGTTGGAAGCCCGAGGCCGAAGAACGTGACGCGCAAGATCGTCGCGTTCGTAAGCGGCGCTGACATCGTTTATTTAACGGCTCGATTCGAGTGGCGAAATTCGCCCTTGCGGGCAAAAACTTTCCACGCATTGCCGATCCTGAGCAAACGCGCGGTCGCGGTTCACGCCGATTCGTCCGTCTGACGGATTGCCTTACCGCCTGACGGTCCGTGCGGGGAGCGGCATGTCGTCGTCTTCGGTGGTGGTCGGGATGGGGACCACTCTGGAGCTTGTGTTGCTCGCGATCTTGAGTACGTCGCGACAATAGTCGTGACAACTGATGCAGGTCGTCAGAGCGTGAACATAAGAGTAAGCCGCTCCGTCGGGATTCTCTCGGGCGGCGGCGGCGATCATCTTTTCGGACTGCCGGATCAGCTCTTTACGGTGATGGGCGTAGACCGAGTCGGAATGAGCTTCCCATTCCGTGGCTCTACAGATCTTCCGCAGTTCTTCCGCGCCATTTGTGATTTCGCCGAAGTCCTTGGAAACCAGACCCTCGACGATCTTCTGCGAACTGGCCAGCTTGGCCCGCATGAGTGCGGCTTGCTGATCGTCCTTCTTGCGCCGTGGAGGATCGGAGTCGCCTCGCACGAACGACCAACCCAACGCCAGCACCGCCAACACAATCAGGCCCGACCAGCCGCGATGAATCATATCTGCAGTCCTTCGACGAATTCGGAAGACGCAGCAATCAATATCGGCTTAGCCTCTCAGAGCACGGCCAGCGCTTCGCGCGTTCTCTGCAACAGCGGTGAGTCCGGTTCGCGCGTTCCCTTCAGGTAAAAAACGCTCGCGGCGAGAAGCTGCGGGCGAACGGCGGGACTGGCGTTCGCGAAATCCTCAAACGACGAAGCCGCGAATTTATAGTCGTGGGCGTCGGTCCCCTTGGTAAGGATCAGATGCCGCGCGGCGTCGAAGAAGGTTTGCGAACTGCCCCCCGCGCGAGCGTAAGCCAACGTCTCCGCCGCGGCCTTCGCTCGGTTCTGCTTGAGGCCGTCGAAGATCGACTCGATGCTTGCGGGGGCTTGGTCGGCCGCTGTGAACTCGTCGATGTTTGGCTTGTCGGGCAGGCCGCCTCGACTGCGAGCCCCTTCGCGGAAGAGAGTGATCCACGAAGCCGCCTGCAACAGCGCGAGCAGTCTCGTCGCATCCTTGCCACTCTGCCGAAACGTGTAGTACAGCGAGTTGGTTGCCGTCGTCGCATGCAGCGGGACGATGGCCTGCTGTCGCATCAGCAGTTCGCCCGCCGCGAGCAGGATCCCGTCCCACAGGGAACTGACCGCGACGCCGTTGTTGAGATGCTCAACGACGGCGCTCGCGGCCTCTTTCGGGTTGGCCTGCCGCAGCGTTTGCAATAGCGACGTCGTGACCAGCGGATCCGGTTTGCCCGCCGCCCAGTCCTCGCGAATCTTCGTCACCAGTTCACGGTTGTGATCGTACGGCGCGGCCGAATCGCTGCGGCCCCCGTTCAGCAGGCCGAAGACCAGCGAACGCAGGACCGGCTCGGCATGCTCCCAACCGATCAGTTCCAGTGTGCGGCACGAGTGGGCGGTGAAGATCGCCTTGTGCCCGATGTTCTGCCAGTCGCGGATGCCATACGGCGCGAGCAACTCCATGACCTCGGCCGCGCCCGCCGATCGGCACAGTCCGGCCACGGCGACATCGGCGGCCTCGTCGTCCCAACGGTCCATCGCGTCAATGAATCGCTGCCGCGCCTGCGATGCAGACGGCACTGACGCTTCCTTGACCGGCGCGAGCGTCCAGTCTCCCTCCTTCACGTCCTGCGCCTGAGAGGCCTTGAACGTGTCGAGTCCCCAGAAGAACGGGATCAACCGATCGGCCTGAGGGGCATCGAGGGCCAGTTGATGCGCCGCGCTGACGACCATGACCGCATGAAACTTAAACCCGACTGGCCGCGGCTGGATGTTACGAATCCCCGCGAGAAACAGTCCGCCGACGAGTTGTCGGTAACTCAGACCTCGCTTCAACCGCTCGACTGCCCCCTGCAAGATCTGTTCGCGCGGCGTCACCTCGATCCACCGCACGACCTCTTCCATCTCGGGGCGAAACCGCACGCTGTTCGGCGTCACCCGCAACTCATCGGCCCGGGCTGGCACGAGTGAGTGGAGCGACTGCCACGCGGCACTCCCCGCCACCACGCTGCCACCCAACCCCATCAAGAACTCGCGGCGATCAAAGTGAGACATGACAGACCCTCCCGGCAAGAAATGGAATCGCTTCTTCAGTCCTGCATTTTCACGAGCGGCTTCTGGAAGAAATAGCTCTCCGCCGTTCGTGTTGAAAACGGTTTTCCGTGAGCGCCCAGCCGCTCGGGAAGTTGTTGCGAGCCTGTTCCTTAATGTGTCATCGTCTGCTGCGCAAGGCAGGTGTTATACCTCACACGGTCTTGGATGAGACGTTTCTGTTCTGTAATTGGAGTCAGGGTAAGCCGGGCGGCGTCAGCCCCAAGGCACTCACTTTGAGCGGCACGGCGCGAGCCGCCGGTAAATGGAGTTGTGTTTCCAAGCAAAGAACCGGCGGCTAGCGCCGTGCCGCTCAGGATATTTTTCCAAAGTGAGAGCCAGGGGGCTTACGCCACCCCGCTCGGAAACTCCTCACTTTGTGCCGCGTGAGGTATAGACGGACTTCTCTTCGAGATGACGTACCCCACAGTGAAGTTGCATCGCTCACAGAAGTCCGGCTTTCAGAACAGCCGGACTTCGAGCGGGTTCGTACTTTCTGAGAAATTCCCTGTAACCTTCGTCCTGAGACTCCTCAGGACACTGCATGAACACCTCATCCGAACCGCGCCGCTGCCCT
>CAMAYU010000375.1 GCA_945862235.1 Schlesneria paludicola DSM 18645
GCGATCATGCTCTGTGACGGTGTTTTGATCACCTAGGCACAATCGATCTGCCGCACTCCGGGAAGCCTGCGGCTTTTCGCGGGCGCTCAAAGCCGCAGGCTTCCCGGTCTCCACTACATGGCGTTTACTTCGTTTTGGCAACATACAAGACGCAGAGGCACAGAGAAGGCGAACTGAGAGAAGAGGTGGACGGGGCATCGAGGCCATTCTGCCAATCGTTCCACCCTGACGAGCGTCCCCGAAGGAAACGGAACAACTACCTTGAACAAGGCGATGGCCCTGCGCCATTGATCGAGCGTGTTGACCCTGTTTTCTGCGAGGCCAATAATGCGGCCGGTTGAGGACTCTCCTTCGCCAACTCGCTTTTCTGGCTCACCGCCATTTGTGTTGGATGTGTGATTGAGCGGCACGGCGTTAGCCGCCGGTGTCGGCGAAAAAGACCGGCGGCTAGCGCCGTGCCGCTCACGAAACTCTATGTTCAACACGAATGGCCGAGAGCCGCTGTTCTAAAACGTTCCGTTCGATCGGCATCAGGAGCGACTGCATTATGTTCCGCGTTCTGGCCATTGCTGTGAGTGGGCTGTGTCTGATGGGAGTCGCCTCGCGCGGGGAGGCCCAATCGTCTTACCCGACGGTCTATGGTTCGACCGGCCAACCGTATGGGCCGACGCAGGCGGAGTACCAGTACCAGCGGCAGTACGGGCGACCGTGGCATGGATATGGGGGGCAGACTTCCAGCGGGCTGTCATCAACCAGAGGATTGTTTCGCGGGACGCATTCGGTCTCGGGATGGTCGGGTGCTTCGTCGTACGGCCACAGTCATCACTTCGGGTACGCGGGACCGTGGGGACCACCGGTCTTCGGTTATGGTGGGGTTTCGTATCCGTTCGCGTCGGTCGTCGTCGTGGCTCCCGTGAGCGTCACCACTCCCGGCCCGTACGTCTCCGGGTTGGACGCGCTGACCCATCCCGGTTCGTACCGACCGAACGTGGCTCCACTCAACGGATCGTGGCGACGGAACGCGGCATCGACTCCCGTTCAGCCCGACTTTGCCGATGGACTCGGACCCATACAGCCCGTCACGACGAAGCTCGATCCGACACAAGTCCCCGTTGCGGAGTCGAGTACCAGTGCGAAGCTGCGGAGTCTGGAACGGCAGTCGATCGGCGACGAGAAAATGCGGAAGCAACTTTGGGCGCAGGCTTACATCGACTACCGCGCGGCGGTCGATGTCGCACCAGATCGGGCCGAGGCGCACTATCGACTCGGCTACGTGTTCGCGTCGCTGCAGCACTATGGGTCGGCAGTGCGCGAGTTCAAGCGCGGTGTGTTCCTCGACCCGACGCTGCCTCAAACGGGAGCCAAGCTCGTAACGGTCTTCGGCCCGAACAGTCAGATCATGCGAACATCGCTGATGCACAAGGTGGCCGATTGGTTGCGCGAGGACATCCGCGATCCGGATCGACTCTTCCTGTTGGCCGTCCTGCTGCACTTTGAAGACGACGCACGTGCCCGCGAGGTCTTCGAGGCGGCTCAACGCATGGCGAGTCTGGGCGAGCGATCGGTCGATCACATCGTCGCCTACCTGTCGCTACCTGTGGAGCAGCCCGAGTCTGCGGGACCGAAGCCCGCGCCGGGTGAGATCGATCTCCCGCCATTGCCGAAGCCTCAACCAGCCGCCGTCGGCGTGGGACGGACTCCGACGGAGCGCGACGATTTGCCGCCCGCTCCCGTGCCGGACGAATCGACTCCAACACTGCCCGCGTTGTCCGGCGTGGCCACTCCGCCCACCGTCGATGCGGTTCCTTGAATCCTGCCTGTCACTCACCCCGCTTGGAGTCCTGCATGTCGTCTGATCCGTCGCAACCCGAGTCCCCATCGAGTCGGCTCGTGGTGACGGTTTGCACCTACAACGAGCGTGAGAACATCGCCCGTTTGATCCCGCTCATTTTGGAGGCATTGCCGCAGGCGGACGTGTTGGTGGTCGATGACAGTTCGCCCGACGGGACGGCCGATGTGGTGCGAACTCTGGGACGAGACGACTCACGCGTGAAGCTCTTGTTGCGGACGCAGAAGGCGGGACTCGGTGCCGCGACGCTGGCGGGGTTTCAGTGGGCGATCGACCACGGCTACGACTTCGTACTCAACATGGACGCCGACTTCAGTCACCACCCGCGTCATTTGAGCGCGGTCTTCGGTGCGATGCGGTCGGCCGACGTGGCCATTGGTTCGCGGTACGTGCCGGGCGGCGAGATCCTCGGCTGGAGTCTGAAGCGGCACGTGATGAGCCAGGGGATCAACGTCTATTCGCGCGTGCTGCTCGGACTACGGGCGCGCGATTGCAGCGGAGCCTTCCGCTGTTACCGGATCGCCAAGCTGCGCGAGATCGACTTCGCCCGCTTCCGATCGCGCGGCTATGCGTTTCAAGAAGAGATGCTCTACCGCTGCGCGCGAGTCGGCTGCCGCATGGTCGAAACACCGATCACGTTCGAGGACCGGATCGTCGGCCAGTCGAAGATCAACCTGCGCGAGATGCTCCGCGCGGTGCGCGACCTTTTTTTACTCGGCCTCGATCGTCTGCGTGATGCGCCGGTTCGTGTTGGCGACTGATCGCACGGGCAATGCCCGCGTGACTCTTGGGCGTCAGCCCTCTTCCGGATTTCGGAGCGGTGTGGCGTCAGCCCCCTGGCACTCACTTGGAGCGGCAAGGCGCTAGCCGCCGGTAAACGGAGTGGTGCTTCCAAGCAAAGACCCGGCGGCTAGCGCCGTGCCGCTCACGTCGTGAATGACAATGTGACTGCAATTGGGCGTAAGCCCTCTTGGGAAGAACCGGGGGGCTTACGCCGCCCCGCTCGGAAACCGCTCACTGTGTGCCACGTGAGGGATAGTCTGTGAGCCGCACTGAACTGACGCCGCCCTCACTCGCCACTGTTGCCGGAAACGTCAGGAAAAACTACTCCGACAGCGGCGGCAAAACCTGATAGATGTCGATCTGCTCCGCCTCATCTCCCGTCACCCAAGCCCAGCGAAACTTCGTGGCCGGGTGCGCCCACA
>CAMAYU010000376.1 GCA_945862235.1 Schlesneria paludicola DSM 18645
TGAGCCGGGCGGCGTCAGCCCCCGGACACTGCGAATGAAGAGTCCGGGGGCTGACGCCGCCCGGCTCACTTACTTAAATTCCTGAGCTGGTCTGATGAGGGATCGAGATGAACCGAATGCTGATCGCGATTCGACTGGCGTGCCTGCTAGCTTGGGCGTGGAGTCTCGTCCCGGCGACCGGCTTCGCAGCCGAACGTTACGCCGCGATGTTTTCGGACGGCGGGCGTGTCGAAGAGGCTGAGGTCCGCGAGTGGTTCGAGCCTGCTTCGGTCCCGAAGATTGGGGGGCGTGCGCTGTTTGACGGCGCGGCTCCGGCGCGATGGATCATTGATCGGCAGCAGCCTCCCACGACCGAGTCGGAGATGTTTGTCGAGTTCTTCGGTGGGGACCGACTGTCCGGCGAAGTCGTTTCGTTTCGAGCAGACTCGGGACTGGCGTATGAGCAGCAGCCAGCTCATCTCATTGTGAAGCCACTCCTCGAAGTGCAGCCTCCGGACGATCCGTTGTCGGGCGAGTTGCGTGTCGCGACCGAGTGGCTGCGTCGCGTCGTCTGGCAGCGTGTTGCGCGGGAAGAGTATCGGCCGGGGACCGTCTGGCTGCGGAACGGGGCGATGCTGAAGTATCGCTCGCTGCGCTGGGCCGATGGGGCGGTGACGCTGCTGACCAATGATGGACTCAAGGAATTGTCGTTCGCGGAGGTGGGCGAGGTTCATTTGCCGAAGCTCGATGCGTGGAGTTGTTACTACGACCAACTTGCCACGCTGACGCCTCAACTCAAGTCGCGACTCATGCAGCTCGACACGACCGACGGCAGCCGCTGGACGACATCGACCGAGCGGTTTCAGTCGCGGCATCACGGCGACAAGAACCGGCCCGAACAGTGGCTCCAACTGCTGCAACCGGCGTGGAGTCTCGATCCGGTCTGGCTCCGTTATCGCACCGTCAGCGCGTGGCGGTTCTTCGCGCCGACCGACGTGCCGTTGTCGAACTTCGTGCCGGTCGAAGTGAAGCAGGCGTCGGTCTTCGGTTCCGGTTGGAAGTGGCAGACAAACCAGAGCGTGCAACGCGGGCTGTTGCAGTCATTTCGGAACGAGTTCGGTTGGGGCTTCGGCGTGCAGGCGTCGTGCGATCTGACGTTTGAGTATCCGGAGATCGCCACGACGCTGCGCACGTTTTACGGGATCGACATCTCGGCCGGTTCGGGCGGCTGTGTCACTCCGTCGGTCGTGTTGGCGAGTGGCCAGAAACTGCATGAGTACCCGTTTCTGACGACCTCGCACCACGTCGTGGACAGCGGCTGGCACAACCTTCCCAAGGGGTCAGTTGAACAGCGGCGATTCACGCTGCGAACCAACATGGCGCACGAAGGTCGTCCTGCCGGAACCGATCCGTTCGACATTCGTGACGCGGTCAATTGGTACGAGCCAGAAGTGAAGCTCGACCCAGTCGCGCTCGAGGCGGAGGTCGCATCGCGCGTGGTCTCACGATTGCCGGGGCTGGCCGGTTGGACGGTCTCGCCAGCGGACACAAAGACCTTGAAAGTGAGCAACGTCGTCGATGCGATTGTCGCGCGTGATCCGTTGTTCCGGCCGGTCGTGCGTTCGACGGATCGGTTCCTCATCGCATCGCGCAAGCTCAAGGTTGGACCACAGCACCGTTGGCTGTCGGTCGCGGTCAGTCGCTTCCAAGAGAACACGACGCCGACGTTCGTGCAGGTGAAAGTGGACGGTCGTTCGCAGGGTGAGTTTGAAGTTCCGCTAAGAAACGCGCCGACCGATCCCGACCCGATCCTCGTGCCGATTCACACGCATCAGGGACGCACGGTCAACGTCGAACTGGTCGTGTTTGGAACTGATGAAAAGTCGCTCGTCGATTGGCGTGGCTGCACGCTGACGGAGGATCGGCCGGGAGTTCTCACTCTGTTTGAAGACGATCCGCAGTTCGCGTCGCTGCTGCATCACGGTACCGGAACCGTGACGACCGACGATGAGAAGCCGTATTCGGGGAAGACCTCGCTCCGGGTCACGCCCGATGCCGGTGACAACGCTCAACTGCCGGGCCTCGACGCGGCGATCGTCGATCAGCCGCGCCTCGGCCAGTACCGCTACGTCCTCTTCGCGTGGAAGCAGGCGACCGGATCGCGACTGCAACTTCAGTTCGCCAACGATGGCCGTTTGGGCGAGCAGATCGCGCAGCAGTTGCTTCGCGCCGATCAAATGAAAGGCAAGCCATTTCGGGGACGACGCGGTCTCGCCGGAGCGACCGATGATCGCGGCCTGCGTCACGGCTACGCCTACGATGCGGGGAACAAGCAGCAATCGGCCGGCTCGGCACTCCGCCTGAACGGAGCCTTGCCGAAAGATTGGCAACCGCTTGCACGCGACCTCTATGGAGATTTTGGCTCGTTCAATCTGACGGGCCTGGCGATCGACTGCACCGATGGTGAAGCGGCGTGGCTGGATCACGTCTATCTGGCGCGAACGCCGCAAGACTTGGAGTTCGCACGGACGTATCTCGTCAACCCGCAGGTCGTCACGAAGCTTGATCCCAGCTTGATTGATGTGGCCGCGCGGCGCGAGGACTACGGCCGGTTGCTCGCTCCGTTCACGAGCCACTTCTCAACGCTGGATCTCGTCCAAGGTCTCTATCGCATGACCGAACACAACGGACAGGCCGATGCTCTGAGAACGCACCCGAACGCGGCCGATAAACCGGCGGTGTTTCGTGCGGGACTCGTCCTGCCGAAGGATCAACCGCAAGCCTTGGACATCTTGGTGTCGCATCAGATCGGAGCCGACTTCCAGTTGGTGGTGAAGGTCAACGGCGAGGTTCTCCACGATCAACTGATCGACACGAAGCTCACGCTGCCACAACGCGGCTACGCCAGCATCCAGCTTTCGCTCGCAAAGTACGCCGGACAGAAAGTCCATCTGGAGGTGCTGAACCAATCGAACAAACGGGCCAGCGAGTACGCGTATTGGAAACGGCTGGAGATCGTGAACGAGTAGCGGCGGCG
>CAMAYU010000377.1 GCA_945862235.1 Schlesneria paludicola DSM 18645
CGACGCCGAACCCGAATGGCCCGCCAGTTCGTCGTTCACGGCCTGGCGGCAGGCGGTGTAGGCGGCTCGCACCTTTTGTTGCAGGCCGTCGAGATCGTGGAAGAGCAGGCTGCCATCGAGTTCCAGCTCGATGTCGCAGCTCGCCCCCAACGACCCGAAATCGGGCTGGCCGACCTTCTTGGCGAGACCGACTTTCACTGTCATGGGCATGGGAAATCTCCAGTGAGAGAAACAAAAAGGCCCCGGCCGTATCGCTTGGACACGGCCGGGGCGGTTTGAAAGAGATCGTGACTGCGCCCTGCGGCGAAGTGTCACGCTTCGAGCTGCTGCAACTGCTTGAGCGACGCGAGCGTGGTCTTCATCAATCGCGACTGACGGCGCTGCTGGCGTGCCACCGAGATCAGCGTGGTCACGTTCAGTAACGTCGTCCGCAGCGAGTCACGCACCAGCTCGGCCTGGGAGATCAGGTCGTTTGACGCCGGAGCGGGTGGCGAGAAAGAAGTGGTGACGGGGATCGTCGCCGCACCGGAAGACGGCGGGAGACGATTCACGGGTCCGGTACTGCCATTGGACATGGGCATGCGTTGTTCCTTCGAGGAAACAGGTTGGGAACGGTTGGTTGCCCGACGATCGGACAACGTGTTGCGAACGGACGTAGAAGCCGCTGGCGAGGCGATTCGCTGGGCCTCGCTGGTCGCCGCCAGAGCGCTCTGGGGATCCAGCATCTGCCAGACATAGGTCCGCGTCGCATCCGTGCAGACGCACGGGGCTTCGGTGCTCAAAAAGCCGAACTCCGTGAACCCCAGATCGAGCGCCCGGGCGAGGAACTCGCGATTGGTTTGCACGCGTAGTTCCGGCCCGATGCGGCGCGAGCGACTCAACACCAATTCCGTCAGGGGCGACGTGTCATCTTGCCTCGCCCGAATCGCGACGCTGCCGTTGAGGTCCACAGTGACGGGACGTTCCGGGGTGTCATCCGCCGGCAACCGCTCGATGCGTTCCGACAGAAATTCGGCATCGTCGGCATCGAGCTGCATTCGAGTGACCACTGTGGAAGCAGCCGGGGTCACGCGATCCACGTCGGGGAAACGCCCCTCTTTCTGAATGGCGTGGTGGATCGTCCAGGCTCCCACCTGAACCGTCACCCAGTTGGCCGTCTTTCCAATGGAGATGGTCTGATCGTGTGGCAGCTCACGACTCGCGAAGACGTCGCTCGCTTCCATGAGGACATCTTCGCTCCAGCCGAACACGAACCCGGACTGCATCAACATTTGGTGGCTATCCGTGGCCGCCATCGAACCGCGACCCTTCAATTGAATGCAGCCGAGTGCGTAACGAGTGGCGTTCTTTTCGGTTGTCTCCATTGCGTCGCGCAGAGCCACCAGTAGATGCGGCTCATTGGCCGCAAACTCACTCGGCATGGACGGCAGCGCGGGAATCGCGGCGTCGTCCGCGAACAGATAGTCGCGATGCTGCGGAACTCCGCCCTCGTCCCACGTGGCGACGATGTGGCCGGGCTCGCCCAACCGAATCGTCACCAGATCGTCACGCTTCCCTTCGCAATCGGCGAAGAGTTGCAGCGGCACAGTGAGGTCCGCCGAGACGAACCGGCCACCATCCCGGTACTCGACGGCGACACGATGGTTGGCCGCGTAAACGCTGAGTGCATCGGGCGTGGCCACCAATCGCACATAGCCCGCGTGGCGGGCCGATAAACCGGCTCGACGGGCGACGGCGCGGAACTGGCGAGCCAACGAACGTGAGAACGAAATCATGGAGTCACTCCGAATAAAGATGGAGAAGGGTTGAACGATGGAAGGTATTAACGCCGGGACAGGGGGGGCGATGGACGAGGGCCTGCCTCGCCCACCACTCCCGTTGTCCCTGTTCGCTGAGATCGCGCCGAGCCAGCGTGTCACGCCACCGACGCGAGGTGCGAACGGCGATTCACTGCGGTTGCCTGCGCGTCTTCGATCTGCTGCCAATCGTTGATGAGGGCGAGCAAGTCGTCCTCTTGCAGTGGTGGTTCGTCGTCAACGAGCGTGAAGCCTTTGCGGTCGATCCAGTCGCAGTCTTCGCCGGTGGCGCGAGAGACAGCTCGATTCAGTTGGGCTTGAGTCATGGAAGCATCCTTGGAGAGAGGGAACAGGGGGAAACGAAAACAGCCGCCCCGGAACGGTTCCGAAGCGGCTGGGTGGTCGATTGTCAGAGGCGAGTATCAGTCAGGGCTGGCTGAGCAGACGATGCTCGGTCAGCCAGGTGACTTCCGCCGCGAGGGCCTCACTGCGGCGTGCGAACGGCCCCAGTTGGGGACCATCCACCATGTCGGCGTGCCACTGGCCAGACTCATCCGGTTCGACGTGGCTGGCGCGTGTGATGGTCGTCGTGCCGAGCGTGTGCAAGTCAATCGCTTCGTCGTAGATCGCCAGCGTGGTTCCACCGGGAGCGATGAAGAGATCCATCAGGTGCGCTCCCGTTGGCTGGGACGAATGATGCTGCGTCGGGGACGATCGACCATGAGGCCATCCAGCGACGCCTGCACGCCCGCCAGTTGCGATGCGACTTGTTGACGCCGGGCGGCGTTGTCGCGCAGTGTTTGCGGTGCGACGCCCCGCAACAGGCGACGGGCCTGTTCGACGAGGTTGTCGAGGTCCGCGTTCGAGCGGACGTTGAGTTGCGAGAACCGACTGAAGAACTCGCCCAGATTCTCCACGGCCGAGTCGCGGAAGACTTTCGGCTTGCCGTCTTCACTCCCGCTGAGCCGCTCGGTGAGATGCGACACCAGCCGGTTGAGTTCGTTGAGGAACGCCTCTTCAGCCAGTTGGACCGCCTCATCAAAGCGGGACGTCACTCGCTGACACTCTTGCTCGAACAACCGAGGGCTGAGACGGCTCAGGTACTCGGGCGGTTCCACCGAAGGGAACTCCCACGCGATCCCAAACAGACCGCGCAGGCTGGCCGGATAGTCGCCGGGGTTGTACAGCGAACCGAGTCGGTGGCGCGCGGC